>CAVRRT010000046.1:0-65312 GCA_963723305.1 uncultured Pseudomonadota bacterium
CGCGCGGGCGAGCATGTTGAAATCGGGAAAGACGATCGGCTTGGTTGGAAGCACAGGTCTTGCCACGGGACCGCATCTGGATTTTCGTATTTTGCAGAAGGGCCAGTACAAGAATTTCGAGAAGCTCGGTTTGCCGCCTTCCTATCCAGTCGCCAAGAAGGATCTGCCGGAATTTGCCGATGTTCGGGAGAGATGGCCCCCCGCTCCTAAAGGAATCCTGAGTTGCGGGCAACGTGGACTTTTGCCGTTGCAGGACATTAAAGAACCTACTGGCCTGTCTTTCTGTACTCGCTCTTTCAGATCTCGAATAGATGACGGGAAATTTGTATTCACGCCCCTGTGTGTGGGGTCTCTCTATGCCTACGTATTTGGTAGGGCTTTTTGTTATTGATCAGGATTCTTACCTCAAGCCGTTCGAATAAGGGCCACGGGCCAGTACCAGTAAGCTGGCCAATTCTCGGCGGGGCTGAGATATGATGGAGTCGCAGAAGTTCTAGAAGGTGCGGCGCAGCTTAAAGGAGTTACTTGCCGGCGTCTATTGCGAGTTTGTTCAGGCGTCGGTTGCGCCCCGCAAGGAGAGGTCGAGGCCGCGCACCTTTTCGAACCGCTGCGCAACGTCGATCCAATTCCAAATATTCCAGACCGCCTCGAAGAAGCTCTTCTTGTCGGGGCCGTACTGTAAATAGAACGCGTGCTCCCAGGCGTCGAGCACCAGAAGCGGGATGCCGCCCTGATTGACGTTGCTCTGGTGATCGTAGATTTGCGTCGTTACCAATCGTTTGGCGACTGGCTCCCAGGTGAGCGCCGCCCATCCCGACCCCATGAGCGTCATCGCCGCGTTGGTGAGCTGGGCACGGAACGGGGTGAACCCGCCGAAGTCCTGTTTGATCTGCTCGGCGAGCGGACCGGTCGGCTCGCCGCCCGCCTTGGGCGCCAGGTTCTGCCAGAAGAGCGCGTGCAGGACGTGGCCGGAGGTGTGAAACGCCAGCGCCTTCTCGAGCGCCGCGATCTTCGCGAAGTCGTTCTTGGCGCGCGCCTCGGCCAGCCCTTCGGCGGCGGTGTTGGCGCCGGTGACGTAGGCCTGATGATGCTTGTCGTGATGGAGTTGCATGATCTTGCCCGAGACGTGCGGCTCGAGGGCGCCGTAGTCGTAGGCCAGCTCTGGGAGTGTGTACTTTGGCATGGCGCGAAATATGACAACCGCCCGCCGCGACGCAAGGGCGGATGAGCTTGCCCCCCGCCTGGTCGGCGCCGCGGCCGCGGCCCCCAGGCTCGGGTCGCGCCCCCGGTCAGGGACGAACGAGGCGTTTTTCCCGACGGAGCCGCTTGCGGACGACGGCGGCGGCGCGCCGGTCCATGGTGGCCTGCGTCGGTTGACGGCCCTGCATCGGCGCCTGCTCGGAGTGGTGCTCGACGAAGTCGCCCGGCGCGCAGCCGAGCTCGAACATCGTCACCTCGCGCTTGCCACGATCACCGAAGCGAAACGGCACCACCGCGGCGCCGATTCCGGCACCGACGTAAACCGCGCCGGCCGGCTCGCCCTGCGCGCCGGCGTGGTCGCGCGAGCCGTAGAGGCCGTGCACGTAGCGGTGGCCGGCGATCATCCCGACCGCCAGCTCGTGGAGCCGCGCCAGCGTGACCTGCCCGCCGTGCGTGTGCCCCGACAAGACCAGGGGGATCCCATGAAGCCACAGACCGTCGGCCTCCTCGGCGATGTGTGACAGCGCGATGGAGGGCAGGTCGGTGCGCAGCCCTTTGACGGCGGCGTCGCGCTGCGCGTGGCCCGTGTACGCGTCGTCGAGGCCGACCACCTGCAGCCTCTCGCCGCGGAGAGTGACCGTCGTGTGCCGATTGCGCAGCACCTCGGCGCCGCCCCGCTCGAGCGCGTGCTGAACCTCGTCGGCGCCGGACCAGTAGTCGTGGTTGCCGAGCACCGCGATGACGGGCGCCTGGAACAAGCGGATCACCTCGGCCAGCTGATCGAGGTAGAGCTGGCTGTGGCAGACGAAGTCGCCAGAGAGCAGCACCAGGTCGGGGTGCTCGGCGTTGGTCATTTCCACCGCCGCGCGCTGCACCTCGAACGGCGTAATCCGGCCGACGTGCAAGTCGGTCAGGTGCGCCACGCGCAGATGGCTCACCTGGTTTCGGTAGGCCGCCGGCCCTGCGAAGCGGCGCAGCGCAATTCCATACCGGCGGGCGCCGCTCGACGGGCGTGGGCCGGCATGCCCACGGCGGGCCGCCATGCGCGCGGCCCAGGCTGCTGCATCCTTGACCGTCGTGGGGACCGGCGCCGTAACAGTCGTAAACGAACCGCTCACGTAACACCTCCACTATAGCTCCGCCGTCGAAGCCGCGCGGCGAAATCGCCGCGCACCTCAGCCTACAACCTGGGCTGGGGCGCCGGGGCGCCGTGGGCGGCAGACCCCTGGCGCCAGCGCAAGGCTCGAAGCTCTGCCGTAGGGCCCGGCGCTAGAGCGCCTCGCCCTGCTGGACCAGTTCCAGGAAGGCGCGGGCGGCGTGGCTGAGCGTGCGGGCCTTGGCGTAGAGCAGCCGGACCTTGCGTTCGACGTGCAGCTCCTTGACGTTCACCTCGCGCACCACGCCGCTTTCGACGTCCTGGCGCACGCACATGCGGGGCAGGAAGGCGACCCCTTCCCCGTTCTGGACCAGCCGGCGGATCGTCTCCAGCGTCGGCATCTCGACGTCCATCCGCAAGGGGACCTTGTGGCGGCGGAACTCGCGCACCACCACCTCGCGGTAGGGGGAGATGACGTTGTGGGCGATGAAGGTCTCCTCGCCGAGCTCGCTGATCGAGACCGCGCGGCGCCTGGCGAAGCGGTGCTTGGGCGAGACGATAAAGGCCAGCGCGTCGGTGTAGATGACCTTGGCCACCAGGCGATCGTCGCCGGGATCGTAGCTGGCGACGCCGAGCTCGAGATCGCCCTCCAGCAGCTCGACAGGGATGCGGCTCGACTGGCTTCTGCGAACCTGGACCTTGATCTTGGGGAAGCGGCCGCGGTAGCGCTGGATGTAGGGCAGGAGATAGAGCGTCGACGATTCGTTGGCGCCGATGATGAGTCGGCCGGACGACTTGTCGCGCAGCTCGGCCAGGGCGCCTTCCAGCTCATCTTCGAGGTTGCGGAAGCGCCGGGCGAAATCGAGCACGGTGCGACCGGTGTCGGTCGGCACCAGCTCCCTGGCGCCGCGATCTATCAGTTTTTCGCCCAGCTCGCTTTCCAGCCGTTGCACCGCCAGCGAGATGGCCGGCTGGGTGCGGAAGAGTTTTTCGGCGGCGCGTGAAAAACTGCGCTCACCGACGACGGTGGCAAAAACCTGCAGGGCGTGGAGCTCCATGGCCGGCATGGTAGAGCATAAGATTCGCTTATCGAACCAAGAATAATTATAAATTTGCGATATCAATCCTCAAGACCCAAGGTTGAGCCCCAGGATGACGACAACGACGACGACGATGACCACGCCCACCATGTCGACCGCGACCCCCGAAAAAGTTCACATCTTCGACACCACCTTGCGCGACGGCGAGCAGGCCCCCGGCTGCAGCATGACCGTGAGCGAGAAGCTGCGCCTGGCCCACAAACTCTGCGAGCTGGGCGTGGACATCATGGAGGCGGGGTTTCCCATCGCCTCGGTGGGCGACTTCGAGGCGGTGCAGAAGGTGAGCCACGAGGTCCCCGTCAAGGTCGCCGCGCTGGCGCGCGCCACCGCGCTCGATGTCGAGCGGGCGGTCAAGGCGCTGGAGGGGGCGCGCCTGGCTCCCCGCGTCCACGTCTTCCTGGCCACCAGCGACGTCCACCTCAAGTACAAGTTGAAGAAGACGCGCGCCCAGGTGCTGGACGAGGCGGCGGCCGCGGTGGCGCTGGCGCGCAAGCACGTCGCCGACGTCGAGTTCTCCGCCGAAGACGGCGGGCGCACGCCGATCGAGTACCTGATCGAGGTTTCACGGGCGGTCGTCGCCGCCGGGGCGACGACGGTCAACATCCCCGACACCGTCGGTTACGGGATCCCGGCCGAGTACGGCGCGCTCATCGGCCAGGTGGTGGTCGCGCTCGGCAAGTCGGCCATCGTCAGCGTCCACTGCCACAACGATCTCGGGCTGGCGGTCGCCAACTCGCTGTCGGCCATCCAGAACGGCGCGCGCCAGGTCGAGTGCACGGTGAACGGCATCGGCGAGCGGGCCGGCAACTGCTCGTTGGAGGAGATCGTGATGGTCTTGAAGACCCGCGCCGACAAGCTCCCCTACATGACCAGCATCAGGACGGAGCAGCTCTTTCCGGCCAGCCAGCTGCTCACCGAGATCATCGGCGTCGGCGTCCAGCCGAACAAGGCGATCGTCGGGGCCAACGCCTTCGCGCACGAGGCCGGCATCCACCAGGACGGCTTCCTCAAGGAGCGAACCACCTACGAGATCATCGAGCCGAGGAGCGTCGGGGTGCCGGAGAGCCGTCTGGTGCTCGGCAAGCACAGCGGCCGCCACGCCCTCGGCGCGCGCTGCAAGGACCTCGGCCTGGCCGTCGACAAGGCGCAGCTCGACGAGCTCTACACTCGGTTCACCGCGCTGGCCGACCGGCAAAAAGGGATCACGGATGACGAGATCCGCCGCCTCACGGCCCAGGTCGTTCAAGATCTATCTAGAAAAATAGCGTAATTTCAATTACTTGAAAAATATTATCGAAAGTTTGTAAGTACGCTAAATTACTTGCCGTGAGCCGCCGATGCTTCAGGCATGGTCGCGAAGCGTGTGGCCCGAAGTGTGGGGTTCCTCTGGCTCGCAACTGCAGCTTTCGGTTGTGGCCAGCCGGGTGAAGGAGATGTCCGCACGACGGACGTCGCTGTCGTCGCCGAGAACGGGCTGACGGCCAACGGCCTGACGGCCAACGGCCTGACCGCCAACGGCCTGACCGCCAACGGCTTGACCGCCAACGGCCTGACGGCCAACGGCCTGACGGCCAACGGCCTAACCGCCAATGGCCTGACCGCCAACGGGTTGACCGCGGGAGCGATGACCGATCCGCTGTCGCGCGAGCTCATGAAGTACATCGTGTCGTGCGCGCTCTCCGACCAGCAGAGCCTGTCGCTCACGATCGCCGGGACGGCCTACACCTTCCCCGGCTCGATCGGTCTGGCGCCGCAGTGGGGAGCGGCCAACGGATCGTGCGACGGGTCGTGCCAGCGCTGGGTCTCGGCCTGCGTCATCGCCCGCGTCGACGCGGCGGGGATCGACCGCGAGATCTCCATCCGCGGGCCGAATTTGGCGTTGCTGCCGAGCTGGAGCGAGCTCTCCCAGTACACCCAGCGCGAGGCGACCTACTTCGGCAACATCTTCATCCCCGGTGAGCCTCGCTTTCTCTGTCTGTCGCCTGGCCAAACCGAGGACCAGCGCGCCTGCGGCCCTTCGCTCGCCGACTGCCCGATGACGGTCCTGGGGTCTTGCGCCCGCGACTGCCTCTTCCAGGGGCTGTTCGGTGACTTCGATATCTGCAGCGACGCGGGGCGCGTCGGTACGGGCAACACCTACCTCGAAAGTGTCACCGTCTATCTGCCGAAGTAAACGGTGTGATCGAGCGGGTCGTCGCCGGGCGGTTCCAACTCCTCGCCGAGGCCGGCGCGGGCGGCATGGGTGCGGTCTATCGCGCGCGCGATCTGGCCACCGGCGCCACCGTGGCGGTGAAGATCCTCACCGGCCGCGAGGTGCGTGAGGCGCAGCGGTTCGATCAGGAGGCGGCCATCCTGGCCGGCCTCGTCCATCCGGCGATCGTCCGCTACATCACCCACGGCGTCGCCGACAACGGGGCGCGCTACATCGCCATGGAGTGGCTGGACGGGGAGGATCTGGCGGCGCGCCTCGAGCGCGAGCACCCGACGATCGCCGAGACCGTCGCCATCGCCCGCCGCACGGCGGAGGCGCTGGCGCACGCGCACAAGGAGGGGGTGGTCCATCGCGACGTGAAGCCGGGGAACCTTTTTCTTCCCGGCGGCGCCATCGAACGGCTCAAGGTGCTCGACTTCGGCATCGCGCGGTTGACGAGCGGGGCGCGCAAGCTGACCCGTACCGGCGCGGTGATCGGGACGCCCGGCTACATGGCGCCGGAGCTGGTGCGCGGCGCGCGCGACATCACCCCGCGCGCCGACGTCTTCTCGCTGGGCTGCGTGCTGTTTCAGTGTCTGACCGGCCGCGCGGTGTTCGAGGCCGAGGCCCCCACGGCGCTGCTGGCCAAGATCCTCCTCGTGGAGGCGCCCCGCGTCCGCGACTTCGCGCCGCACGTCCCGGCGGCGGTCGACGACTGCGTGGCCCGCATGCTGGCCAAGGACCCCGAGCGGCGGCTCCCCGACGCGGGCGCCGTCCTCGAGGCGCTCGCCTCGCTGGGCCCGCTCGGCGACGGCCGGGTGACCGGCGGCGCGCGCCGGGGCGAGGCGACGATGGCGCTCACCGCCAGCGAGCGGCGGATCGCCTGCGTCGTCATCGCCGGCCCGTCGCTGACGGGGGAGCGGCGCTGGAGCGGTGAGACACCGCCGCCGTCTGCTACACCCCCCGCCGAGGAGGCTTTGCTGGCCGGGCGGCTGCGCCGCCTGCTCGCCATCGAAGACAATCTGGCCCGCGTGCACGGCGCCCGGATCCACCCGCTCCCCGACGGCTCGGTGGTGGTCTCGCTGCCGGAGGTCGAGCGCGCGGCCGATCAGGCGGCGCGGGCCGCCCGCTGCGCGCTGGCGATGCGCAGCGTTCTCCCGGACGTCGCGCTCGTGGTGTCGACCGGCCAGGGGCGCTTTTCGACCTGGTCGGCGGTGGGGACGGTGATCGACGACGGGATGCGGCTCCTGCGGGGGACGCCTCCGGGCGCCATCCGTCTCGACGACGTGGCCGCTGGCCTCCTCGACGCGCGCTTCGACGTCCGCCGCGACGGCACGGCGCCCTACCTGCGCGCGGAGCGCGATGCCTTCGGGGTTCAGCGCCCGTTGCTGGGGAAGGCCACGCCGCTCGTCGGCCGCGGGCGGGAGATGTCGATGCTGACCACGCTCTTCGCCGGCACGGTGGCCGAGTCGGTCGCCACGCCGGTGCTGGTGATCGGCGCGGCCGGCGTCGGCAAGTCGCGGCTGCGGCAGGAGCTGGTCGAGTGGGTGCAGCGCCAGCCCGATCACGCCGAGGTGCTGTTCGGCGGCGTCGACTCGGTCGGCGCCGGATCGCCCTTCGCCATGCTGGCCCGTGCGATCCGACGGGCGGCGGGGATCGTCGAGGGCGAGCCGCTCGAGGCGCGGCGCGAGAAGCTGGCCGCGCGCGTCGCGCGCCACGTCGATCGCGAGGCGCGCGATCGCGTGGCCGAGTTTCTGGGCGAGATCGCCGACGTGCGGTGCGCGGAGGGGAGCGAGGCGCTGCGCACGGCGCGCGGCAACCCGCAGCTGATGGGCGACGGCATGCGCCGCGCCTTCGAGGACTGGCTGCTGGCCGAGTGCGCGGCCCACCCGGTGCTGCTGGTGCTGGAGGATCTGCACTGGGGCGATCTGGGAACGGTGAGCTTTCTCGACGGCGCGCTGCGCAACCTGCACGACCAGCCGCTCATGGTGCTGGCGATGGCGCGTCCGGAGGTGGAGGAGCGCTTCCCGGAGATCTGGACGGCGCGCCATCTGCAGACGGTTCGCCTGGGGCCGCTCTCTCTGCGCGCGAGCGAGCAGCTGGTGCGGCAGGCGCTGGGGACCATCGGCGACGATCTGCTGGCCCGGCTGGTCGAGCGCGCCGACGGCAACGCGTTCTATCTGGAGGAGCTGGTCCGCGCGACGGCGGCCGGCCGCGCCGACGCGCTGCCCGATTCGGTGCTGGCCATGGTGCAGGCGCGCCTCGACGCCGAGGGGAGCGGCGGCAAGCGCGTGCTGCGGGCGGCGGCCGTCTTCGGCGAGAGGTTTTCGCGGGCCGGCCTGGCCGCGCTCTTGGGCGAGGCGGCCGAGATCGACGACGTCTCGGACGCGGTCGAGCGACTGGCGGCGCACGAGCTGGTGGTGCGCACCTCGACCCCGGCCCGCGCGGGGGACGTCGAGTTCGTGTTCGCGCACGCGCTGGTCCGCGAGGCGGCGTACGCCATGCTCACCGACGAGGATCGCCTCCTCGGTCATCGCTTGGCCGGCGCCTGGCTCGAAACGGCCGGGGCCACCGACGCCATGGTGATGGCCGAGCACTTCCGGCGCGGCGCCGAGCCTGCGCGCGCCGTGCGCTGGTACGAGCGGGCGGCCGCGCAGGCGCTGAGCGCCAACGATCTCGGCGCCGCGATCGGGCGCGCCGAGCTGGGGATCGAGGGCGGCGCCGCCGGCGAGCTGGCAGGGAACCTGCGTCTGATCGCCGCCGAGGCCCATGTCTGGCGGGGCGAGTTGGAGGAGGCCGAGCGGCTGGCCCTGGAGGCGGCGGTGGATCTGCCGTCCGGCGGCGCGGCCTGGCTGCGGGCCCTGGCGCAAGCGATCATCGCCGCCGGCAAGCACGGGCGGCTGGAGGTGGTCGAGCAGCAGGTCGGCCTGGTCGAGGCATCGCCGCTCACCGCGGAGCCCACCGTGCGCAGCGCGCGGATCATCTGCTTGGCCTGGGGCGCGAACTTTCTGGTCTTCGGCGGCCGCCACGCCGTCGCCGATCCGCTGATCGCCACCATCGGGGCGCTGTCCGGCGAGCGGGACGCCGCCCTCGATCCGCGGGCGCTGGGCCTCCTCCATCAGGTGCGGGCGGTGCGGGCGTCGGCGGCCGGCGATCTGGGGCGCTGCCTGACCGGCCTCGAGTCGGCGCTGCAGTCGTTCGAGCAGGCGGGCGATCTGCGCAACGCCTGCGCGGTCCGCACCAACCTCGGCTACCTCTACTCAGAGCTCGGCGATCATCAGCGCGCCGAGGCGGCGCTGCGCCAGGCGCTGCTGGCCTCGGATCGCATGGGCCTCTTCGATCTGTCGGCGGCGGCGCTGCACAACCTCGGTCGCGTGCTGGGGTGCGGGGCCGAGCTCGCCGAGGCCGAACGGCTCGAGCGGCTGGCCATCGAGGCCTTCCGGCGGCAAGGGGATCCGCGGCTCGAAGGGCTGGCGCGGATCTATCTGGCCGAGATCCTGATCGCCCGCCGGGACTTCGCCGCCGGGGCGGAGGAGGCGGCGGCGGCCATCGCCGCGCTGGCCGTCGCCCCTTCCACCCAGGTCGCGGCGGTTGGCGCGCTGGCCCGGGCGCGGCTGGGGGCGGGCGATCTGGCCGGCGGCCTGGCCGCCGCCCGCGACGCCCATCTGGCGCTCGAGCGGCTGGGTGAGATCGAGGAGGGGGAGTCGATGGTGCGGCTGACCTACGCCGAGGCGCTGGCCGCCGCCGGAGAGCACGATCAGGCCGACGCCGCGCTGGCGACGGCACGCCAGCGCCTGCTGGCGCGCGCGGATCGCGTCGCGGATCCGGGCTGGCGGCACCGCTTCCTGCACGACGTGCCGGTCAACGCGCGCATCCTGGCTCTCTCCGCTGCCCCGCGTCCTCCCAAAGTCGGCAACTCCGGCGAGGTCGGCAACTCCGGCGAGTCCGGCAACTCCGGCGAGTCCGGCGAGTCCGGATCGAACGCTGCCGCCTGAGCCGAGCCCGCCGGCGTAACGTAAGACGTTTGAAACTTGGCGCCGGGCGACTATGCTCCGCGACGACCAGCCATGGCCACCGTCGACGTTTCACTGAAGAGGGTTCGTTTCGGCCACACCGCGCGCAAGGACGGGTGGTGGGTCATGCCGCTCACCACGTTCGTGGTGTTCAGCTCGTTCATCGCCTACACGACCTGGGCGCTGTTCCAGGGGGACAACTACTCGTACGGCAACTACCTGTCGCCGTTCTACTCGCCCGAGCTCTTCGGCAACTCGCCGCACGCCTGGTTCGGGCCCTGGCGCTGGCCCTGGCCTTCGTTCATCAAGTACTCGCCGGCGATGCTGATCCTGGTCTTCCCGCTGGCCTTTCGGATGACCTGCTACTACTACCGCGGCGCTTACTACAAGGCGTTCTGGGCCGACCCGCCCGCCTGTGCCGTCGGCGAGCCTCGCCACGACTACCGCGGTGAGGCCAAGTGGCCGCTGCTGATTCAGAACCTGCACCGTTACGCGCTCTACTTCGCGCTGGTCTTCATCGTGCTGCTCTCGATCGACGTGGTGAAGGGGTTCTGCTTCAACGACCCCAAGACCGGGCACGCCACGTTCGGCGTCGGCGTCGGCTCGCTGGTGCTGCTCCTCAACGTCGTGCTCATCGGCGGCTACACGCTCGGCTGCCACTCGTTCCGCCACCTGGTGGCGGGGTTCATGGACACCTTCTCGAAGTCGCCGCTGCGCAAGAAGGCCTACGACTGCGCCAGCTGCCTCAACCGCCATCACCCCAAGTGGGCCTGGTGCTCGCTGGTCTGGGTGGCGCTCACCGACGTCTACATTCGCCTCTGCGCCAGCGGCGTCATCACCGACCCGAGGATCTTTTAATGCCCGTTCACGAGACACACGAGCACGACGTCCTGATCATCGGCGCCGGTGGCGCCGGGCTGCGCGCGGCCATCGAGGCCTCGGCTGCGGGAATGTCGGTCGGCCTGGTCTGCAAGTCGCTGCTCGGCAAGGCGCACACGGTCATGGCCGAGGGCGGTGTCGCCGCCGCGATGGCTCACGTCGACGATCGCGACAGCTGGAAGGTCCACTTCTCGGACACCATGCGCGGGGGCCAGTACCTCAACAACTGGCGGATGGCCGAGCTGCACGCCAAGGAGGCACCCGACCGGGTGCGCGAGCTCGAGGCCTGGGGCGCGGTCTTCGATCGCACCAAGGACGGCCGCATCCTGCAGCGCAACTTCGGCGGCCACCGCTACCCGCGGCTGGCCCACGTCGGCGATCGCACCGGCCTGGAGATGATCCGCACGCTCCAGGACCACGGCGTCCACCAGGGCTTCAAGGTCTACATGGAGCACACCATCACCAAGCTGTTCGTCGACGCCGGGCGGATCGCCGGCGCGTTCGGCTACGATCGCGAGCGCGGCAACCTCCGCGTCTTCAAGGCCAAGGCCATCGTGATCGCCACCGGCGGCGTGGGACGCGCCTTCAAGATCACCAGCAACAGCTGGGAGTACACCGGCGACGGCTACGCGCTGGCCTACGACGCCGGCGCCGACCTGATGGACATGGAGTTCATCCAGTTCCACCCCACCGGGATGGTCTGGCCGCCGTCGGTGAAGGGGATCCTCGTCACCGAAGGCGTCCGCGGCGAGGGGGGCGTGCTGCGCAACAAGGAAGGCAAGCGCTTCATGTTCGACGACATCCCGGAGAACTACAAAGCGCAGACGGCCGACAGCGAGGAAGAGGGCTGGAAGTACACCCAGGGGGACAAGAACTCCCGCCGTCCGCCCGAGCTGCTCACCCGCGACCACGTGGCGCGCAAGATCGTGAAAGAGGTGCGCGAGGGCCGCGGCAGCCCGCACGGCGGCGTCTTCCTCGACATCGCCTGGATCAAGGCGCGGCTGCCGAAGGGGGCCGAGGTCATCAAGAAGAAGCTCCCCAGCATGTACCACCAGTTCAAGGAGCTGGCCGACATCGACATCACCGAGGTGCCGATGGAGGTGGGGCCGACCACCCACTACACGATGGGCGGCATCCGCGTCGACGGCGACTCGCAGATGTCGACGGTCCCTGGCCTCTTCGCGGCCGGCGAGTGCGCCGCCGGATTGCACGGCGCCAATCGTCTGGGCGGAAACTCCCTGTCGGACCTGCTGGTGTTCGGCAAGCGGGCCGGCGAGCACGCGGCCAAGTTCGCGCGCGAGCGCACCGCCGCCAACATCGATCAGACGGCGATCGACGCCGCCGAGCGGATGGCGCTGGCGCCGTTCGAGCGCGCGGCGGGCAGTGGCGACGCCGAGGCGCCGTACAAGATTCAATACGAGCTGCAGGATCTCATGCAGGACAACGTCGGCATCGTGCGCAACGAGGCCGACATCCGGAAGGCCCTCGAAGGGATCCAGGGGCTCAAGGCGCGCGCCGCCAGGGTCGCCTCGGTCGGCAACCGCGAGTACAACCCCGGCTGGCACACGGCGCTCGATCTGGCCAGCCTGCTCGCCTGCGCCGAGGTGATCGCCACCTCGGCGCTCGAGCGCAAGGAGAGCCGCGGCGGACACTTTCGCGAGGACCACCCCGACAAGGACCCGAATTTCTCGACCTTCAACCACGTGGTGCGCAAAGGGGCAGGGGGGCGGCCCGAGCTGCGGCGGGAGACGATCTCCCCGCTGCGCGAGGATCTGAAGCAGGTCATCGAGGAGAACAAGTAAATGTCCGAAGCGAACAACTCAGGGGACCCTGGAAGGGTCCCCGCACCCCCCCGCGACGGGCTCCGCTCGGCGGAGCCGAGCTCCGCCCACGCGACTTCGGCGACCTCCGCGACATTCAGGGTTTGGCGCGGCGAGAAAGGCGAGGGGGAGTTCCGCGACTACGAGACGCCCGTCTCGGAGGGGATGGTCGTCCTCGACGCCATTCATCAAATACAGGCCGAGCAGGCCAACGATCTGGCGGTGCGCTGGAACTGCAAGGCCGGAAAGTGCGGGTCGTGCTCGGCCGAGGTGAACGGCATGCCCAAGCTGATGTGCATGACGCGCCTCTCGGACCTGCCGCTCGAAAAGCCGGTGACAGTGCAGCCGATGCACACCTTCCCCTCGATCCGCGATCTCGTCACCGACGTGTCGTGGAACTTCCGCGTGAAGAAGGAGATCAAGCCCTTCAAGCCGCGCAAGCCCGACGCACCTGATGGCACGTGGCGCATGCAGCAGGAAGACATCGAGCGCGTGCAGGAGTTCCGCAAGTGCATCGAGTGCTTTCTCTGCCAGGACGTCTGCCACGTGCTGCGCGACCACCACAAGCACGAGGAGTTCATCGGCCCGCGCTTCCTGGTGCACGTCGCCGCGCTCGAGATGCACCCGCTCGACACCGAAGATCGCCTGCCCGAGCTCAAGACCGCGCAGGGCATCGGCTACTGCAACATCACCAAGTGCTGCACCAAGGTCTGCCCCGAGCACATCACCATCACCGACAACGCGATCATTCCGCTCAAGGAGCGGGTGGTCGACCGCTACTACGACCCGCTGAAGAAACTATTTGGCATCGGCCGGAAGTGAGTCGACGCCGGCATCTTTGGCGCCGGCGTCCGCGCCGCTGTCGGCCCCGCCATCCCGGACGATGACGATGGCGTCGTAGTCCATGAGGCCTGCGTCGGTGGTGCTGTAGATCTCGCCCCCGGACGGGTGGTCAGGGATGGTGTAGACGGACGGGCCGATGACCGGGAAGCCGGAGCAGCAAGTGCCAGGGGCACTGTAAGGCTGGCCGAAGAAGAGCTGGACGATCTCGGAGGGGCGCCCGTCGGAGTAGGGATCGAACTGGACCAGCACGTCGCAGCGGCCGGGGGCCTGCCCGGTGACGGTGGTGTGCGTGCAGTAGGTGGTGTTTTCATCCCCGGTGCAGATGACGGTCGACGCCGGGGGACAGGCCGGGCCATTCACCTGGAAGTTGAGGGAGAGCTCGTAGTTGTCGCTGGAGCCGATGAAGACCGTGTTGGTGGGGCAGGAGGCCTCGCAGTTGCTGGCGCAGCCGTGCTGCGCGGTGAAGACCGCCAGGAGAAATCCAACCAGGGCGGCGACAGTCAACGACGAGAACAGCTTCAGCTTCATCGGGGGGAGGGGGAGCATATCTTCGGGAGGGCCGGCGCCGAGACTAATTCATCGCGCGCCCGGAGCGCGGTGACCGGGCGCACGTCGCATTTTCTCTTGGCGGCGGCTTGGTCTATGCTCGCCGCCCTCGGAGGGTCAGAAGATGAGCCGTCTCAATGCGTCGGTCCTTGGTCTTGCAGCTGTTCTTGGTCTTGCTTTCGGCGTCGCGGCCTGCGCGGGCGCGATAAAACCGGTGGCCGTCGTACCCGCCACCACGCCGCACGCGCCCACCGACGTGAACCCGTTCGCCGGGGCGCGGATGTACGTGAACCCGGAGTACAACGCCACCGTCAAGGCGATGGCCGAGCGCCACGCCGATCAGGCGCCGCTCTTGAAGAAGCTGGCCGACATGTCGACGGCCATCTGGTTTTCGAAGATCGCCGATCTGGCGCTGCTGCCGAAGGATCTGGACGACGCGCTGGCCGAGCAGACCGCGGGAGGCAAGCCGGTGGTGCCGGTGTTCGTCGTCTACGACATGCCCGGGCGCGACTGCGCGGCGGCGGCCTCGGCCGGGGAGCTCGGCGCGAACGAGGCGGGCGAGGCGCGCTATCAGAAGGAGTACATCGACGTCATCGCGGCGGCGCTGGCGGCGCACCCCACGCTGAACGCGGCCCTGATCCTCGAGCCTGACTCGCTGGCCAACCTGGTCACCAACCTGGAGAAGCCGGCCTGCGCCGCCTCCGAGGGGATCTACAAGCGCAGCATCGCCTATGCGATCGCCAAGCTGTCGCTCCCCAACGCCTTCCTCTACGTCGATGCGGCGCACGCCGGCTGGCTGGGATGGCCCAGGAACCTGGTCAAGAGCGTCGCGCTCTACAAGGAAGTGCTGGCGATGGCCGGTGGCCCCGATCGGATCCGCGGCTTCGCGGTCGACGTCTCGAACTACGACCCGGCCAAGGACCCCACCGCGCCGAAGCGCGATCCGGCCGCCGCCCCCAACGATGAGCTCGGCTACGTCGAGGATCTCGCCAAGGCGTTGCCGACGGTCGGGATCACCGGCAAGGCCTTCGTGATCGACACCAGCCGCGATGGAGTTCCCAGCGTCCGCACCGAGCCGGGCAACTGGTGCAACATCAAGGGCGCCGGCCTGGGCGAGCGCCCGCAGGCCGCGCCGGCCCCCAACGTCGACGCCTACCTCTGGATCAAGGTCCCGGGCGAGTCCGACGGAACCGCCGACGCCAAGGCGGCGCGCTTCGACGCCAACTGCGTCTCCGACGACGCCACCCCGGGCGCGCCCGAGGCCGGGCTGCTGTTCGAGCCCTACCTCCTCGACCTCGTCAAGAACGCCAAACCGCCGCTTTAGGGCTGTGGCCGAGGTGCCGGGGCGGTCGCTCGCGCTGTAGTGTTTTCCTGCCGCCGCCGGCGGCGCCCGCCGCCGGTTGGTGCTAAACCGAAGGCCAGCTTTGTCTGAACCAACCCAGCCGAAACAGCGAATCGGGCCGCGCCGGCGCGGGCGGTTCACGCTGATGGTCCTGCTGATCGCGCTCGGCGTTCAGCTCCCGTTGGTGGCGGCGCTCGGCCATCTCAGCGGGCACCGCGGCGTGGTGCTGGCGGTCGCGGCCGCGATCACCTTCGGCTTCCTGTCGACGGTGTTCGGGGGACGCAGCGCCTTCGGATCGCCGGGGCGGCTGCGCCTCTACCTGGTGCTGTGGCCGTTCTTCATCTGGTGGACGTTGGGGCTGCTGTTCGCCGTGTTCGCGCCGCTGGCGTTCGTGGTGGCCCTGGCGGTGCACGCGCCGCTCGACGTCGGGTGGGCGGCCGCCCTGGCGGCTGCGGCGCTGGGTACCTTGGTGGCGTTTTCCAACCGGCCTCGGCTGCGTCAGCACGACATCGCTATCGCCGGCCTCCCCGCCGCCTTCGACGGTTACCGGGTGGCGCAGATCTCCGATCTGCACTGCGGCCCGTTCGCCGGCGGAGCGCGGGTCGACCGCTGGGTCGCCGCGGTCAACCGCCTGGACGTCGACCTGGTGGCGGTCACCGGCGATCTGATCGCCAGCGGCTCGACCTTCGTCCCCGTCGTGGCAGCATCCCTCGGCAGGCTGCGTGGGCGCGACGGCGTGTTCGCCTGCATGGGGAACCACGACTACTTCACCGACGGCGAGGAGATGGCGCAGGCGCTGGAGCGGGCGGGGCTGACGCTGCTCCGCAACCGCGGCGTCGCAGTTCGCCGCGGCGGCGCCACGCTCTACGTCGCCGGCGTCGACGACACCTGGACCGGGCGTCACGATCTCGAGCGCGCGCTGGCCGACCGGCCCCCCGCCGCGCCGACGCTGCTGCTGGCGCACGATCCGGTCCTGTTTCCCGCGGCGGCGGAGCGCGCGGTCGCCCTGACGCTGTCGGGGCACACGCACGGTGGGCAGCTCGGCGTGCCGTTCTTCGCCAAGCGCTTCAACCTGGCGCGGGTCATCACCCGCTTCACCACCGGCCTCTATCAGATGGGGGACGCGACGCTCTACGTGAACCGGGGCCTGGGGACGACCGGGATGCCGATCCGGCTGTTCGTGCCGCCCGAGATCGCGGTCATCACGCTCCGCCGCGCTTCGGTCTCGGCGGAGGCGCGCTCCACGGCCGCCGCCATAGCACCTGATTCAGCCCCCGCAATGGCCGGGAACAACTTTCAGTAGATTTCTTAGTCTCGATAGTTGCCAGGGGGCGGAAATGGTACCGTACCCCACGGTGCCCCCTACTTTTGCCCCCTGTACAGGGTTTCGGCGCGATCTCGAAGCGCGCGTGGCGCAGTATTTCGACGCCGGTCCGCGCTCGCGTCATGGATCCGCGAGGCTCTATCTCAAGACCGGGATCCTGATCTGCTGGCTGGCCGCATCGTACGTCGGGCTCGTTTTCCTGGCGACGACATGGTGGCAGGTCGTGCCGCTCTCGCTTTCACTCGCGCTGGCGATGGCGGGCGTCGGGTTCAACGTCCAGCACGACGGGAACCACGGCGCCTACTCGAAGCACGACGGCGTGAACAAGGCGGCGGCGTTGTCGCTCAACCTGCTGGGCGGCGACGCCTACTTCTGGCACTTCAAGCACAACATCGCCCATCACAGCTACCCGAACGTCACCGGCTCCGACGACGACATCCGTCTCGGCCCCCTGGCGCGCATGTCGCCGCATCAGCGGCGCTACTGGTTCCACCGGTTCCAGCACTTCTACATCTGGGGTCTCTACTCTCTCTTGGCGATCAACTGGCAGCTCTCGGGCGACTTCCGCTCGATCATCAAGCCCGGCGTCGGCGACACGCGGGTGTCCCGGCCACGCGGCTGGGATCTGATCTGTTTCTGGGCCGGCAAGGTCTGGTTTCTGACGCTGGTGTTCGTGGTGCCGCTCTGGCGCCATCGGGTGGCGCCGATGATCGGCGTCTACTTTTTGACCATGACGGTCCTCGGGCTGACGCTGGCGATCGTCTTCCAGCTCGCCCACTGCGTCGAGGAGGCCCAGTTTCGGGTTCCCCTCACCGGCACCAAGCGCATCGATCGCGACTTCACGGCGCATCAGGTGGAGACCTCGGTCGACTTCGCCCGCGACAGCCGCGTTTTGACCTGGTACCTCGGCGGGCTCAACTTCCAGGTCGAGCACCACCTCTTCCCCAAGATCAGCCACATTCACTATCCGGCGCTCTCCCCCATCGTCGAGGCGACCTGCCAGGCGCACGGGATCACGCACCTGTCGCACCGCACGATGCGTGGCGCGTTGCGCTCGCACGTCCGCTGGCTGAGGCGGATGGGGCGCAAGGGTGAGGTCGCCCTGGCGGCCGCCACGACCGGCGAGGCCGGGAGCGCCCCCGAGGGCGAGCGCGCCGGCGAGCTTCAGCCCGCCTGAAGCTTGAAGTCGAACCCGACCCGGGGCGGCTCGTGATTGGGGTCGCAGCGGTAGCGCGCGAAGTCGGTCACCCCCTCGGCGCGCAGGAAGTCCTCGTCGATGAGCGCCTGGCCGGTCAGTGTCTCGGGGGGCTTGCTGAAGATGGCCACCATCGCGTCGGCGACGATGTCGGGCTTGCGCCAGAGCGTCCTGTCGCCGAGCCCCCAGCGGATGGTCGCCTGGCTCTCGATCATCGTCGCTGGCCACAGAGCGTTGGCCGCCACGCCCTGTCCGCGCACCTCCTCGGCGACACCCTGCGCGACCAGCGTCATCCCGAACTTGCTGAGCGCGTAGGCGACCTTCCCGCTGCCGGCCCGCGGATCGACCGGCGGCGAGAGCATCAGGATGTGCCCGAACTTGCGCGCCAGCATGGAGGGCAAGAGGAAACGGGTGCAGGCGAAGGCGCCGCGGGCGTTCACCCCCATGACCAGATCGAACCGCTTCATCTCCGTCTCGGCGACCGAGCGCCAGTAGAGCGCCCCGGCGTTGTTGACCAGGAAGTCGACGTGGCCGAAGTGCTCGAGCGCCAGCTTGGCCACCCGCTCGACCGCGGCGTCGTCCCGCACGTCGAGCTCGGCGGCCAGGGCCCGCCGGCCGAGCGCCTCGATCTCGCGCGCCGTCTCATGGATCGTCCCCGGCAGCCTCGGATCGGGCGCCACCGTCTTGGCGGCGACCACGACGTCGCACCCCTCGGCCGCCAGGCGCAGGGCCAGCGCCTTCCCCACGCCGCGGGAGGCACCGGTCACGAAGGCGACCCGACCGGGAAAGCGCATGCCGAGATCTTACCCCAACCAGAGGCTCCCCACGCCCCGCGGATGCAAGAGCGCGCCGGTCAGGCGTTCGCTCTGTACGATGTGCCCGTGACCCGGAGCGACGCGCGGACGACCGCCCAGATGCGCCAGGCGTCCCCCAGTTCGCGTCGGCGGTGACCCAAGACGGGGTCGCCCACTGAGCGGAGAGCTTGCTCTCGGGCGCCGTTCGTGGGAGAGGGGCGCATGGCCGCCGCTGAGACCTTGGTACGAGAGTTGTTCGAGCACGCCGGAATCAAGATCGGCGGGCCCGGTCCCGGCGACATCCAGGTCCACGACAAGCGCTTCTACGGCCGCGTGATCCGCGAGGCGTCGATGGGGTTCGGCGAGTCGTACATGGACGGCTGGTGGGACACCGACGCGCTCGACGTGCTGCTGGAGAAGATCATGCGCGGCGGCCTGCGGCAGAAGATGACCGGCAGCCCCCGGATGCGCCTGCTGACCGCCAAGGCGTTCGTGATGAACCTGCAGTCGAAGGCGCGCTCCGGCAAATCGGTCGAGGCGCACTACGACATCGGCAACGATCTCTACACCAAGATGCTCGACCCGCGCATGGTCTACACCTGCGGCTACTGGAAGAACGCCACCACGCTGGCCGAGGCGCAGGAGGCCAAGCTGGACCTCGTCTGCCGCAAGCTGGGGCTGCAAAAGGGGATGCGGGTGCTCGATCTCGGCTGCGGCTGGGGCGGGTTCGCGGCCTTCGCCGCCGAGAAGTACGGCTGCTCGGTGGTGGGCGTCACCCTGTCGAAGGATCAGCACGCGCTGGGGCGCGAGCTCTGGAAGCACCTCGACGTCGACCTGCGCCTCTGCGACTACCGCGACGTCACCGGGACGTTCGATCGCGTCTCCTCGATCGGCATGATGGAGCACGTCGGCCCCAAGAATCACCGCCACGTCATGGAGGTGGTCCACCGCAGCCTGGTCGACGACGGCGTCGCCGTCATCCACACCATCGCCAACAACCGCAGCCGCACCCACGGCACGCCGTTCGTCGAGAAGTACATCTTCCCGAACGCCGTCGCGCCGTCGATCGCGCAGCTGGGCGCGCGCCATCGAGGGGCTGTTCGTGCTGGAGGATCTGCAGAACATCGGCCCCGACTACGAGCGGACGCTGCTGGCCTGGTGGGAGAACTTCGACCGCGCCTACCCGGAGCTCAAGGCACAAGTACGACCAGCGCTTTTACCGGATGTGGAAGTTCTACCTGCTGGCGGCGGCCGGCGCCTCGCGCGCCCGCGACGGCCAGCTCTATCACCTGGTGCTGACCAAGATCGGCCGCAAGCAGCCCGACTGCCGCGTCAGCTAGTCCTGCGGCAGCGGGCTGTCGCCGTCGAGCACCGCGCAATCCATCGCCAGCGCGGACGCCGCGGCGGTGGGGTTCTCGAGGCACTGCAGGTCGCCGCTGGGGTGCCCGTTGGCTGTCACCGTCGTCGTCGTCCCGAAGGAGACCGACTTGGCGCACTGGCCGATGGGGATCGCCGAGACGTTCCCCACGGCGGTGAGATCGGCGAGGAACGCGACGACTTCTGGAGAGCCCACCGGGAACATCGCGGGCGATACGCTGAGCGAGCCGAGCGGTGGGCCGAGGGTGCGGTTGGCGCTCCCGTCGCTGTAGACGGTCACGTCGACCTCGGCGGCGTTGGTCGACGCGGACTCTACGATGAGCGCCACCACGCCGCCATCGCCCACGGTCAGGCCCGCCCGGCCGAGGGAGTCGCTGTTGCTGCACCCGAGGGCCAGCGCCAGCGACGCACACCCGATCACGCCGCGCCAGTCCATGAGCAAGAGCGTCGCGCCGGTCGGGGTGTCAGTCAACCCGGGGCCTGAACGGAGAGCGACCGCGTCAACTCGACCGCCGGATTATTTTCGGGTGGGTCGGAGGGAGGTACAGCGCGCTCGATCCCCTTGTCGCAGGGGACGTCCCGGGTCAGCCATCTCGTCAGATCGTTCAGGACTTGCCGTAGATGCGCACCAAGGTGCCGCCGTTCTCGGACGTGAACAACGTGAAGGTCGTGGCGGTCGCGGTGAACCCGGCGCTCCCCCCGTTGTCGCCGCCGTCGCCGGGCGGCGGGCAGGTCTGGGTGTAGGTGATCATCGTTCCCGAAATCGCCGCCGTCCCCTCCTCGCTCGTCGCCAGCGTCCCATCGAGGGCGTATTTGTCGAGCGTGAACGAGCTGGCGGTCGCGTCGGTGATTACGAACGTCTGGCGTCGGGCTGCCAAGTCCCCGGTAAGGTTGCCGGCCGCGTCCGGCATCGGTCCATAAAAGGAGCTGGACCCCAGCTGGTAGGTCCCGTTGCTGACCGTGCCACCCTCCGGCGTCGGCGTCGTGGTGTAGGAGAAGATATTCGTCGGGATGCAATAGCCCCCCGTCACAGACCCGGTGAGGGTGCTGCACTGCTCAGCCGCTCCCGCCCCGTCACCACAGATCGGGAGCGCGCCACTGGCCCCACCCGCACCGCCGTTCGAGCCAGCGCTCCCGCCGCCGGCACCTGCGCTGCCATTCGAGCCGGCGGTGCCGTTCGAGCCCGCGGTGCCGTTCGAGCCCGCGCTGCCGTTCGAGCCGGCGGTGCCGTTCGAGCCGGCGGTGCCGTTCGAGCCGGCGGTGCCGTTCGAGCCCGCGGTGCCGTTCGAGCCGGCGGTGCCGTTCGAGCCCGCGCTGCCGTTCGAGCCGGCGGTGCCGTTCGAGCCCGCGCTGCCGCCGGTCCCCGTCGTGCCGCCCTTGGCGCCCGCACCGCCGCCCCCGCCTGTTCCGCCGCCCCCCGATGAACCGCACCCGTTCAGAGCCAAGGCCAGCAACCCAACACCGAGACCGAATCGACGCATGAGTCCTCCGCTGGAGACGTGTGGGCGGCGCAAGTTCCCCGCCGCGCCGCATTTTAGACCGACCCGAAGCGACGAGGCGAGGGTGGTGGCGCGCGCGTCGGGACCCCTCGGCTTCGCGGTGTCGAGCCGTCGCGCCACGGCGGCACCGTGATAGACATGGCGACCCACCGCGCCGAGGGTGCGGGCAGATGCGGTTGACGCGGCGGCATCTGATAGCGTAAGTACCGACGCGCACTTAAGTCTTCGCCGGCATAGCTCAGTGGTAGAGCAACGGTTTCGTAAACCGTAGGTCCCCAGTTCAATCCTGGGCGCCGGCTCAAGGTTTCACAGCGTCTGGGCACCTCGGGATGGCTGCCCGTCTCCCTGGGCAGTCCAACCCATCCCGTCCGTGGACAGCGCCGCGACGACCGACCACCCGCTGTGCCTTCGGGAGCAGCCGATCTGCGCGCGTCGTCAGCCGCCCGAGGCGACCCTCTGCCGGGCGCCTGGTTTCGCGACGCCTTGGACGAACGTGAGACGCTACGTCTCGTGAAGAGCGTGCCTGGCCGAGATCGAGAGGCGGTTGGCGGCGCGAACGAATGGCGCCGGCCGGATCTCAGCCCCCGACTCCGAGGTCGACGCGGCGTCGATAGAACCTCCCGAGGTAGTACAGGATGTCGGGATTGCCCTGGAAGGTACTCCACATGGCCTGTCGAGCCTGCCTTCGCTCGGCGTCGGACATTCCCGGCCGGACGTCCTCTAGGCGGTCGTAGGTCAGCCCGGAGGACGAAACGATCTTCACAGGTGTTCCATGACCAATCATAGGCATGCACGCAAGCAAGTGGCGGCACACGCGGCAAAAGACCCGCTTGGCAACCGATGGCGCCTGCCTGGTAAGCTCATCCTCATGGAGACGTGGTCGGCCATGCTGGCGGTCGGTTTCTTGCTGGTCCTCCCGCAGGTCGTCGGGCTCGCCGCCGCCCGCGTCGGTCGACACCGTTCGGCGGCCGCCTGGCCGTTGGGCGCTGCGGGCGTCGTTGGCCTGCCCTTGGCGATCATGGCCATCTTCGAGCACTACCCGATCCAGCAGACTCGGGCGGAGGACAGCTCGTGCGTATCGTCCTGGCTCTACGCCATTTCTCTGATGGCGCTGCACTTTGCGGTCGGAAGCATTTTCGGCGCGCTCGACCGACGTGCGCGGGCGCGGCGATGAGGTTTGCTTGGATGGTCGCGGGTGGGTTCGGCGGCTTCGTCGCGGGCGAGGTCGTC
Organism: uncultured Pseudomonadota bacterium; assembly: GCA_963723305.1. Classification (GTDB taxonomy): domain Bacteria; phylum Myxococcota_A; class Polyangia; order Fen-1088; family Fen-1088; genus JADGRB01. The sequence goes on from CAVRRT010000046.1 coordinate 22,450, forward strand.
GGTCTCATGATCGGCGGTATCGGTCCCTGCAGCGTCTCGGGCTGGGCGTTCCTGGGGCTCGTCACTGGGCCCGTTGGCGCCGTGGCGTATCCGCTCTGGAAGCACTACCTCAGGAAGCGCCGACCCTTGGAATGGGACGGCAGTCGTTAGCGGAGGTAAGCCGGTCTTTACACCCGGGCGGTCCTCGAGAAGGTCGAGCTTCCCTCGCTCATCTGCCGAACGCGCCGCCGCGCGCGGCCGAATCGTCACATGTCGGTCGCGCGCGGCTCACGGCGTCCTAGAAGATGATGTCGTTGCAATCACCGGTGATCGGGAAGGACGTCGTCGCGGCGTCAGCCTTGACGAAGGTGACCTGAGGGTTCGTGGCCGACGCGTCGCCCGGGTTGAGACTGTAACTTAGGAAGAAAGACCCTACCGTCGTGCTGGACGCCGTGGGAAGGGTGGCGATACCGACGATGGCGTCAATTTGGAACTCGAGATTGCCCCCCGCCGCGATGAGCTGACTCTGGGGCTCGGCGCCTGGCGCGTAGACGGACTCCTCGAGGTCGCTGCCGATGGAAGAGGCGAACACTCCCGGCGGAACGAACATGTTGCTGAGCTGGACGGTGAACGGAGCCGTCCCCTCATTCTCGATGCTGGTTATGCCGAAGAAGACGAAAGCGACGCCGGGTCCCCCCGCGCTGACCAAGTCGTTGGGAGGTTCGATGTCTGTATAGCCGTTGCAGGCGCCGATCTGCACGTAATTGATGGTTACGGCGGGCGTCGGCGGCGGTGGTGGTGGTGGCGGCGGTGGTGGCGGGCTCAGGCTCGGGGCCAGGGCGGCCAGGAGGCTGCAGGTCGGGGTCCCCAAACCCGTCGCCAGGTCGTAGCCCTGCACGGCGTGATAGAGGCCCGGCGTCTCCGAGGTGCCGGCGGCCGGAGCGCCGGGAAGAGCGACGGAGGTCGTCACGGAAGGCGTGGTGTTCGAGATCGTTTGCGCGATCGGTGCCGACGGCGTGCCCGCCCCATCGCTGGAGCCCTCGATCTTTTGCCCGTCGTCGAACCAATCGTTGTTGCTGCCGTCCGCGATGTCGTTGAAGTTGGAAGCGCTCGCCGCGGCAAGGCGATAGAGCGTGGGGTTCAGGAAACCGACCGGAGTGGTCGAGGACACGCCTCCGACGCCGTTCGCCTGGTTGATGAGCGCCGTGAACGCCGCCCACAACGGCGCACCCGCGCTCGTGCCCCATGAGCAAGCGCTGCCGCCGTTGAGAACGGTCCCCAGGTTGGTCGCGACCAGCGACACATCGGGGATCATGCGCGCGTTCGAGGGATTGTTGTTCACCTCCCCGTTCGTCGAATTGACACCCACCTGCCAGCTCGGGAGGGGAAGGGCGGTCAGCGGAGGGCTGCCCTGAACGCTGGGCGAGGTTCCCGTGCAAAAGCCACCGCCGGTGACCGAGTTCTGCGGAACGTTGGTCTGCAGCCGACCGTTGACGGTGCTGGTGACGGTTCGTGGGATGTTGGTGGCGTTCCAGGTCGTCTCCGACGAATAGGCACCGAGCGTTCCGGCGGAGCCCGTGGTCGTCAGCTCGGTCCCGCCGACGATGGTGATGTAGGGGCTATCGATCATCGGCTCCGGTACATTCGGCAGCGGGCTGGCTGAGGCGCTGTTGTACGGAGAGCTCGGAATGTACGCGCCCTTGTCCATGGACGCTTCGAAGAACGACTGACTTTGACACGCATACTGGTAGAAGATGTTTTGCTCGGACAGCTGCTCGTTGTTCGTGCTGAACCCCCAATACCAAGAGGAGCTGATGGTCTTCGCCACGTCGTCATCGGCGATTTGCCCGAGAACCAAGGTGTTGGCGACGTTGTTGTTCTCGTAGACGATGAGGTTGGCTTGGGGCGCCACGCTGAGGACCATGCTCATATCCAACGCCACTTCGCTGTCGTCTCCCTTGCCGTTCCCCCCGTTCGGAGGGAACGTGACGGTGCCGAACGGAATCGACTTGCTGGAGGGGGGGACCTCCTGGGTGACGTTCGACAGATTGGTCGGGACGTTGAGCGCGGTCTCGCCCAGGAGTGTGCCCTGCGCGAAGGCCGTGATGTCGCTCGCGATGTAGCTGTCTTGCTCGAAGAGAGCCACCGTCTGTCCCTGGCCTTGTCCCAACGAAGACGCGCAACTCGCGAAGTACGCGTTCGCGAAATCCGAGCCGTAAAAGGCGTTCTGGGAGCCGATGGGGGACTGCGTACAGTTGTAGGACACGGTTCCTCCGCCGTGAAAGGTCTCGGCAGAGTCGTCCAAGCCCGAAATGTCGAGGATGGGAATGCTCGCCACCGAGGGACCGGGGTTGATGGAGGGATCGTTGGCCGGTGCGTAGAACGTCGTGCCGTCGGGGCGTTGGTAGACGTTCAAGGTGACGAAGAAAGCATTTTCGATGGCCGCCGCGGTCCCCGTCACGGCCAGCATGTTCCGCGCCGTGAACGTGCGGGCGATGGTCAAGCCGTTGGCGGTGACGAAGCTCGTCAGGTGGTTGTAGTCCGTCGTCGTCGGGCCGTAGGCGGCGGCGAATCCCGTCGGCGTCAGGGGCGCCGGTCGGGAGGACACCGTCGGGTTGGAGAGCTCGTCGATGAAGGTCGTAATGGGCGGGGCTCCGGAGCCGGGAGCTCCGTTCACTTGGAGCTGCAGCGCGATGTTAAGGGTCAGCATCGTCGTGCCCGGGAGGTTTCCCACCAGCGGCGCGGTGGCGATGACCGGAGGTACGTTTCCGGTGATCGGCTGGCTCCCGCTCGGGGCGCGGCAGGCGGGAGGTACGCCCGTGGAGCTCCTCACCAGCTGGCCGGCGTCGTAGAGCGCGAACGTGCCCGTGTCGACGTAGCTCCCGCTCCCGCCCGAGACGCACGAGCTGTACCAAGCCGCCGTTCCCGGGGTGAAATTCCCGTAGTTGGCCAAGTGGACCTGGCTTTGAATGTTGCTCCAGGTGGCGCCGGGGGGGAGTAGCGCGTTGTCGGTGTTGGAGATGGTGATCTCCCAGTTGGCTTGTTGTTGCGGGCCCGGTCCGCAGGCGGAGAACGAGGTCGGTGGCGCGGCTGTCACGCCCGACACCTGATGCACGCAGCTCGGGTTTCCAGCGTCGCTCACGCAGCCGCCGTAGAAGACTTGCGGCACGACTTTTTGGCCGCTGGTGTCGTCCGGCCAGAACTTGATCTGGATCGCCGAGAGGGGCAGGGCGGTCGAGCCGTTGTTGGTCACCTGGAAGAAGTTCTGCACCTGATTTGCCCCGCAGGAGTTGGTGAGTACCTGCAGCGTCAGGCCGGTCGAGGCAGCAGATCCCGACAGTGCGGACGTGACTGCGTCGACGCTGATGGGGGCGTTGTTTTGAGGACGGTCGCAAGCAACCAAGAGGCTGCCCCCGGCCAGCAAGCCCAAAACCAACGAAGCGAGGACTGTTGGGCCGCGCCGGAACGTTCCGAGCAATGTGATCACGACCCCGTTCTGTCTGCGGAGATGGCGCGCCGCCGTACCCGTGATCACCGCCACTCCACGTTGACACCTCAAATACCGGTCAAAAAGACGCATCGGAACCTCCCACGTTGTGTTCGTGACCCATGCACTGTTGGTGGAGCGTGTGGCCATCACCACTGCGCGCCCGTAAATGAATGAAATATGGCGAACGCATGCCGTTCAAAAAGGGGTCGGCCAACCACCGTCGCAGTGGTAATCCGCCCCCCAGGTCGACTTCATGGCAGAAGGGGATCTCTTGATACTTGTCATCACGCCGGGCATCTGTGGTCTTGCGGACAGTGAGAGAGGAGAGATCGCAGTTTGTGAAGGTCGACGGTCTCAATTGTTTCCGTTCAACGCCCCCCCCCCACCGCATTTCGTCATCCCCTCATCAACGCCGCGTGATAGGCTGCCTCGGCCGGGAGGGGGAGAAGGCGTGGCCGTGATGTGGCACGAGACTGAAAGCGGCATTCGCCAGTTGTGCGAGGCGAAGGAGTTCGATCGGGCCGCTACGTGGACAATCGAGGTCTACGGCGCCGAGATAGGCCGTTTCCTTTCGGGTCGAACCGGGAACGAGGCGGACGCCAAAGACGTCTTTGCGATATTTTGCGAGGATCTCTGGCGAGGGCTTCCTCGTTTCGAGTGGCGCTGCACGCTCAGAGGGTGGGCCTACACGATCGCGCGCCACTCGGAGCTGCGGTACGCCGCTTCGCCCCAGCGTCGGAAGGATCAAATTATTACGCTTTCTGATGCCCATACCGTGATGCGCCCGGACACACGTACGCCACCTTACAGAAGGACGGACGTCAAGGATCGGTTCCGCGAGATTCGCTCGCGTCTCGGCGACGAGGATCAGTTGATCCTGATTCTGAGGGTTGATCGAAACTTGGGGTGGAAGGACATCGCCTGCGTCTTGGGGGGCCCGGAGGCGCCCTCAACGAGTGACGGTGGCCGAGAGGAGGCGCGGATCCGAAAGCGATTTCAATTGGTCAAAGAACGGCTGCGCCGATGGGCCGAGCAGGATGGATTATTGCCGTCAGAACGAACGACGTAGCGTATCGTTGGCGCGAAACGGAGAGATCCTGGTGAAGGCGGGGCCGGCCAAACTGGAGGGACAGCCTGGTCACGAGAGCGACGGCCGGACTGCGGAGTGGCTGAGAAGCACGCGCGCGCCGGGCCAGGGAGCGACCGGAACTCCGTCGACGCAGATCGAGAGCTGGCTTCGCGCGGCAGCCCAGCTTTCGGCCGGCCCCCCCGCTCGGGAAGCCCCGCTGCTGCGGACCGGCGCCCGCTTGCGGGGCGGTCGCTTCGTCGTCGGCAAGGTGCTCGGCAAGGGCGGGATGGGTGCAGTTTACGAGGTGCGCGATCTCGAGAGAGGGGCCAACCTCGCGCTCAAGACGTTGCTCGACACGCGCTCTGAGCGACTCCTCGACTTAAAAAATGAGTTCAGGGCGCTGCAAGATCTCATGCACCCGAACCTCGTCCGCCTCGATGAGCTGTTCGAGAGCGACGGTCTCTGGTTCTTTACGATGGAACGGATCCACGGCACGCCGTTCTCGAGCTTCGTACGTCCATGCGGTCTCGATCCCCAACGGCTACGCCAGAGCCTCAAGGAGCTCGCCCAAGGATTGCTGGCCCTACATGGCGCCGACAAGATTCACCGTGACGTGAAACCGTCCAACACCCTCGTCGAGAGGGGCGGTCGGGTGGTATTGCTCGACTTTGGTTTGGTCGGAGATACCAGAAGCACGCGAGAAGGACGTAGGCCTGGGATCGGTACGGCCGCGTACATGGCGCCGGAACAGGCAAGTGGCGACGGCGGCCGGCCAGCCGACTGGTACAGCGTGGGAGTCATGCTCTACGAGGCGTTGACCGGCGTGGTTCCCTTCGAAGGCCGGCCCGAGGATGTCCTGACCCGCAAGTTGGTGGAGGCTGTACATCCTCCTTCGACCCGCGCCGAGGGCGTGCCGCTCGACCTGGAAAACCTTTGTCTCGATCTTCTGCGGTTGGAACCAGGTCGACGCCCCACGGGCGAAGAGGTTTTGCAACGCATCGTCGGACGGGAGCTCACCCTGGCGCGGCAGAGCACACCGAAGCCCGAAACGAGGCGGTTCGTCGGCCGCTCGCACGAGCTCCACCTCCTTCGAGAGGCGCTGGCGAAGACCGGCCACGCGGGGCCCGTCACGGTCCTGATTCAAGGTGAATCTGGGGTTGGAAAGACGGCCCTGCTCGACGCGTTCGTTCAGCAGTTGGAAAGGTCGGTCATCGTACTGGCCGGTCGTTGCTACGAACGGGAGTTCGTCCCGTTCAAGGCACTGGACGGATTGATCGATTCCCTGGCACGGCACCTCGATCGGATCGACGACTCCGCTCTGCCCCGGCTCCTTCCGTCGGGCTGCCACGCCCTGGCACGAATCTTCCCGGTGCTGGAGCGCGTCTGCCGGCGTGCCAACCTGCCCACCGATGAAGCCGAGCCGGCATGGCCGATCGAGGCGCGGCACACTGCATTCGAGGCGTTGCGGGAGCTGCTGGCGGGGTTGGCGCGAAGCGGGCCGGTCGTGTTGGCGATCGACGACCTTCATTGGGCCGACGTCGATAGCCTCGCCGTCCTCGAGGACCTGCTGCACGGTCCTCTACCCCGCAACGTGCTCCTCATTCTGTTGGGGCGATCTGGAACGAGGCCGCCCGAGGTGTCCGGCGAGCTCCTGCTCCTCGAGCTCGGAGCGCTACCCGCGGGCGAGGCCAGGGAACTGGCCTGTTGTCTTCTCGCCGAAAGGCCGGGAGAGGCTCCATTCGATCCTGCTTGGCTGGCAGAGGAAGCCGGCCGCCATCCACTGTTCATGGAGGCGATGCTGCGTCATGGTCCGGCCGCCGGTGGCGGTCGTATCCGTCTGGAGGACGCGCTCGCCGCCCAGGTGAAAGCCCTTCCGCCGCCCGCCCGTGCCGTGCTCGAGATCGTCAGCATCGCCACTCAGCCGCTCTCGCCGGCAACTATCGCCCGGGCAACCGGTCTCTTCGCAGAGCCCCTCTTCAAAGTGGTCCGCGACTTGCAAACCGAGCGTCTGCTTCTATCGCGGAGCGAGGGGGCGCTGGCATCCATCGAGCCCTACCACGATCAGGTGAGGCGCGCGGTCAGCGGGTGCATGGCGCCGGAACGGCAGTTGAACTGCCATCGCAGCGTCGCCGAGGCGTTGGAGGTCACGGCGCCTGAAGGCTCGGAGGCGCTCGCAATCCACTGGCGAACGGCGGGCAACACGGAGCGTGCCCGCCTGCATGCCATCGCCGCCGGTCACACGGCCCGTCGCGCGCTGGCCTTCGACCGAGCTGCAACCTTTTATCGTTGGGCGCTCGATCTCCAAACGGGGAGGGGGGAGATGGCGGCCGACCTGCATCGCTGGCACGCCGAGGCGCTGGCCAACGCTGGCCGCGGGGCGGAATCGGCAGCGTCCTATCGAGCAGCCGCCGATTTGGCAGGCGGGAACGAGAAGACGGACCTTCTCCGCTGCCGGGCGGAGCAATTGCTGCGCGCCGGGCATGTCGACGAGGGACTGTCTGCGCTCGACGCCGTCCTCGCGTCGCTGGGTATGTCACGACCCCGGAGCCTCGCCAATGCGATCCGCATACTGGTCCAGGAGCGGTTCCTGGAAGCGTGCGGCGCCCTGGCCCGTCGCTTCGTCCCTCTCGGCGATCGGCGGGCGGCGGCACTGGCACGCCGCGCTGACGCATGTTGGACGACGGGCCTTGGTCTTTCGTGGATCGACCCCGTCGTGGCAGCCGTCTTCCATTCACGCTACCTGCGTCTGAGCCGCCGCCTCGGCGATCCGGTCCGCGTCGCGCTCGGGTTGTGCATGCGGGCTCCGAGTGGCGCATTCGGCGGCCCTCCGGCCGGGCGCGCGCGACGGACGCTGGAGCTCGCGCGTGAGGTGATGGGCGGCCGAACCGATCCGTTCGTCGACGGCTACCAGGCGCTCTCCGCCGGAATGGTCGCGTTTCTCCTCGGCGAGTGGGACAACGCGGGTCTTCACAGCGAACGCGCGATCACGCTGTTCCGCCAACATGACGGCGGCGTCAGCTGGGAGATGGCAACCGCCGAGCGCCTCGTGCTCGATTGCTTGTGGCACACGGGTCAGATCCGCCGGCTTCGCGAGCGAGCCTGGAGTGTGTGGCGCGAGGCGACGCGGAGGGGCGACAGGTATGCTGCGGCGCAGTTCGAGACCACGGTGCTCCCCGTGGTGCACCTGGCGAACGACGACGCTGCTTCCGCTTCGGCGGTCCTCGATCGGGCACTTCTGGATTCATCACGCGAGCCGCTGTCGATGCAACACTGGCAATATTCACAGACGCGCTCGCTGGTGGAGCTTTACGCCGGACGGCCTGCCGAAGCGCTCCGCATCCTCGAGACCCAACAGGCCGCGCCCGTACATGCCTTGATTTCGCGAATCAAGGCCGTTCGAGTGTTTTCGGGTTTTCTACGTGCGACCGCGCTGCTCGGCGCGGCGCTCCACCGACCGCACGACCTCCATGCCTTGTTACGCCGTGCAGATGGCGAGGCTCGCCGTATCGAAAAGGAACGGATCGCCCCCGAGACGGTGCACCTCCTGCGCGGGCAGATCGATCTCCTGTGCGATTGTCCGGGCAAGGCCGTCAAACAGTTCTCTTCGGCGGAGACCCTGTTCGCGCAGAAGGGCATGAAGTTCCTCGCCGCCGCAGCCGCCCACGGACGTGGTGTCGCGCTGGGCGGAACCGACGGTGTGGCTATTTGCGAGGAAGCCGGGCGCCGGTTGGAGGCCGAGGAGATTCGCTGTCCGGAGAAATTTCTCTTTCTGTTCGCCCCCGTCTCGGCACGGCGATAGGCCCCAGGTCGAAAGTCGACCCTCCGACCCCGTCTGGTGACAAACCCGTCGCCTTCAAGGCCCGGTGAGCTGGCCCGGTGAGCTCGACTCCGGCGCCGACGGGCGCCTCAATGGGGTGAACATCCGTGAAATGCGCCGGCCACGAGGACCGGTCGCGGCCTGTGAGGTCACTACCGCGATCCTCGCTCGGCGCCGAACCTGAGACGGCAGCCAGGGGCCGTCTGGCGGCACGAAGTGCGATCGGCGATTCGCCCCTTGTGGGTAGACCCCTCGTTCCTATTTTTCGCACGGGCCTCTCGCGGTGCCGGGTAAAGGAGCCATCACATGCTACTCAAGAAAGCGGTATCGACTTTTTATCTCTCCGCTGTGATTGCCGTTGGCTGTGGCGGGAGCAATGCCACCACCGGCTCTGGCGGCGGCGGCGGCTCGGTCGGAGGTTTAGGAGGCACCGGTGGTAAGGCGGGCGGCACCGCAGGGACCACCGGCGCGGCGGGCGGCACCGCGGGCACCACCGGCGCGGCGGGCGGCACCGCGGCCACCACCGGCGCGGGCGGTAACGGCGGCTCGGCCGGTGGTCCTCCCGCCACGCCAATCCTCAGCAGCTTGAATACCATCGCCACGATCGGATCGACCATCGATCCGATCAACAACCCCGCCATCGACCCGACCGGATCGTCAACCAACCCCTACGGGTTGGTGATCGCCCCGATATCTGCGGGACTGATCACCGCGCGCGATCTGGTGGTCTGCAACTTCAACAATGGCCCCAATACGGTTCCGGGAAGCCCGGCGCCCAACACCCAGGGACAAGGAACCACCATCGTCGGCTTGCATCCAGTGGCAAGCGCGGCGGATGCCGGAATCGCAAACCCTTATCACATTGCGCAGTCGGCGAGCTTGCTGGGATGCAGTTCCTTGAGCATGTTGGCCGACGACAGCATTGCCGCCACCGCCTTTTCCGCCGGCATCGTTCCGCTGGTGGCACCCACCGGGTCTATCAGTTCCCCTTTTGCCGCCGACAACCTCGCGAAGCCATGGGGTTCAGCATACGTCGCCGCCGCCAATGGTCAGCCTCCCGCGTTGTACGTCTCGACCGCTGCTGGTTCGATCAACCGTATCACTCTGGACAACCCGAACAGCAGCGACGCTCAGACCGCCTTCGCGCAAGTTGTCACGGGCTTTTGCGTCTCCGGAGTTGTCCAAGGCGGGACGGATTCGTTGCACGCTCCCTCCGGACTGACTTATGACCCCAAGAAGGACACGCTGTATGTCGTCGATACAAGTTCCTACAGCGTGGTGGCGCTCGCTCACGTGTCGAGTATCTCCGCCGACGGCATCACCGTGAATGGCGGCGATTGCACTGCCGGCCCTCCCACGGCCATCCCGACGTTCACGGGTCCCTCGATGTCCTCGGCCAGCGTCATTGCCAGCCCAAGCAGCCCCAACGGTGGACAGCTGTTCAATGCGCCGATCAGTGCGGCACTGCTGCTGAATGGCGATGTGGTGGTCGGAAACGCTGACCAGGATCTGACGGTCAACGACGCCGGCACGAATGAGAACCTGCTGTTCGAGATCTCGCCCACCGCGGGCATCGTCGGCTCGAAGCAGCTCGATCCAGGTTCTCCCGGTGCGCTGTTCGGAATTGCCGCCGGGCCAGACGGCAATGGCAACCAGCTGATTTACTTCAACGATGACAACGACAACACCGTGAAAGTGCTTTCGAAATAGCCGCCTGCGCCGCACGGCCTTCGGCTGCCCCCCCCCGACAGCGTAAGCGCCCGAACATGCTGGACCGGGCGTTCAACGTGTCGGCGCCGAGCCGCGTCTGGGCCAGCGACTCACGAGGACCACACGCCGGCCTGTCCCGTGCAATTTGTGCCGACTTGGCCGGTGCGCCCATAAAAAACCGTGCATAGGCTCCGCAGGTGGAAAAGGTGTGTGGGCGATGTGCGGAACCCGTCACGGACGTCTTCTGGCGGTGCTGGTGGTGTGGCTGCTACCTTTGCGCGGCGTGTGGGGACGCGGTCGGCCAGTGCGGTCACCCCGAGGCCGACCGCGTGAACGAGGCGTCGCTGCGGGCCGAGAGCTACGAGGACCGGCCGCGCATCATCGAGCTTCTCAAGGGCGCCGGCTTCGACGCTCCACGCGCTCGCGGTGTCCTCGGGCTTCTGCCCCTGCGTCCGCGCGGCAAGCCGAACTAGAGCCGGGAGGCGGCCTTTCCGTTGGCGCTCAAAGCGGTTTAGTATTGGCCGAATGATTCGCTTCTTGACTGGGGTGGCCCTGGTGGCTGGCGCGGTGAGCTTGGGTTGCGGAGGGAGCAGCGGACCAACGCGCGGCATGCAGTGCCAGGAGGTCATGCAGGTCTACTGCAACCGCGCCGCGGATCCGTGCCAGATCATCCCCACCGGCCAGGCGGTTTCAAATTGCATCAGCTCCGGAGTATCCGCCTGTTGCGATGGAGACTGTGGGGCAAGCGTGATCAGCACGGAGGCGCAGATCGACACCTGCATCGCCGACATCGAAGCGGCGTCCTGTGCCAGCTTGGACGTCTACACCGGTGGATCGGTGCCTGCGAGTTGCGTCGGGGTGGTGGAGTCTGATCTCGTCCTCGGGGGCGGGACGTCCGGTTTGGGGAGCATCGACACCAATGTCGCGTCGCACGTCGGACAACTGATCTCACGATAGCCGGGCGATCGCGACCGTGGGCTCAGCCGGTCGACAAATCGTGCACAGGATCTGAACGTGTCCACACCTCGCTTCGGTCGATCCTGGGCGGTCATCGCCGGCTTTCTCGCTCTTGTCGCCTGCGCTTTGGCCGCGGAGGGATGTAGCGGCGGGTGTCCGGCGCCAAATCCGGGGATGTGCGCGCCCAACCTCACCTGCGTCGATGGGTTTCGCCAAACGGGTGGCGCGTCTTGCGAAAACGGCGGGTGGGTTTGCGCGCAGGTCGCGTGCACGTCCGACTCGGGTACGGACTAGACGCGCGGACGAGGAGCGGCCTCGCGCTAAGCCTTAACGCGCCAGCTGACGTCGCATCCGACGGTGCCCTCGTGGTGGTCGCAGGCAAACTCACCGGTGCACCGTTGCAGCGCCCTGTCAGCGCGCTCCCCGAGCTCCGCCCAGGGCTGGCCGCGCTCCAGATCGTCGGCGACAAAGATTTCTACCCCTCGAACCTGGAGCATCCAGCCGCGGGGGTTCACCGATCGCCGGCGGAGCTTGAGAGCCTCCCGCGCGGTCGGGTCGGTGCCATCGGATCGATCAATGAGGGCAGCCATCGCGTGCTGGATGCCCTCCTCTTCGCTGGTCGCGATGTGGATGTCACTGCTCATAGCTGGCCCGTCGCCTGTCGCGCATCTTGCTGCGCTTCTTCATAGCCGACGTCCGGCGCGCGGGCGCGGATTTTACGAGGCGAGGGTAAAGGCCTCGGCTACATGGACGATTGGACGTTGTTGAAGGTGTTCACCACCTTGCCGCCGAGGGTGAACACCACCGCGATGATGAGACCGGCTATGGCGGCCACGATCAGCCCATATTCCACCGCCGTTGCCCCTTGCTCGTCTCGAACCAAGTCAACCAGACTTGCCATCTCTCGCTGCTCCCGCGTTGTTTGTCCGCTTACAGGTCCGCACCCTATCGCCACGGCCGCCCGGCTCGCTAGTGATGAACATCAAGCCGTTGCGCGTCACGAGCGGTCGGAACGCGGCGGAGTCTGAGCTCAGGCCGAGCGCCGGATCCGGTACGAGCGGAGCGTCGGCGGGCCAGCGAAGAAAGCCTTCACCTTGGCGACGACCTCCTTGGCGGTGCCGCTCGCGTCATAGGCGCGGGCGTGCTCCTCGGACTGCCAGACGGTGCAAGCGATGATCGGACCGGCGCCGTCGGCCGGCTCGAGCAGGTAGACGTCGAGGTTGCCGGGCGCGGCGCGCACGATGGGGACGCAGTCGCGGGTGTACGTTTCGCGGAGCGCGTCGAGCGTCCCCGGGAGCACCTCGAACGAGCCTTGCCGAACGAACATGAAGCGAGACTAGCAAATCCTGGTTGGGATAAAATGCAGCGGCCCGCCGGCTTGCTGCCGCTGGCCTTCGCTCCCATGACGACGACCAACGACAGGATTCGGCTCCCAATGGTGCTCGTGCTGGCTGCCGTCGTCGGCGCTTGCCAGGGGAAGTCGGGCAACACCAGCGACGCGTCCGGCGCTGGAGCCCAGACAGCGACGGGCGGCGTGACGGGACGGGCGGCGTGACGGGGACGGGGGCGCGACGGGGACGGGCGGCACGACGGGGACGGGCGGCGCGACGGGGACGGGCGGTACGACGGGGACGGGCGGCGCGACAGGGACTGGCGGCGCGACGGGGACGGGCGGTACGACAGCGACTGGCGGCGCTGCGGGCAGTTGCATCGGGGCGTCCATGCTCGGCAAGCTTGGCCTCAACCGGCTCCTCGTCGGCGTCAGCACGTCGGACGCGACCGCCGCGATGGCGCCGTTCGACATCCGCTACATCTATCTGTCGGGTGGGCTGTTCGATTCGCCCACGCCCTGCACGGCGTGTGGGAGCGCCTGCACCGCCTCGGGGAATGTCTGCACCAATGGCTGCGCCTGGTGGGGTTGCTACGACAGCCCGCCCGGCATGTACGTCGGCTACTTCGTGCAGGCCGCCGCCAAGCCGTCGCCGCCGCAGATCCCGATGTTCACCTACTACGAGATCCTGCAGACGGCGCAGGCGACGTTCACCAACTTCGCCGAGGGGACCGCGGAGGCGACGCAGGCGGCGGCCAGCACGGCGCTCATGACCCGCTACTACGCCGACTGGCGGTTCTTGCTGCAGACGATCGGTCAGAACAAGGCGCTGCTCCACATCGAACCGGACTTTTGGGGATACGCGCGCCAGGCCGGATCGCCGACCGCGGTGGCCGCCGCGGTGGCCAGCGCCAACCCTTCCGATTGCGCCGCGCTGCCAAACACCATCGCCGGCATGGGGCAGTGCTTGATCGCGATGGTGCGCAAGTACGCGCCGAACGCGTTCGTCGGCCTGAGCGCCTCGGCCTGGAACGTGGCTGGCAACACCAACAAGAGCGTCGACGTCACCACCGACGCCAAGTCGGCCGCCGCGTTCCTGGCCGCCTGCGGACAGAGCGGCGCCGACTTCATCGCCGTCGAGACCAGCGATCGAGACGCCGGCTACTACCAGACCGTGAAGAGCACGGACAACTGGTGGGACGCCACCGACGCGACGCTGCCGGACTACGCGCAGGATCTGGCCTGGGTAAAGGCGCTCACCGAGGCGCTGGGGACGCCGGCGCTCTACTGGCAGACGCCGCTCGGCAACGCCAGCCAGAACAACACGGCCGACCATTACCAGGACAACCGCGTCGACTATTTCTTCGGCGGCAGCGCGGCCGGCGTCGAGAGCGGCGCGCCGACGACCGTCCCCGCGCACTGGAGCGCGCTCGCCGCGGCGCACGTCATCGGCGTGGCGTTCGGCGCCGGCGCCGGCGATCAGACCACCCCCGACAGCGACGGTGGCTACCTGGTCTCGAAGACCAAGGCCTACCTCTCGGCGGGCGGCCAGTCGCTCTGTCCGTAGGCCGCCGCGATGACCGCCGCGTGCCGCCACCCGCCGCCGTGCGCGGCGAGGCGCGCGCCATCGCGCCGGGGACGTAAGGCGGTTCCCCTATTTCTCGCCGGCGGCGCCCCGAGCAATGGTGGCGCGGGCGAGCCTCCGTCCGTCGCGTCGCCGGAAATTGGCCGTCGCGCGCCCGGTGCTAAGGTATCCCGGTGCGAACGCTCGCGACGCTGGTGTGCCTGCTCGGGCTGACGGCATCCGCCCGGGCGCAGACCGCGCCGGCGGGGGCGGCGGAGAGCTACGAGGCGCAGAAGAAGAGCACCGCCCTGGCGGTGACGCTGGAGGCCCTCTCGCCGATCGCCGGCATGGGCGCTTTCTACGCGCACGACAGCGACCGGGCGACGGTGCTGGCGATCCTGAGCGCCGTTTCGGGGGGCGCCGTCGTCGGATCGGTGTTCTGGCTCGTCCACCTCGACGGGCAGCCGGCGGGGACCACCGATCGCGTGATCACGGACGTCGAGCAGGGCGCGGCGATCACGATTCTGGCGACGGCGGCGGTCGTCTATCTCATCGCGCGCATCTCCGGACTGGCGCTGGCACCCGATGCGACGGCGGCCTTCAACCAAGACCTCCGGCGGAAGCTGGGGCTGCCGCCGCCCGAGCCGCTGATCCCCTTCCACGCCCTGGCGCCGGGCGCGATGTTGACCCTTCACTTCTGAGGGCCGACGGCGCGGCGGTCGTCGAAAGATGGCCCGCCGCGCGATCCGCTGCTCCCGCCAACCGGTGACCGCCCGCATGATGGACCGAGAGTCGGTCCCCGATTATCGGACCACGGCCTCCGTTTTTCGAAGAGTCAGCGCCGCTACCCCGGGGCAGGACGAGCGGGCATCATCAAGGGATGCTGATGCCGGCGCTGCACTGGCCGGCGAGGCACAGGTCGCCCGCATTGCAGCAGACGCACCCGCACTGAACGACGTCGGGGTCGCAGATGAGCGCCAGGCACTGCCCGTTGTTGCAGATTTGGCCGCACCCGCAGGTCGGTGAGCAGGTCTTGCCGGGGCAGAGGCCGGCGCTGGTGCAGGTGCCGCCGCCAGCGCAGCCGCAGGTTCCGCCGCAACCGTCGGCGCTGCCGCAGGTCCCGTCGGTGGGGCAGTGCGGGGTGCAGCAGGCGCTGTCGTACGGCGTCTCGCCCCCCGGGCAGTTGCAGAGCTTGCCGCAGCCGTCGGACATACCGCCGCGGCTGCCGTCCGAGGGGCAGTTGGGGGTGCAGCAGGCGCCGCTGTAGAGCGCGCTGCCGGTCGGGCAGGCGCAGGTGTTGCCGCACCCGTCCGGCATGCCGCCCTCGCCCGACGGACAGCTGGGCTTGCAGCAGCCCGCTTTGTAGGTGACGTCGCCGCTGGGGCAGGCGCAGGTCTTGCCGCAGCCGTCGGACATGTCGCCGCGGCTGCCGTCGGAGGGGCAGTTGGGCTTGCAGCAGGCGCCCATGTAGAGGGTGGTGCCGGTGGCGCAGCTGCAGGTGTTGCCGCAGCTGTCGGACATCCCGGCGCGGCTGCCGTCGGAGGGGCAGTTGGGCTTGCAGCAGGCGTTCTGGTAGGTGACGTCGCCGCTGGGGCAGGCGCAGGTCTTGCCGCAGCCGTCGGACATGTCGCCGCGGCTGCCGTCGGAGGGGCAGTTGGGCTTGCAGCAGGCACCCATGTAGAGGGTGGTGCCGGTGGCGCAGCCGCAGGTGTTGCCGCAGCCGTCGGACATGCCCCCGCGGCTGCCGTCGGAGGGGCAGTTGGGCTTGCAGCAGGCGCCCTGGTAGGTGACGTCGCCGGTCGGGCAGGCGCAGGTGCCGCCGCAGCCGTCGGACATGTCGCCGCGGCTGCCGTCGGAGGGGCAGTTCGGCATGCAGCAGCCATTGGTGGCCTGCTTGCTGCCGGTCGGGCAGGGGCACTTGGCGTTGCAGCCGTTGTCCATCCCGGCGCGGCTGCCGTCCGCGGGGCAGGTGGGCGTGCAGACGCAGGCGCCCTGGACGCAGGCGCCGGCGGTGCCGCAGCTGGTGCTGCAGTGACAGGTGTCGATGCAGGCGCCGTTGCTGCAGAGCTGGCCCCCGGGGCAGGTCACGCCGGCGCACAGGTTCTCCACGCACTGACCGTTGCTGCAGACCTGCTTGGCGCCGCAGGTGACGTTGGCGCAGGGATTCGCGCCGAGGCAGGTCAAGTTGCACGCCATCCCAGGACCGCAGGCGGCATCGCAGGCGTTGAGCGCCACGCACTTGCCGCTTCCGGGGCTGCAGTACTGACCGGTCGGGCAGGTGACGCCGTTGCAGGGCTGGGCGAAGCAGCCGGCGATGCAAAGTCCGTCGACGCAGGTGAGGCCCGCCTGACAGACCTTACCAGCGCAGGGATCGACCACCGCTACGCAGGTCGCGTGACAGGTGGTGCCGGTGGCGCAGCTCATCGCCGCGGCGGCGAGACAGGGATCCGGCTGGCAGCTGCTGCCCAGGCAGACCTGACCGCTCGGGCACTGCGCCGGGCAGCCGACCGGCGCCGCGCCGCCCTGTCCGGCCACGCCGCCGTCGGATCCGTTCCCGCTGGCGCTGCCGGTGACGCTGCCGCTTCCTTTGCCGGTGGTCGAGCCGCCGCCGAGCTTCGGATTGTCGCCCGAGGAGCCCGCCGCGCCACCGCCGGTGCCGAGGGACATCGACTGCGTCGCCGACTGCTGGAAACCGCATCCGAGCGCCACCAGCGCCAGCAACGAGAGCCCGGAAAAAAACCCGACGGTGGCGCGAGGAGCGAAAACGATCCGCATATCGAATTTCATCGGCGCTCTCGACGGTGAGGTGAGGAAAATAAGTTGGCGCCAAACAACGACCTCGACCCAGATCACCGCTGGTGGTGGCGGGCGCACAGGTGGGCAGGCCGGGAAGTGCGCCAGCGTCGCGCCGCGCTCGACGCGCCTGCTCACGTCAGGGCGCTGACGGCCACCGTCGCGACGGCGATCGTTGCCGCTCGCCGCCACGAACCTGACGACGAACGGCGCCCGCCCCGGCCGTCGAAACAGCCTCCGGCGGCGGCTGGCGATTCGGCTTGACACCAGGTCGCGACCGAATACGATATATCGGAACAGGATGCGACACAGACACCCAGGACAGGAAGCCAAAATTGAGAATCCCGATCCCGCCCGCCGGCGCGGCCACCGGCAGGCCCGCGACCACGGCCACCAGCGGGAGCGCGGGCGCCTGCGCCACGGCGACGTCCGGACGGCGCTCCTCATGGCGCTCACGGAAGGGCCAGCCCACGGCTACGAGCTGGGGCAGCGCCTCGAACGCGCCAGCCAGGGGGCCTGGCGCCCCAGCCCGGGGTCGATCTACCCGACGCTGCAGATGCTGGCCGACGAGGAGTTGGTCTCGTCCGAAGAACGCGACGGCAAGCGGATCTACACGCTCACGCGCCGGGGCGAGGCCGAGCACAAGGAGCGGGGCCGGCGCGGCGAGGGCGCCCCCTGGCAAGGGGCTTACGACGACCAGTCGCGCGATCTGCGGGCGTCGTCGCTGGCGGTGCGCATGGCGGTCAAGCAGGTGGCGCTGGTGGGGACGATCGATCAGCAGACGCGGGCCACGGCCATCCTCGTCGAGGCGCGCCGCAAGCTCTACGATCTTCTGGCGGTCGCGTGAGCGCGGGCGCCGCCGGCGCTTCGGCCGCCGCAGCCAAGCCAGGAGCGCGCTGTACGCCGTGCCGGGATCGCCGTGGCCGGCCACGGCGCGCGACGGACGCCGTCGTCCCCGCCCCGGTTACGCCGGGCCGGTGACGAGGCCGATGATGCGGCCGGCCTTGTAGATGAGCTTCTTGATCACGCGCCCTTCGAGGTGCTTGGCGACGTTCGGAATGGCGAGCGCCGCGGCGCGGGCCTCTTCTTCGGAGGCGTCGCGGCCGAGCTCGACGCTGCCGCGCAGCTTGCCGTCGACCTGGACGCCCACGGTGACGCGCTCGTCGATGGTCAGCGCGTCGTCGTAGCTCGGCCACGGCGCGTCGATCAGGAAGATCGCACCGGCATCGCCGCGGAGCCGCTCCCAGGCCTCGTCGCCGAGATGGGGCGCGAACGGTCCAGCCAGCTTGATCAGCGTGCGGAGATCTTCCAGCGTCGCGCCCCCGGCCACCAGGTCGTTGACGTACTCCATCAGCGCGGCGATGACGGTGTTGAACTGCATCCGCTCCAGATCGGCGGTGACGCGCTTGATGGTCTTGTGGCGCAGGCGCAGGTGCGGATCGCCGGCCGGGAGGCGGGCGGAATCGTGCTCCTCGACGAGACGCCAGACGCGCCTCACGAAGCGGTTCACCCCTTCGATGGCGCGCGAGTCCCACGGCTTGGGGAGCTCGAACTCGCCCATGAACATCTCGTAGAGACGCATCACGTCGGCGCCGTAGTCGCGGATGACGTCGTCGGGGTTGACCCCGTTCAGCTTCGACTTGGCCATCTTCTCGACGGCCATGGTCAGCGCCTCTCCGGTCGCCGCCAGCACCGGCTGGTCGTTCTTCATCGCCACCTCGGACGGCTCGTGGTAGCGGCCGAGGCTGTCCTGGTAGGAGTACGAGAGCACCGTTCCCTGGTGGCGCAGCTTCTGGAACGGCTCCTTGGTGGAGACCAACCCCATGTCGAAGAGCACCTTGTGCCAGAAGCGCGCGTAGAGCAGGTGCAGCACCGCGTGCTCGGCGCCGCCGACGTAGAGATCGACGGCCATCCATTCCTTCTCGGCCTGCGGGTCGAAGGCGCGCGCGTCGTCCTTCGGATCGAGGTAGCGCAGGTAGTACCAGCACGACCCCGCCCACTGCGGCATCGTGTTCGTCTCCCGCTTGGCCGGCCCGCCGCACTTCGGGCAGGTGGTCGCGACCCAGTCGGCGATCCCCGCCAGCGGCGACTCGCCCGTGCCGGTCGGGGCGTAGGTCTCGACGTCGGGGAGGCGAACCGGCAGCTGCGACTCCGGCACCGGCACGACGCCGTCGGTGGGGCAGTGGACCAGCGGGATCGGCTCGCCCCAGTAGCGCTGGCGCGAGAAGACCCAATCGCGCAGCCGGTAGCTGACGGCCGCCTTGCCGACGCCGCGCTCCTCGAGGTCACGTGTGATGGCCCGCTTGGCCTCGGGCGTCGGCAGTCCGTCGAGCGGCCCGGAGTTGACGTTGACGCCTTCGTCGGTGAAAGCGGCGTCGGGATCGGGCGCGCTCCCGTCCTTCGGCCTAATCACCTGAACTATCGGCAGGTCGAACTTCCGGGCGAAGGCGAAGTCGCGCTCGTCGTGCGCCGGGACCGCCATGATGGCGCCGGTGCCGTAGCTGGCCAGGACATAGTCGGCGATCCAGATCGGGATCGGCTTGCCGGTGACCGGGTTGGTCGCCGTGGCGCCGGTGAAGACGCCGGTCTTGTCCTTGGCCAGATCGGTCCGCTCGAGATCGCTCTTGCGGCGCGCCTCTTCCTGATACGCCGTCACGGCCGCGCGCTGGGCCGGCGTGGTGAGCGCGTCGACCAGCGCATGTTCGGGCGAGAGCACCATGTAGGTTGCGCCGTAGAGCGTGTCGGGCCTGGTCGTGAAGACGCGGATCTCCTTGCCGGCCACCGGCGTCGCCGAGGTGAACAGCACCTCGGCCCCTTCGCTGCGGCCGATCCAGTTGCGCTGCATCGCCAGCGTCGAGGCCGGCCAGTCGACCTCGTTCAGATCCTCCAGCAGGCGATCGGCGTAGCGGGTGATCCGCAGCAGCCACTGCCGCATGTCCTTGCGCACCACGGCCGTCCCGCAGCGCTCGCAGCGCCCCTGGCTCACCTCTTCATTGGCCAGGCCGGTCTTGTCGACGGGGCACCAGTTGATGGGGATGACCCCTTCGTAGGCCAGGCCGCGCTCGTAGAGCTTCAAGAAGATCCACTGCGTCCACTTCACGTACCCGGGATCAGTGGTGTCGATCTCGCGGGTCCAGTCGTAGGCGAACCCGACGGCGTCGATCTGCCGCTTGAAGTTGGCGATGGCCGCCTCGGTCGTCACGCGGGGGTGGACGCCGTGCTTGATGGCGTAGTTCTCGGCCGGCAGGCCGAAGGCGTCCCACCCCATCGGGTGCAGGACGCGAAACCCCTGCATCCGCTTCCAGCGGGTGATGACGTCGGTCGCGGTGTAGCCCTCGCAGTGGCCCACGTGCAGCCCGGCGCCGGACGGGTAGGGGAACATGTCGAGCGCGTAGAACTTCGGCTTCGCCCGGTCAGCGGGCGTCTTGTGGAGGCCGGCCTCCCGCCAGCGGGCCTGCCACTTCGGCTCGACGGTGCTTGGGTCGTAAGGCATGGGCGCCGAATATATACTGCGCGCCATGAAGATCCTGTTCATCGGCGGCACGGGGAACATCAGCTCGACCCTGAGCAAGCTGGTGGTCGAGCGTGGCCACGAGCTGCACCTCCTGAACCGCGGCAAGAGCAGCAAGCACCCGCTCCCCGCCGGCGTCCAGGTCATCAACCATGATGTTCACAGCAGCGGCGGCCCGCCGGCGGCGCTGCGCGGCGCCCGCTACGACGTGGTGGTCAACTGGATCGCCTTCCTGCCGTCCGACGTCGAGCGCGACATCGCCTGGTTCGCAGCGACGACCGGGCAGTACATCTTCATCTCCTCGGCCTCGGCCTACCAGAAGCCGCCGGCGCACCCGATGATCACCGAGTCGACGCCGCTGGCGAATCCCTACTGGGAGTATTCGCGCAACAAGATCGCCTGCGAAGAGACGCTGATGCGCGCCCACCGCGCCAGCGGCTTCCCCTTCACCGTCGTGCGGCCGTCGCACACCTACGACACCATCGTGCCGGTGGCGGTCGGCAAGTCGGACTTCACCATCATCGATCGGATAAGGCGGGGCGCGCCCGTCATCATCCACGGCGAGGGGACGTCGCTCTGGACGCTCACCCACGCCGACGACTTCGCGCGCGCCTTCCTGGGCCTGTGCGGCAACCCGCGCGCCATCGGCCACGCCTTCCACGTGACGTCGGACGAGTGGCTGACCTGGGACCAGATCCTGCGCCTGGTCGGCCGCGCCGTGGGCGCCGAGCCGAACCTGGTCCACGTCCCGAGCGCGTTCATCGCCAAGCTCGACCCCGACACGGGCGCCGGCCTGCTCGGCGACAAGAGCTGGTGCGCGCTCTTCGACAACAGCAAGGTGAAGTCGTTCGTGCCCGGCTGGGAAGCAGAGATCCCCTTCGCCGAAGGGATCCGCCGCACCGTCGCCTGGTTCGACGCCGACCCCGCGCGCCAGGCCGTCGACGCCGCCGCGAACACCCGGGTCGACGAGATCCTGCGCGCCTGGAAGCGCTAGCGCAGCGCCCAGCGTTCTTCCGCGCCCTTCCGCGCCGCGTCGCGATCGACATTCGCGCGGGCAGTAATCTGAGCCTGTGTCCCATATCACCGCAGGCGTCCCCCGCTCGTGAGCGGTGGCGAGTCCCCGTTTGACGGGGATGGCGAGCGTCAATTCATCAGGCCTGGAGACACCGCGTTCGAGCGGGAGTCTCGGCCGCTGACGCGTCGGGCTGGGATCGTCCCCCAACGTAAATATTTTCGATGAAAAATGACCCGATCGGGATCACCCCTCGATTCGTCGGGAATCTAGAGGCGGAACGGGCGGGTGGCGACGGGTCGGTTCGACCGGTCGCTCTCAACGCCGCTCCGATCCCCAGCGGCCCCCCGCGCGAGCGCGCTTGTCGCTGCTGGTGATTCCTGTCCGAAAGGAGCCCCGCGATGTCCCCCAAGAGTACTCCTCTCCTGTTCCTGTTGGCCGCGTCCCTTCTCGGTTCTTGCGCCAGCCCGGGAACCGCCGACACCGGCACGGGCGGTTCCGGCTCCGGCGGATCATCCAGTGGCACCGGCGGCACGTCGCAGACCGGCGGAGCGACGGGGACGGGCGGAACAACCAGCACCGGCGGCACGGGCACGGGCGGCGGCCTCGGCACCGGCGGCATCTTGGGCACCGGCGGAAAGGGGACGGGGGGGACTGCAACAGGCGGAACCGGCACGGGTGGATCGCCCGGGACCGGCGGTGCAGGCACAGGCGGCGCTGGCGCAGGTGGAACAGGGACCGGCGGGAAAGCAGGGACCAGTGGATCGACCGGCGGCACCACGGGCACGGGTGGCGGCACGGGCACGGGCGGCGCCACGGGCACGGGCGGCGCCACGGGCACGGGCGGCGCCACGACCGGTACTGGCGGTGCTGGCACCGCAGGCGCATCTGGTAGCGCGGAGAACAGCGGCTCCAACTGCACGGTGGCTGCCGGCGCCTTGCTGTCCGCGGACAACAAGGACCTGCCCAATCCGTTCGCCATGCACGACGGCACGGTCATCTCCACCAAAGCGCAATGGGAATGCCGAAGAAACGAGGTCAAAGCAGATCTCGAGCAATACGAGATTGGTCCCAAGCAGGATCCGGGAACAGTTGTAGCCACCTTGTCCGGGGGCACGTTGAGCGTGAAGGTAACGACCAGCGCAGGCACCATCACCCTCACCTCGCCCGTAACCGGGAGTGGCAGCTGCGCGGTCATCGGCATGAACGGGCCCTCGTCAATGGTGACGGGCTGCACGCAGGTCCCTTTCATGCACGATCAGGTGGTCAAGTACGACTCGAGCGACAGCACTCAATACCAGAGCGATCCGTTCTACAAAGTGTACCCCGCGATGTGGGGCAAGATCGGCAACTACAGCGCCTGGGCCTGGGGCATCAGCCGCATCATCGACGGTATCCAGCAGGTGGCCAGTCAGCTCAAGGTCGACCCCACGAAGATCGCGGTACACGGCTGCTCGTACGCTGGAAAGATGGCGCTGTTTGGGGGGGCGCTCGACGAACGCGTGGCCTTGACGGTCGCGGAGGAATCAGGGGGCGGGGGAATCAACTCCTGGAGAACGTCGCAGGAGTACGTGGACCGCACGGGCACCCAGATTGAAAAGATCGACAACACCAACTTCGGTTGGTTCATGCCCAGCATGCAGAAGCTGGATCCGTACAAGCTGCCCCACGATCATCACGAGCTCATCGCCATGATCGCCCCCCGGGCCGTCATTGCCCTGGGGAACGACACCTACATCTGGTTGGGCGACGAGTCCGGATACAAGTCGGTCATGGCCGCCATGGAGGTCTTCAAGGCCATGGGCGTCCCGAACAATCTCGGCTACGACTTCACCTCCAACCACAACCACTGCGTGCCCCCCACAATCCAACAGAACAGCGTCAATGCGTACGTCAACAGGTTCCTCAAAGGGGGGACGACCGACCCCAACGTGGCCATCAAGCCCCCCGACACCAGCTACGACCTGAATTATCAGGACGTGATCAACTGGACGACGCCGACCCTGCAGTAGGCCTGTTGCGCGGCTGAACGGCGCCTCTGGGCGCTGTCCGGCCCGGCGCGGCTCATAGACGGAGGGGCGGGCCGTACAGCGTCGGGCGCCAGCTGGAATATCCGACGCGCACGGTGAACGTCTGCACTTCGTTCCAGCTCGGATCGAGCTCGACAATCGTTCCGGCGTTCGAGTAGGTGACCAGCGTGTTGCCGTTCGGGAGGCGCTGCACGTCCCCCAGCGTCGCGCTGGCGGCGGTGCCCGTGTAGTCCTGGATCGGGGTGGCCGACAGCGCGCTCGCCGTGTCGTCCAGCTGGAATTCGAGCACGTGCGCCACGCCGTACGTATCGGTGTTGTTGAACAGCAGAAACGTCCCGTCGTCGAGCAGTTGGTGGCCGTGATTGACCTGCCAGGTCTGCGGCGAACAGTGGTTTCCGGTGGGCGCGCCGGTGCACACGCCGCCGAGCTGCCACTGTGGGACTCCCGCCGCGCTGACCTTCACGATCAGGTTCGGGTTGCGATCCGAGATGGTGAAGCTGTCGTCGGACAGGATGTAATGAATCGCGTTGGCGTGAAAGGTGGCCGACTGGTAAAGGTTGCTCCCAATCGTGAAGGCCGTGGTCACCTGTCCGTCCGGTGTGCGAATCACCAGGTCGCTGGGAGGATCGTTGTCCGAGCTGCTCCAAACGAGGGCCGCCACCTTGCCCCCCGGCATCACGGTGAGGTCGTGGTGCGCGGATTCGAAGCCGGGGACGTTCAGATACGATTGCTCGCCGTCCATCGACACATAGCGCATTTCACCCATCTCGTTGATAGGGTTGAGCGTGATCATCCACATGTTGTTCCCCTCGTAGTCCATTTGGGCGCGGCCGGTGTTGAGCGGACCGGGGAAGAACCAGACGATCTCGCCGTCGGCATCGATGATGAAGGCGCTGTCCGGCACGAAGGTTCCCGAGCTGGTCACGATGAATCCCGGCTCTCGCTGGGCGGCCTGGGCGACGTTCACCGTGACGTTCGGCGCGTTGGTCAAGCTGCCGGTGGTGGGGAGCGCGTAGTCGGGGCTGACGCAGGTCGCTCCGCCGCGGACGGCCTCGATGTGAAACGTGTAGCTCTGGGACTGCTTGAGGCCGAGCAGCAGGGTTCGATAGTTGGCGGTGCTGAGTGAAACCGGAGCTTCTCCGCCCAGATTCAAGAGCGAAGGGTCGGCATTGTTCAGCGTATAGACAATCTTGGCGCTCGCCGGGGGCTCCCCCGCCAAGGACCACTCGACCACCCCGACCGTCGGGATCTGGGCGCTCACCTCGTTGGTGCTGACGGTGAACGCACAAGCGGTCGTGCTGCTCCCTCCATCGGTCGTGCTGCTCCCTCCATCGGTCGTGCTGCTCCCTCCATCGGTCGTGCTGCTCCCTCCATCGGTCGTGCTGCTCCCTCCATCAGTCGTGCCCGAGGGCCGCCCCTCGCTCCCTCCGCAGCCAGCCGATCCGAGCAGAACCAGCACGCCGAGAAGGAGACGACGACATGGCCTCGGGCGAAGGACGGAGGGGCGCACGCGCACCCCTAAGGTAGCCGATCGCGAACGCCGAAAGACGCTCTACGGTCCGTCGCCGAGGGGACGGACCGCTTCCAGGCCGGGTGACGTCCAGGCTACCGGATCGTGCGGAACCAAGCGTCGATCAGGAACTGGCAGACCACCAGGAGCAATCCGGCGAGAAGGCCCACGCCGATGACTTTGGCCGCGAACCCCGCTCCGCCCATCACTCCCCGATCCCCGAGCCGCCCGCTGAACCGCCGCGCCAGTACCGACATCGCGTGTACCTCCTGTTGCCTGAAGCTAACGCGCGGGCTGTCAACGTGTGGTTTCGGCGCGGAGCGAGGTGTGTAAAACCTGTCGGCAGTGCTAGCGTTCGAGATCTGACCCTCCGGACCGAGCTTTCGCTGGTGCTGTCGTCGCTGCTGGTCGTTTCGATCGGCCTGGCGGGCGGCACCACCATCTATCAGTCGGCGCGCACCATGCGGCGGGAGCTGACGACGGAGTACCAGCTGTTCGCCGAGAACCGGGCCTTCGCGCTGCGCGACAACTTCGAGATCCTCGAAGACGAGCTGAAGCGCCTGGCGCTCCTGCCCGAGATGAACCCGACCGATCCGGACTATCTGCAGGAGGAGCAGATTCTGTCCGGCGCGCACGCCCACTCGGTCCTCTACAACACCGCCGTCCTGCTGCTCGACCGCGAAGGGCACTGCGTCCGCTCGGTCCCCGATCGGTCGGCGTTCCGCGGGCAGTCATTCGGCGACCGCGCCTGGTTCGCGGCCGTGCAGGGGGGCGCCGCGGGCCCGCTGTTCCGGATCACCGACGAGCCGGCGCTGGGGCAGACGCTGAAGATCGTCCAGCCGGTGATCCGGGGCGGGGCGTTCTCCGGCGCCCTGGTCGGCATCATCGCGCTGGGGGAGAACAACCTCATCTCGCCGACCTTCCACGAGAACCTGCCGCCTGACACCGACGCCGTCCTGGTCGACCAGGAGGGGCAAGAGGGGGAAGAGGGGCAGGTCATCTATCCCCCCGGACGTCCGCTGCCGGCGATGGGGTCGAGCTGGTCGGAGGCGATCACCGCCTCCTCGCGCGGCGGCAGCGGAACGCTGGTCGGCGATGTGCGCGGGCAGAAGACGCTCTTTGCCTATTCTCCCGTCGGCGGGGGGACGAAGTACGCGGTCGTGTTCTCCTGGCCCTGGCGGACGCTCACCGCCAACATCGAGCAGCAAGGGGCGACGCTGGCCGGCGTCCTGGTGTTCGGTATCATCGTGGCCACGCTGGCGGGCGTCCTCTTGTCGGCCTACCTGTCGCGGCCGCTGCAGGCGCTGGCCGACGGTGCGATCCGCATCGCGCGCGGGGAACGGATCCCGGCGACGTCGGCGCCGCGGCCGGCCGGGACCGAAGAGATCTCCACCCTGCTCGGCGCGTTCGAGCACATGGAGCAATCGATCCAGAAGCGGGATCAGGAGCTGCGCGAAGCGGCCGGGATGCTGGAGCAGCGGGTGCACGACCGGACGCAGGAGTTGGTGGCGACGCAGGCGGCGCTGGTCGAGGCCGAGCGCTTCGCGGCGATGGGGAAGACCTCCGCGGCGATCGCGCACGAGTTGAAGAACGCCCTCAATGGCCTGGGGATGGCGGTCGAGCTCATCGCCCAGGACCCCGCCAACACGACCCGGGTGGCCCGGCTGCGGCCGCAGGTGGTCGGCGAGATCGCGCGGCTGCGCGACGTGGTCGACTCGCTGCTCTCGTTCTCGCGTTCGCCGCGCATCGATCGCGCCCCCGCCGATCTGGCGGCGGTGGTGGCGCGCGCCGCCGAGGCGGTGGCCGATCTGGTCGCCGACCGCGGCGTGGCGTTGACGGTCAACGCGCCGGCCACGCTCCCCGTCCGCTGCGACGCGCACAAGGTCCAGGGGGTGATGGTGAACCTCATCAAGAACGCCGTGGAAGCGGGGCGCGTCGTCACCGTCACCGTCGGCGCGCGCGATGGCGAGGCGATTATCGAGGTGACCGACGATGGCCCGGGCCTCTCCCCGGAGGCGCGCGCGCACCTGTTCGAACCGTTCTTCACCACCAAGCCCAACGGCACCGGCCTCGGGCTGCCGACCTCGCGCCGGTTCATCGCGGCGCACGGCGGCACCATCGAGGTCGGCACCTCGGCGCTGGGCGGCGCGCTGTTTCGGGTCAGGCTGCCGCTCGACGTCGGTGTTGAAACCGAGGCGCCGGTGATGGAGGCTCGTTCCACTTGAAACCAACGGTGCTGGTGATCGACGACGAGAAGACGTTCCGCATCGTCGCCGAGGAGGCGCTGGCGGCCGAAGGCTTCCTGGTCACCACGGCGTCGAGCGGGCATGCCGGCCTGGCGGCCTGGCAGCGCGAGCCATGCGACCTGGTGATCCTCGATCGGCATCTCCCCGACACCGACGGGATCGTGGTCCTCGAGGCGATGACGCGCGAGGCGCGCGAGCGCAACCTCGACACGCTGGTGGTGATCGCCACGGCCTACGCCGACGTGGCCAGCGCGGTGCAGGCGCTCAAGCTGGGCGCGTTCGACTATCTGTCGAAGCCGCTGCAGCTCCCCGAGTTCGTGGTGACCGTCGGCAAGGCGATCGAGGCGCAGCGGTTGCGCGCCCAGGTGCGCCAGCTGGCCGGGCGCGCGCAGGCGGCGATGGGTGACTTCGTGGTCGGCGCCTCGGCCCCGATGCAGAGGGTGATCGACATGGTCGACAAGGTCGCCGAGGCGCCCGACACGACGGTGTTGATTCAGGGCGAATCGGGGACCGGCAAGGAGATCATCGCCGACCTGATCGCCCGCCGGACCGTGGGGCGCAAGGACGGCCCGTTCGTGGAGATCAACTGCGCCTCGGTCCCCGAGAACCTGCTGGAGAGCGAGCTCTTCGGCTACGAGCGCGGCGCCTTCACCGACGCCAAGGCGCAGAAGCGGGGCTTGTTCGAGGAGGCCGACGGCGGGACGCTGCTGCTCGACGAGGTCGGTGACATGCCGATCGCCACGCAGGCCAAGCTGCTCAAGGTCCTCGAGGAGATGACCTTCCGCCGGCTGGGCGGCACCCGCGATCTGTCGGTCAACGTGCGGGTCGTGGCGGCCACCAACAAGGAGCTGGCCGACGAAGTGGAGCGGGGCGCCTTCCGGCTCGACCTCTACCACCGCCTCGACGTCTTTCACATCCGCGTGCCGCCGCTGCGCGAGCGCCCCGAGGACATCCTGCCGCTGGCGACGCACTTCTTGGCCCGCTTCGCCACGCGCATGCGCAAGCCGGCCGCCAAGTTCGCCCCCGAGACCGAGCGCCTGCTGCTCGCTTACGACTACCCCGGCAACGTCCGCGAGCTGCGCAACGTGATCGAACGGGCGGTGATCCTCTCGACCCGCGAGGTGATCGAGACCGACTGCATCGTGCTGTCGGGGCCGTCGCGCGCGGGCGCCGCTGGCCCCGTGGCGCCGACACCGTCGTTCTTCGCCGTCGACGTCGACGACGCCGGGAAGCCGCCCGATCTGGAGCGGCTCGAGCGCGCCTACATCGCGCGCCTGTTGGATTTCACCGCCGGCAACCGGACCGCCGTCGCCCGCCTGCTGGGCGTCTCGTACCCGACCGTCGCCAAGAAGATCGCCGACTACGGTCTGGCCTAGCGGTCGCCAGCCCGGCGACGCCGGCCGAGGATCTGGTTGCCGCCAGGCCGCCAGGCGGCCGCTCAGCCGCCGCTGCCGGTGGCCGGGATCGAGTAGCTGGTCAGCTCCTCGAGGTGTCCGGTGGTGTTCGACTCCCGGATCTTGCCGACGCCGGGGACGAACCACTGGCTCTTGGCGGTTCCGTCGGCGGTGTTGGTGCGGGTGATCTTGAGCGCGCTGAAGGTGCCGGCCGGCTCGGTGACCGTCTCGTTGACGGCGTCGGTGGTCCAGTTCTCGGTGACGGTGCTGGTCGAGGCCGGCTTGCTGCTGGAGGTGTGCGCGTCCATGTAGCTCATCGTCCAGGCGGCGCCCGCCATCAGGTGGTCAGGCGCCTCGTCGACGCGCAGGTCGTACGGCGTGTACCAGTCCTCCGACGACAGGAGGCCGTTGGCGTCCAGCATCTGATCGTGCAGGCGGCGCACGTCGGTGTCGGTCATCTGGTACCAGGTCAGCTGCGTGCTGGTCTTGATCGTCTCGCTGACCTTGTAGCCCATGGTGCCGGCGAACATCCCGCCGACGTCCTCGAAGGACTCGACCGCGCTGTTCTTGGTGTAGGCGATCCCCGTGTCGGTGACGTTGTAGACCCAGGTCGTGCCGACCACCAGCGGCTGGTAGCGCCCGCTGGTCATGAGGGGGACGGCGCCGTCGGCGGCCAGAGCCCCGGTCGTCCCGCCCGAGCCGGACTGGGCGCCGCCGCCGCCGCTGCCGCCGCCGCATCCGCCCGCCATCGTCGCCACCGCCGCCAACGCTGCCCAAGGAATCGTCGTCACCAAGAAACGCATGCTCATTCTCCTTCGCAATCAGCCCATCGTCCCACTCCGCCGCCACCACCTCGCGCCGCGCTCAGGCGGCGAGACCATTCTTCCCTTCGTCGAGCGTCACCGTGTGAACGCCCGAGATCTGAGCCTCGCCGAGCGCGCGCAGGACCCCGGCGGCGTCCTGCGTCTCGCCGAGGACCGTCTCGATCACCAGGCGCCCCGAGCCGGGGCCGGCGTCGGGCAGCTCGAGCACGCGGGAGCCGGGGAACGTCAGCTTGATCCGCCCCCAGGCGTTGCGCGCGTCCTCGACCTGCACCGCCACGCGCACCAGACGCAGCCGCGCCCGCCGGCCGACGTCAAACAACGCCAGCACGATTCCCGCGAACAACGTGGCCACCACCGCCATGGGGACCGCGCCCAGGCCGCAGGCCATGCCGAGGCCGATCATCACGAACATCACCGCGGCATCGCGGGTGTCCTTGATCCCCGAGCGAAAGCGGATGAAGCCCCCCAGGCCAACCAGGCCGAAGGCGCGCGCGGTGCTGTGGCCGATCACCACCACCATGAGCGCGCCCGCCACCGCGATGAGCGTCTGCGCCTGGGCCACCTCGCGCGCCGGCGGCAGCGCGTTCGGGAGGAGGCGCCGCCAGGGGCGAAACCCCAGGAACGCGCCGAGCAGCGCGGCGATCGCCAGGCGGATGAGCACGATCTCGAAACGCGCGGTCCCCATCGTGTCGAGGCCGAGCGTGTCGTTGAGATCGAATGGCGACATGCTCAGGCCGCCATCACCGACCGCGTGAGGTTGGCGCCGGTGGCGATGATGGCCGCCTGCTTGAGCAGCGAGATCTGGTCGGCGAACCCGCGCAGCGCGCGGGCGAGCAGATCCTGCCCGCGCGCGCCGCTCACCAGCACGCCCAGGCTCTTGACCACGGTGGGGGGCCAGATCTCCAGGCAGCTCTCGCGGATCTCCCAGGCCGTCTGGTGGTCGAGGCCGATCATCGAGTCGAGCGCCTCGCGGCAGCGCAGAGCGGTCCCGGTGCGCAGCGCCCAGGCGCGCGCGTCGTCCATCCCGGCGATCGTCGCCAGCACCGCCTTGGGGGCGCGGCTCGCGGCGCGGTCGCGCCAGAGCCAGGCCCGATCGCCGGTCAGCCCCTTCAGCGAGACGACGGCGGCGACCGGCGCGGCGTCGCGCGCCAGCTTGCGCAGCTTCCAGGCCTCCGGGCTGTCGATGCCGGTCACCGAGCGCGCGATGGCGCGGGCCCGAAAATAGTTGGCGGCCGCGCGGCCGGGACCGCCGCGATCGGCGAGCCAGCGCGTTCGGAAATCCCAGGCGCGCGGCACGTCGAGCAGCGCCAGCGAGCCGAGCACCGACTCCGGGACGCGCGGATAGAGCTCGGCGCGCAGGGCCCAGGCGGTCTCGTCGTCGAGCCCCTCCAGGCTGGAGGCGACCTCGGCGGGGGCGATGTCGGCCAGCAGCTCGCGCAGAGCCCAGGCCTCGCTCGCCTCCGCCGCCATGTCGGTGAGCGACAGCGCCACCTCGGCCGGGGCGGTTTCCAGCAGCAGCCGGCGCAGCTGCCAGGAGATCGCGTCGGAGAGCCCGCGCAGGCCGCGGGCGACGATCCGCGGCGCCACCGCCGCCAGGTCGAGGCGCCGCTTGTCGATCCCGACCCCCGCCGTCCCCGCCAGCACGTACGCCGCCAGCTCGGGCTCGGTGAGCGCGCGCCGATCGACCCAGGCCAGGAACGCCGCCAGCGCCGTGCGGACGTCGTCGATCGGCGCGGCGGGGGCGAGCGCGAGGGCGCGGGCGGGGGAGGGACCGGACGCCGGAGCGACGGCCGCCGCCAGACGCGACCGTGCCTCGCGCAGCGCCGCCGGGCGATCGGTCCGTGCCCCGATGACGGCGTCGACGATGGCGGCGACCACCCGCCCCAGCTCAGCGTCGGTGTTCTCGACGAGGACCCAGCGATCGGGGTCGCGCCCGGCCAGCGCGCGATAGCCGGCGCGCAGGCGGAGCTGAAGACCGCTGCCGGTCAGCCCCTTGCGCGAGACAGGGCGGCGATCGGGCGCCAGGATCTTGGCCACCTTGCGGCGCCCGCGCGCCACCGACGGATCGACATCGATCAGGAAGACGAGATCCGGCCAGAGCCCGCCGGCCGCCGCGGCCAGCACCGGGGCGGTCTCCGCGTCCGGAAGATCGCGCCCCGCCTGCGCCAGGACCTCCGCGGTGTAGAAGTAGCGATCGGCGATGACCACGTCCGCCCGCGCCAGCGCCGGGCGGAGCACCTCGTCGGCCAGCTGGACCTCACGCGCCACGTAGAGCATCAGCTCGGCCCGGGGCGAGAGGGCCATGTTGCGCGCGTCGCGACAGAAATCGCGAATCCCCTGCGTCACCTTGGAGGCGAACGCCCCCTCCTCGCGCAGGTGCTCGACCGTCAGGCCGCGCTCACGCAGCTCCTTGGCGACCCGGTTGGAGATGGTCGTCTTTCCGCTGCCGTCGATTCCTTCGAAGACCACGAACATCGTTCTCACCTCACGCAGCGACGAAGGATCCCAGGGCAAACGGCGGCGATTCGGGGGCGGCGGACGCGGCGCGGCCGGCGCCGCTGGGCACTTCGGCGCCGTGGCCGAAGGCGGTCATTCCCATGCGGAACTTGGAGAAGGAGTCCGCCGGCTGCAGCGCCTCCAGCGCCGGCCCCAGCCAGAGCGGCATCTCGCCGCAGTGCTTGACCTCCAGGACCCGCGCGGGAAAGGCGGCGACCACCTCGCGCGCGCGCGGCGCGGCGGCGTCGCCCGCCGCCCCGATCGGTTGCGGCCGGCAGAAGGTCAGATGCTCGTCGAGCGTGATGCGGACGCGGCGTCCTTCGGCGGTCAGACAAAGCCGCCGGTACCAGGTCGCCAGGCGGGGGGCCATGGTGGGGAGCGCCAGCTCACGGGCGATCGCCGCCAGCGCGCCGTTCGGCGCCGTCTCCTGTTCGAGGGCGCCGCGCGCGTCGACGAGGCGCGCGATCTCGGACGGCGTGGCGGCGAGGCGCACCTTGCTGCGCGCGTCGCCGGCGTGCTGCTTGAGCTCGATGAAGGCGACGCCGGAGAGGACCGGATCGTCCTTCGGCGCGGCCGCCACGGCGTACTCACGCACCCGGAGCCGGCGCGCCGGCTCTCCTTCGCCGGAGCGGAAGTAGCCGAGGTCGTCGGTGTCGAGGTAGGTCGTCCGCGTGTACGAGATCGGCCGCGCAGGGTCGTAGATCTCGACGGCGGCGCGCGGGGCGATCGCGTCGAGAAAGCGCCGCATCTCGGCGCGCGAGAGCAGAAACCGCAGCTCGTGATCGAACGGATCGTTACTCGGCGTTGACGTTTCGACGGCACCACCCATATCGCCCCACCTCCCGCTTGAGATACCTGCCCGGACGGAAACCGCAGCGCACGAGCGTGGGCATGTGCAAGTCAAATGCCGATCGCCGCGGCGCGCGTGTGCCGCGCCAGGGCCGGTCGGCCCGGGCGGCCGTTACCGCGGCGTAATCCGCTCAGCCGGGCGGGGTTACCGTTCGTCGATGGTTCAGACGATCGGCAAGACCAGACGAGCGTTCGAGCGGCCGCGCGGCCGCCCGCGCGACGAGCGCGCGGCGTCCCACCACCACCATCGATCGGCGCGCCCGGGTCACCGCGGTGTAGACCAGCTCGCGCGAGAGAAGCGGCAGGTCGACCTCGGGCAGGATCAGCGCCGCCTGATCGAGCTCGCTCCCCTGCGACTTGTGGACCGTGGTCGCGTAGGAGACTGCCAGGGCACCGCGCAAGGTGGCGGCCGGGAAAAGCGCCAGCGTCGTCTCGCGCGGAAAGGCCACCAATGACTGCGGCGGGCCGGCCCCGGCGTCCCCCGCCCCGCGCGCCAAGAGAACGATCCCCTGATCGCCGTTCATGAGGCCCCGGTCGTAGTCGTTCTCGGTCATCATGATCGGCGTGCCGGTGGCGAGATCACCGCCGGCGGCGTCGCGCCCCGCTCGTGCGCCGCCGGCGGCGAGGGCGGCGTTGATGCGATCGGAGCCGGTCGGGCCGACGCGGGTGACGGTCAGCAGGCGTGCGCGCGGTGGCGATCGAGGAGCGCGCCGGCCAGGGCGAGCGGCGGCGCGATCGAGCCCGCCGCGGTCGAGGTGGAGGACGCCGGCCGCGCCGATCTCGCCAGCGCCGGCACGACGTGCGTCGCGTACCACCGGTCGACGAAGGCGGCGACCAGCCGACGGCCGTTGAAGTCGCGGGCGTCGGGCTCGCAGAGCTCGAAGCCCACGAACCTGAGCGCGGCGATCCCGGCTTGGCCGGCGGCCGGTCGCGCGGGGGCGCTTCCCCGCGGCGATCCTGTGCGCGGCCTCGAGCACTCCGCGCCGGCGGGATCGTCCGGGCTCATGCGGTGGCTCTCGGTCAGCCGGAGGGCCAAGGGGCCGAGATCGCGGAAGACGCTGCCCGCCTCGATCGCCGGGAGCTGGTCGGCGTCGCCGATCAGCACGAGGCGCGCGTCCGGACGCAACGCGCGCGAGAGCTGCTCGAGGAGCACCAGGTCGACCATCGACGCCTCGTCGACGACGACGGCCGCGTGCGGCAGCCGGTTGTTCTCGTGGTGGCGGAACTCGCCGCCGCGCAGCGACCGCTGCGCAGAGTCTCCGAGCAAGCGGTGCAGGGTGCCGGGGGCCGGCGTCGCCTGGCCCTCGGCCAGCAGCGCCTCGGCGATCCGATGGGCCGCCTTGCCGGTCGGCGCGGCGACGGCGATCGCCTCGGCGGCGATTCCCGCGGCACGCCAGGCGCGGACGATGCCGCCGATGAGCGCCGTCTTCCCGCTGCCGGGCCCGCCGGTCACCACCGTCAACGGCCGCGCCAGGGCGGCCGCGATCGCCGCGCTCTGCGCGGGCGTCCAGCGGCGCTGCGTCCCCTGGCCCGGGGGAGCGGCGGCCGCCAACGCCCCTTCCGGATCGGAGAGCGCCGGCGCGGGGGTGGCGATCCGCGCGGCCAGCGCCTCGGCCAGGCGCTCTTCGAGCCGCAGGTCGCGCTCCTGATAGAGGTACTCGCCGTCGACGATGAACGGCCGGAAGTCGCCCGGGCGCCCGACCAGCGGCGCCAGCGCCGGATTTTCCGCCAGCCCGGCGACGAGCGCGGCGACCGCCGCGCGATCGTCGGGGCGGGCCCCCAGCCGTTCGAGGCGCCCGTCGAGCCCGCCACCGAGCCCGAGCCGCGTCGCCCCCTCTCCGCGCCTGCACGAGGCCAGCACCAGCAGCGCGAAGGCGCGGCGCGCGGGACGGCAGGTCGACCGGCCAGCCGGCGGCCTCGAGGGCCAGGTAGAGCGACGCCTCGTCGACGTCGTGGGCGGCGAGCTCCCCCGCCCAGGCGGGCGGCCAGCGGCGGTCGCGCGCGCTCACGTGGTCTCCTCCGCACCGAGCTTCTCGGCGATTCCTGGCCCCAGGCCTCACCTCGCCTAACTCGGCCGGCGGCTGCGGACCGCGGCCGGCATGCCGCGCACGAAGAGGTAGAGCGTGCCGCCGAAGCGCGCTTCGTAGCTGGCTGCGTCGGTGACGCCCAACATCTGCACGAGCGCGAGCGCGTAGAGCTGCTCCTGCAGGGCGTAGTTCCTCGCCACGTGCGCCTCGATGACCGCCGCGTCCCAGGCCGGCAGGCGATCGGTCTTCCAGTCGCCGAAGTAGGCCCGCCCCTCGTGCTCGAAGAGAACGTCGACGAATCCTTTGACGAACCCCCGATCGGCGCCGCCCGCGGCGGCGGGGAAGGGGAAGAGGAACTCCATCTCGCGGGCCACGCGCGTGGCGTGCGCGAGGCCGGGGATGGCGCCACCCACGATCGGCAACGGCGCGGTGAGCGCCGCGTAGACCAGGCGCGCGGCCGCGAAGGGCTGGCGCGGATCGCGGCCGTGTCGGCGCAGGGTCGACTCGATCATCGCGTGGATCTCCGGCTGCGCCGTCCAGCTCTCGAACCCGGCGGCCGCGCGCAGCCCCTCGAGCGGCGCCTTCTCCAGCAGGTCGTGCAGGAAGATGCCGGTGCGCGCGCCGCCCGGCAGTTGGTCGTCGCCCAGCGGCGGCGCGTCGGTCGTCTCGTCGTGGATCTCGGTGGGCGGACGATAGCCGCCTTCCGACTGTTTGATTCGGCTGTACGAGGTGAGCGTGGGGCCGAGCCGCTCCCGGCGGAGGCGCCCCAGCGCCGCTTCGGGCACCGCCGTCTCCTTGTCGGCCTCGGGGCGCCAGCTGAAGAACGGCAGCGTGACGCGCGGGCGGTCGCCGTCGCCGGCGCCGCGTCGATCGATCAGGACGTCGCGCGTCTCGAAGTGTCGTCGTTGCGTCTCGTCGGCGCGCAGCGCACGCAGCCGCCGGTTGACGTGGGGGTATCCGCCGGTGATCTTCCAGCGGTCTTCCTGACCCGGCCGCCATCCAAGGCTCCTCGCCCTCGGCTTCACCCGAGAACGGCAGGTAGAGCCGCCGCCGGGCGCGGGTCAGCGCCACGTAGAACAGGCGCTGGTCTTCGCTGTCGCGCTCGCGCTTGATGAGGTCGACGATCGCCTTGCGACGAGGTCGCCCGGCGGTCGCCAGCGCGGGCGCCCGCTTCGACGTACTGGCGCACGCCCCGGTTCGGCGAGGGGCTGAAGCCGCCGTAGAGAAAGACCACCTCGGCCTCCAGCCCCTTCGCCTTGTGCATGGTCATGATCTGGACGGCGTCGCGATCGCTCTCGAGCCGCTGCACGTTGCCCTCCTCGGCCTCCGGCACCACCAGCTTCTCGCACAGCGCCGAGAGTCGGCGGACGACGTCGCCGAGCGGCCGCGCCACCCGGGCGGCCTCGGCCGCCAGCATCTCCAGGAGGTGGCGGATGTTCGTGAGGCGCCGCGCGCTCTCTCCCAGGAACAGCTCGCGCAAGATGACGCCGCTGTCGTCCAGGATGCGCGCGTAGAGCACGTCGAGCGGCTCGCGTGGCGGCGACCGCGTGCCAGTCGGCCAGGCGCGCATAGAGCGGATGCTCGGGGCCCGCGCCGACGGCCGCCGGCAGATCGCCCAGGGCCAACCCGAAGAACGGCGTCAGCCAAGCCCGCAGCCGCTTGGCGCGATCGTGCGGGTCGGCGATGGCGCGCAGCAGATCGCGGATCTGCCGCGCCTCGGGCGACAGATAGAGGCCCTCCTGGTTGTAGAGCACCTGGGGGACGCCGCGCGCGGCGAGCGCGGTCGCCGCGGCCCGCCTCCCGCCAGGTCCGCGTGAGCACGAAGATCTCGCGGGCCGGCGGCGCGTTCGGCGCGCTCAGCAGGCCGGCGATCTCGTCGGCGATGGCCCGGGAGAGCCCCGCGCGCACGGCGCGCATGGGCAGGCGCGCCACGTCCCCCTCGGCGGTCACGCGCAGGAGCGTGAGCGCGGCGCGCGGATCGCCCCGACCCGGCCGCGCGCGCCGCCGTAGGTCACCGGGGGCCGGTAGTCGCCGCCGGCGCTGAAGAACGGCTCGGCGACCTCTGATCGAGGATTGCGTTGTAGGCGTCGATCACGGCCGCGGTGGAACGAAAGTTCCGCGACAGCGCGTGCGGTCTCCGGCGGCGCGAGCTCGGCGCAGGCCTGCGTGAAGGTGGCCACGTCGGCGCCGCGGAACCCGTAGATCGACTGCTTGGGATCGCCGACCAGGTAGAGCGGGCTCGCCACCCGCTCCCGCAGATCGTCCGGAAGATCTGCCACTGGACCGGATCGGTGTCCTGAAATTCGTCGACGATGGCCAGCTTGAAGCGGCGGCGCAGCGACGCTGATGAGCTCCGCGCCGCGCGGACCCTGGAGCGCGTCGCGCACCAGCTCCAGCATGTCGTCGAAGTCGTAGAGCCCGGCCGCCGGCTTGCGCGCCGCCAGCCGTTCGGCGACCGGCGGCACGAACTGCTGGGCGATCGCCGTCTCGAGAGGGACCGCCGCGTCGGCCAGCTCGGCGACGGCGCGGGCGACCTCGGTCGGCTTGAGGTTGAAGCGCTCGACCACGAACGCCAGCTGGTCCTCACTGGAGACGGGAACGTCGAGCGCCGCCAGGAAACGCGCCGTGTTTCCGTCGCCCTCCAGCTTGCGCGCCGCCGCGTGCACGGTCAGGAGGCGCTTCCTCACCGCGGCCGCCGAGCGTCCGCCCACGCCGATCTTGATGGCCAGATCGATCGTTGCGGGCGTGAAGCTG
This sequence comes from uncultured Pseudomonadota bacterium, assembly GCA_963723305.1. Taxonomy (GTDB): domain Bacteria; phylum Myxococcota_A; class Polyangia; order Fen-1088; family Fen-1088; genus JADGRB01. Next base: position 59,812 of record CAVRRT010000046.1, read on the forward strand.
GCGAAGGCGCGGGCGGCGGCGGCGACGCGCGCCGGATCGAACGTGGTCGCCCAGCGCGCGCGAAGTTGATGCGCCTGGTAGAGCAGCCGCTCCAGGTTGGCGACCGATCCCCCCGCGCCAGGTAGGCCTCGAGGTAGGGGGCCTGCTCGGGCGCGACGGCCAGCTGCTGGCGCAGGACCTCGGCGAAGGCGGCCGCGAACGCCGCCCGGCTCTCGACGCTCTGCTGAATGAGCAGTCGTCCGCCCGCGAAGGCCTGTTCGGTGAGGACGCGCTGGCAGAACGAATGGATGGTGGAGATCGGCGCACCGTCGATGGCGCGCGCGGCGGCGGCCAGGCGGAGACGCGCGCCGTCGTCGATCGCCCAGGCGCGGTCGCCGGTGACTGGCTTTGCCGGCTCTCCCGCCAGGCGGACGCGCCTGGGCGATCGACGACGGCGCGCGTCTCCGCCTGGCCGCCGCCGCGCGCGCTCGACGGTGCGCCGATCTCCACCATCCATTCGTTCTGCCAGAGCGTCCTCACCGAACAGGCCTTCGCGGGCGGACGACTGCTCATTCAGCAGAGCGTCGAGAGCCGGGCGGCGTTCGCGGCCGCCTTCGCCGAGGTCCTGCGCCAGCAGCTGGCCGTCGCGCCCGAGCAGGCCCCCTACCTCGAGGCCTACCTGGCGCGGGGGGATCGGTCGCCAACCTGGAGCGGCTGCTCTACCAGGCGCATCAACTTCGCGCGCGCTGGGCGACCACGTTCGATCCGGCGCGCGTCGCCGCCGCCGCCCGCGCCTTCGCCAGCTTCACGCCCGCAACGATCGATCTGGCCATCAAGATCGGCGTGGGCGGACGCTCGGCGGCCGCGGTGAGGAAGCGCCTCCTGACCGTGCACGCGGCGGCGCGCAAGCTGGAGGGCGACGGAAACACGGCGCGTTTCCTGGCGGCGCTCGACGTTCCCGTCTCCAGTGAGGACCAGCTGGCGTTCGTGGTCGAGCGCTTCAACCTCAAGCCGACCGAGGTCGCCCGCGCCGTCGCCGAGCTGGCCGACGCGGCGGTCCCTCTCGAGACGGCGATCGCCCAGCAGTTCGTGCCGCCGGTGGCCGAACGGCTGGCGGCGCGCAAGCGGGCGGCCGGGCTCTACGATTTCGACGACATGCTGGCCCTGGTGCGCGACGCCCTCCGGGGGCCGCGCGGCGCGGAGCTGGTGAGCAACCTGCGGCGGCGCTTCAAGCTGGCGATCGTCGACGAATTCCAGGACACCGATCCGATCCAGTGGGAGATCTTCCGGACGATCTGGGGAGAGGGTGGCGGCCCGCTCTACCTGGTCGGCGATTCCAAGCAGGCGATCTACGGATTTCGGGGCGCCGACGTGGCGACCTACATCGCCGCCTGCGACAGCATCGCGCCGCCGGAAGATCGGCACGCCCTGCGGCGAAACCACCGCTCCACCCGGGCCGTGATCGACGCCTACAACGCGATCCTCGATCAGAGCGCCGAGAACCCCTTCTTCACCGGGAGCGTCCGCTACGACGCCCCCGTCAGCTTCGGCGGCGCGGACGACGTGCCGGTCGAAGCGTCCGCCCCCATCACTCTCCTGCGCGTGACCACCGCCGACGATGAGGTCGGACGCCTGCCGATGCGGGCGGTGCGCGAAGGGCTGGCGCGCGCCATCGCCGGCGAGGTCGCCGGGCTGCTCGCCGCCGGCGACCCGCCGCGCGCCAGCGACATCTTCGTCCTCACGCGCACCTGGATCGAAGCCAAGGCCGCGGCGACCGCGCTCGCCGCGCGCGGCGTCGCGGCGGTGATCTACAACCAGGAGGGGTTGTACGGTTCACCGGAGGCGCGGCAGGTGCGCGATCTGCTGCGCGCCATCGCCGATCCGCGCGATCCGGCCAAGCGGCTGCGCGCCTGGCTGACCCGTTCTTCGGGCTCACGCTGGCGATCTCCCTGCCGCGGCCGCCGCCGATGGTGACCATCCGCTGTTCGCGCGCCTCTTCGCCTGGCACGCCGCCGCCGCCCGCGAGCCTCTCGGGCGGCTCTACGGACGCATCCTCGAGGAGAGCGGCGTCATCTTGCGCGAGCTGTTCCTGGGAGAGAGCGCGCGCCGCCTGGTGAACATCGGGCACCTCCTGGAGATCCTGGCGGCGGAGGACGCCCGGGTGGCGCGGCCGCTCGGCGACGTCATCCGCCGACTCTCGGCGCTGTGCGAGAAGCTGGTGGTGCCGGAGGCCGAGGAGGGGAACGTGCAGCGGCTCGAGGGGGAGCGCGACGCCGTCCAGATCATGACGATGCACAAGGTGAAGGGGCTGGAAGCGGAGGTGGTCTTTCTCTACGGCGGCTTCGGCCCCTCGCCGAACCGGGGCGTGCGCCAGTACGTCGAAGCGGGCGCCCGCGTGGCGACTGCCGGGCGACCTCGTCGCAAGGCGATCGTCGACCTCATCAAGCGCGAGCGCGACAGCGAAGACCAGCGCCTGTTCTACGTGGCGCTGACCCGCGCACGGCGGCGGCTCTACCTGCCGTTCTCGGGTGAAGCCGAGGGCGAGGAGCCTTGGGATGGCGGCCGGGGTCAGGAAGACCGCTGGAAGATCGCCGGCGGATACTCCCACGTCAACCGGCGGCTGCGTGCCCTGCGCGCCGACGAGACGCAACGACGACACTTCGAGACGCGCGACGTCCTGATCGATCGACGCGGCGCCGGCGACGGCGGCCGCCCGCGCGTCACGCTGCCGTTCTTCAGCTGGCGCCCCGAGGCCGACAAGGAGACGGCGGTGCCCGAAGCGGCGCTGGGGCGCCTCCGCCGGGAGCGGCTCGGCCCCACGCTCACCTCGTACAGCCGAATCAAACAGTCGGAAGGCGGCTATCGTCCGCCCACCGAGATCCACGACGAGACGACCGACGCGCCGCCGCTGGGCGACGACGAGCTCCCGGGCGGCGCGGGCGCCGGCGTCTTCGTGCACGATCTGCTGGAGCACGTTCCGCTCGAGACGGTGCGCGGCGCAGGCGGGTTCGAGGCCTGGGGGGCGCGGGCGGACGTCCGCGCGTTGCTCGAGTCGACCCTGCGCCGACACGGGCGCGATCCGCGACAGCTCCTTCCCGCCGCGCGCCTGGCCTACGCCGCGCTCACTGCGCCGCTGCCGGTCGTCGGAGGCGTCATCCCCGGCCTCTCCCACGCCGCGCGCGAGGCGCGCGAGATGGAGTTCCTCTTCCCCTTCCCCGCCGCGGCCGGCGGCGCCGATGGGGGTACGTGAAGGGATTCGTCGACGTTCTGTTCGAGCACCAGGGGCGGGTCTACTTCGGAGACTGGAAGACCGACCGCCTCCCCAGCTGGGACGCGGCGGTCATCGAGGCGCACGTCGCCAAGAACTACGCGCTGCAGGAGCAGCTCTACGCGCTGGCGCTGGTGCGTATGCTCGGCATCACCAGCGCCGCCGACTACGAGGCCCGCTTCGGCGGCACGCTCTACCTGTTCGTGCGCGGCCTTCCGAGCGCGGTCCGCAGCCGGCGGCCGACGTTCGGCGAGATCGAGGCCTGGGGCCAGGAGATCGCCCAGCGGCTCGGTGCGGAGGAGACGACGTGAGCGCGCCGGAGCGACGGTGGCCGCCCGCCTGGGCGGAGGTGCTCGTCGGCCTCGACGTCGACGAGGCGGCGCTGCATCTGGCGCTGGAGGCCGCCGGCTGGCCGGGCGCTCTCGCCGGTCCCGCGCGCCGCGCCTTCGCGCTGTTGGTCCTCGCCTCGTGCACGGCGCGGATGGAAGGGGCGACGCGGCTCGCGCTCGGTGGCGGGCTCGACGGGCGCCTCGAACGGCTGGGGGCCCGCCCCGACGATCGCGCGGCGGTCGCCGCGCTCGTCGCCGGGCTGGCGGAAAATCCGGCGCTGGCGCCGCTGGTCGGGCGCCCGGGCGACTTCCGGCCGTTCATCGTCGACGGCGCGTACCTCTATCAGGAGCGCGACCTGCGGCTCGAAGAGCGCCTGGCCGAGGCGCTGGCCGCGCGGATCGCCACCCCCGCGCCGGCGCTCTCCGATCCGGAAGGGGCGTTGGCGGCCGCCGCTCCCCCGGGCCAGGGGACGCAGCGCCGCTGGACGCCCGCGCAGAGCGCGGCGATCGCGGCCGCCCTGGCGCGGCCGTTGACGGTGGTGACCGGCGGGCCCGGCAGCGGGAAGACGTCGCTCATCGGCGGCATCGTCCGCGCCTGGCGTGCCGCGGGAATCGCCGCCGAGGCGATCGCCGTCGCCGCGCCGACCGGCAAGGCGGCCCATCGGATCGCCGAGGCGCTGCTGGCCGAGGGCCAGGCGACGCCGGTCCCCGGCACCCTGCACCGCTTGCTCGGATACTCTGCGCAGCGGTCGCTGCGCGGCGGCGCGTTCCGCCACCACGAGAACAACCGGCTGCCGCACGCGGCCGTCGTCGTCGACGAGGCGTCGATGGTCGACCTGGTGCTCGTCGAGCAGCTCTCGCGCGCGTTGCGCCCGGACGCGCGCCTCGTGCTGATCGGCGACGGCGACCAGCTCCCGGCAATCGAGGCGGGCAGCGTCTTCCGCGATCTCGGCCCCCTGGCGCTCCGCCTCCCCGAGAGTCACCGCATGAGCCCGGACGATCCCGCCGGCGCGGAGATTCTCGAGGCCGCGCACAAGATCGCCGCGGGGGAAGCGCCCCCGCGCGACCGGCCGCCGGCCAAGCCGGGATCGCCGCGCTCAGGTTCGTGGGCTTCGAGCTCTGCGAGCCCGACGCCCGCGACGTCAACGGCCGTCGGCTGGTCGCCGCTTTCGTCGACCGTTGGTACGCGCTGCACGTCGAGCCGGCGCTGGCCGAGATCGGTTCGCGCCGCGTCCTCCACCTCGACCGCGGCGGGCTCGATCGGGCCGGCGCCGCCCTGGCCGGCGCGCTCCTCAATCGCCACCGCCGCGCACGCCTGCTGACCGTCACCCGCGTCGGCCCGACCGGGGCCGACCGGATCAACGACCTCCTCGTCCGCCGGGCGGCGCATGAGCTGGGGCGCGACGCCGCCGCCGGCAATCTGCCACCGGGGACGCCGGTGATGATGACCGAGAACGACTACGATCGCGGCCTCATGAACGGCGACCAGGGGATCGTTCTCTTGGCGCGCGGGGCGGGGGACGCCGGGGCCGGCCCGCCGCAGTCATTGGTGGCCTTTCCGCGCGAGACGACGCTGGCGCTTTTCCCGGCCGCCACCTTGCGCGGTGCCCTGGCAGTCTCCTACGCGACCACGGTCCACAAGTCGCAGGGGAGCGAGCTCGATCAGGCGGCGCTGATCCTGCCCGAGGTCGACCTGCCGCTTCTCTCGCGCGAGCTGGTCTACACCGCGGTGACCCGCGCGGGCCGATTGATGTGGTGGTGGGAACGCCGCGCGCTCGTCGCGCGGGCGGCCGCGCGGCCGCTCGAACGCTGTATGGTCTTGCGATGGTCTGAACCATCGACGAACAGTAACCCCGCCCGGCTGGCGGGGAGCGCGCCGCGGTGAGGCGCACCCGGGCCGACGGCCCTGGCGCGGCACACGCGCG
>CAVRRT010000047.1:0-39807 GCA_963723305.1 uncultured Pseudomonadota bacterium
GCGCCGCCGAGCGCAACTATCTGGCCGGGAAGGTCGCCTACGAGGCCGGCGACGGCGCGCACGCCGAAGCGCTCTTCATGGACGTCGACCGCCAGTCCCGCTTCTTCGCCGCGGCGCTCTACTTCCGCGGCCTCATCCAGGCCCGCCAGAACCACTTCGCCTCTGCGCGCCGCAACCTGTGCGAGATTGTCGAGCAGGCCGATCAGGACCGCTTCACCTTCTTCATCGACGGCCGCTACTTCGCGGTCAAGGATCTGGCCTACTTGGCGCTGGGCCGGATCTCCCACGAGCAAGGGAAGTACGACGACGCCTACTACTTCTACTTCCGCGTGCCGACCGACTCCGATCGCCTCCCCGATGCGCTGTTCGAGGCGTCGTGGTCGATGTTTCAGAAGGGGGAGTACGAGGCGGCCGGGGCTTTTCTCGAAGAGTTCGACCACACCTTCCCGGCCTCGCCGCTCGCGCCCGACGTGATGCTGCTGCACGCGATGATCAACCTCAAGTCGTGCAAGTTCGACGACGTGCGCGCCACGCTGGACAAGTTCGTCCAGGTTTACGGGCCGATCGAGACGCAGGTGGCCACGCTGCTCAAGGATCCGGCCAAGCGGGGGGCGCTCTACCGGCGGCTGCTCAGCAAGGCGTCGATCGCCACCCCGCACGACCCGATCGCCGATCTGCTCAAGGTCGACCCCCGCTTCTACAAGTTCTACGGCGATGTCCAGGCGCTCGACCGCGAGGCGGGAGAGATCCCCAACGAGGTGGCGATCTGGGACGAGCTGACCGCGCAACGGGCCGGCAACACGGAAGGGGCGGACGCGACCGAAGCGGTGCGCCTGGTCCAGGACGTCGAGTCGCTGCGCCCGCTGGCCGCCGGCGATCCCGAGATGGAGGAGCGGGTCAGCCAGCTGGCCGACGAGGCGCACCGGGCGGCGCGGCTCAAGAACGTCACCGGCGGTCCGTTCGCCAAGGAGGCAGCGGCCACGCTGGCGCTGGGGGCCGAGGCGCGGAGGCTGCGCGCGCATCTGGTCGCAGCCACGGGCGTCATCGCCACCAAGGCGCTGGTCGATCTCGACAAGCGGCTGCGCGACTTGCTCCGGCAGGCGCGCCTCACCCAGATCGACGCCATCATCGGCAAGAAGAAGAAGCTGGAGATCGAGATCGAGCACCTGCGCGACGGCCGCTACCCGGCTGAGCTGTTCGCCACCCTCCAGCTCGAGGGGTTGATGGGCGATGACGAGGAGTACTGGCCGTTCGAGGGCGAGTACTGGTCGGATGAATACGAGAACTTTAAATAGAGCGACCGCCGGCGCCTGCGCCTCGGTTCTGACCGCCGCGATCCTCTTCGCGACGCCGCCCCTGGCGCGCGCGGCGGCGGCGGATGCGAAGTCGAAGCGGACCCAGGGCGACAAGGACGACAAAAGCGACAAGGGCGAAGAGCCGGAGAAGACGCTGCCGCCGATTCTGCAAAAGGCGCTGGAGGAGAAGGAGGCGCAGGTCACCGAGGCGCGGCGCGAGGCGATCCGCCTCCTCGAGGCCTACCTGCGGGAGAACCCCCGCGACTCGGCCGGCTTTCGCCCCAAGGAGCAGGCCGAGGCGCTCTACAAGCTGGCCGAGCTCTACTGGGAGGAGTCGAAGGAGGTCTACCTGGAGAAGATGGGGACCTACCAGGCGGCCGTGTCGGCCTGCCACGCCGATCGCTCGGCCTGCCCGCGGGTTCCGCACCGCCCGCCCACGATCGATCTGACGCGGGCGCAGGCCACCTACCTGCAGCTCATCGACCAGTATCCGAGGTTCCGCAAGATCGACACCGTCATCTACCTCTACGCCTTTTCGCTGCGCGACCAGCAGAAGATCGGCGAGTCGATCAAGTACTTCCAGATCATCCTCGATAAGTATCCGCGCTCCCGCTACACCGCCGACGCCTGGATGGCGATCGCCGAATACCGCTTCTACGAGCAGCAGAACTACCGGTCGTCGCTGGAGGCCTACGAGAAGGTCCTCAAGTATCCCAAGTCGTCGCTCTACGACCTGGCGCTGTTCAAGACCGCCTGGTGCTACTGGAAGCTGGGCGACACCAACAAGAGCGCGCTGCGGTTCAAGGACGTCCTCGATCTGGCCAAGAAGAAGGCCGGGCGGAGCGAGGACCAGCAGAAGCGCGCCGAAGAGCTGCAAGGCGAGGCGCTCGACTATCTGGTCGAGCTCTTCACCGAAGACGATACCAAGACCGCCCGCGACGCCTTCGAGTTCCTGGCCCAGATCGGCGGCAAGCAGTACTCGCGCAAGGTGCTCAAGCAGCTGGCCGACACCGTCTTCGACCAGACCCGCTACGAGCGCGCGGTGGAGGCCTATCGTCTGCTCATCGAGCTCGATCCGAACGCCTCCGACGCCCCCGACTACGCGGGCAAGATCGTCGAGGGGTACCAGCTGCTGGGCGACACCAAGACCGCCGTCGAGGAGATGCGCAAGCTGGCCAGCGATTACGGCGGCCGCAGCGCCTGGGCCGTCGCCAACAAGGATCGGCCGAAGACAGTCGAGCACGCCCGCACGATGGCCGAGGGGCTCATCCGCAACCTGGCCAAGACGATGCACGGGGAGGCGCAGCAGACCGAGAAGGCGACCAAGGTCGTCGACAAGGAGCGCTACGCGCGCGCCGCCGAGGCCTACCAGTTCTACCTGGCCAACTTCCCCGACGCGCCCGACGCCGCCGAGCTGCGCTACCTGCGGGCCGACATCCTCTACTTCAAGCTGGGCAAGTACGAGGACGCCGGGCGCGAGTACCTGGCGGTCGGCAAGACCCAGCCGGTCGGCAAGTACCACAAGGACGCCCTCCTGCAGGCGATGGTGGCGTTCGAGAAGGTGCGCAAGCCGATCGCCTCCAGCGGCGCCGGCGCCGGCAAGCGCGAGATCACCGACAGCGATCGGCTGTTCGGCGAGGCGGCCGATCTCTACGCCACGCTCTTCCCCAACGACAAAGAGATCGTCACCGTCATCTACAAGAACGGGCAGTTCTTCTTCGACTACGGCGACTACGACGAGGCCATCAAGCGGTTCGGCCTCATCGTCGAGCGCTATCCCGACGATCCCAACGCCGGAGCCGCCGGCGATCGGATCCTGCAGGCGCTCAACAAGGCGAAGGACTACGAGAACATCGAGAGCTGGGCGCGCCGCCTCAAGAAGACCAAGGCGTTCGCTTCGAGGGACGAGCAAGCGCGGCTCGACAAGCTGATCGTCGGCGCGGTCATGAAGTCGGGCGAGAAGTACGCCCAGAGCGGCGACTACGACAAGGCGGCGGCGTTCTTCCTGCGGGTCCCCAACGAATATCCCGGAGACGGCAACGCGCCCAAGGCGCTCAACAACGCGGCCGTCGTCTACGAAAAAGAGAAGAAGCAGGACGAGGCCGTCGCCGCCTACAAGTCGCTGGCCGACAAGTACCCGGCGGCGAGCGAGGCGCCCGACGCGCTCTTCACGGCTGCCCGCATCGAGGAGAACATCGCCTACTACGACAAGGCGGCCGGGCTCTACGAGCAGCTGGCCACCAAGTACCCGCAGAACAGCCACGCTGCCGACGCGCTCCGGAGCGCCGGCGTCCTCCGCCAGAGCCTCGGCCAGCACGATCGCGCCATCAAGCACTACGGCGAATACGCCAGGCGCTACAAGGACCGGCCCGACGCCAAGGACGTCGCCTTTCAAGCGGCCGTGGTGCGCGAAGATCAAAAAGACTGGCGCGGCGCCGCGGCCTCCTTCGCCGCCTTCAGCAAGGTTTATCCGGGCGACAGCAAGACCGTGGAGGCGCTGGCGCGCGAGGCCGACGCCCACCTCAAGGCCGGCAACGACGCCGCCGCCAAGGAGACCGCCGCCAAGGCGCTCGCCGCCTACGCCAAGCACGGCAAGGGGAGCGACGAGGCGAGTTACTACGGCGCCGAAGCCCGCTACATCCAGGGCGAGCTCGCCTACCTCGAGTACGAGAGGATCAAGATCGCGGGCAAGCCCAAGCAGCTGGCCAAGGTGCTCGAGGAGAAGGCCAAGCGGCTCGAGGAGGCGAAGGCGATCTACCTCGACGTCGTGACCTACAAGTCGCCCGAGTGGGCCACCGCCGCGCTGCTTGCGCATCGGCCAGGGCTACGAGGCCTACGCCAAGGCCATGCGCAACGCGCCGGTGCCGAAGGACCTCAAGGAAGACGAGAAGCAGATGTACCGCGACGAGCTGGAGAAGGTCATCGTCGTCATCGAGGACAAGGCCATCGACGCCTACAAGTCGGGCTACGCGCGCGCGCTGCAGATCGGCGTCTACAACAAGCACACCCAGGCCATCCGCGAGGCGCTGTCGCGCCTGGCCGAGAACGAGTACCCCAAGGAGGCCGAGCTGCGGCTCGTCCACCCGCCCCGGCGAGCCGCGCGTCTCGCTCGACCGCATCGAAGAGGTGCGCCGTGATCAGTAAAACGCCCCTGCCTGGTGGGCGATCGCCTGGCGCTGGCGACGACCGCCGGGTGCGCGCACAAGGCGCCGCCGCCGGGGGCGACGGCGGCCAACCCGATCGCGCCCGTGGCGCTGCCGAAGACCAGCCCCGAGGCGCAGGCGGCGTTCGACGAAGGGGTGCGGATCATGCGCACCGGGCGCAAGCACTACAAGGACGCGCGCGATCCGCTGACCCGTGCCACGCGTCTCGACGGCCGGCTCTTCGAGGCCTGGCACGACCTCGGCGTCGTCGAGACGGCGCTCGGCAACTTCGACGCCGCGGTCGACGACTTCAAGAAGGCGCTCGACATTCAACCGGGCGCCCGCCAGACGGTGCTGGCCTACGGCGAGAGCCTGCGCCGCGCGCACGACGGGAAAAAGGCCGGCGAGATCTACTCCCGCTGGCTCACCTCCGATCCCAACGACTTCGAGATGCGCGCCCGTTACAGCCAGGTGCTGCGCGAAGCGGGCGAACCTGGATCGACGACGCTCGACGAATCGCTGGAGCAGGCGCGGTTGCTGCTCACCGAGGCAGGTGGGGACGTCTCCCACACCGTAATTGCCTATAACGCTTTGTCGCTGACCTACTATAAAATGGGGAAGTTCGAACTCGCCGAGACTGCGCTTCACAAGGCGGCAGACCTCGACCCCAAGAGTGCTTTCGTCTGGAACAACCTGGGCCTCGTCGCATTTGAACGCGGTCATGACCAGGAGGCTTTCTTGGACTTTCAAAAGGCTTCTGAGCTCGACCCCAAGTACGTCCAGGCGCGCCTGAACAAAGCGGTCGTCTATCTCGACTGCGGCGACTACAAGCGGGCCCGCAGCGATCTCGAGAAGGCGGTGGAGATCGATCCCAACGACGCCGAGTCGCAGGTCGCTCTGGGCGTCGCCTCGCGCGGCGACGGAAAGTTCGACGAATCCCGCAAGGCCTACGAGCGCGCGCTCGACATCGAGCCCGACTACCCGCCGGCGCTCTATGACCTCGGCGTCCTCTACATGGACTTCGACAAGGATCCCGCCAAGGCCAAGGACTTTCTGAACCAGTACCTGCAGGCGGTCGACAAGAGCGACACGCGCCGCCCCGACGTCGAGGCGCGCCTCAAGGAGCTCAAATGAGCGCTCAAGTGAGCACTCAAATGAGCGCTCGCCTGCGCGCCCAGGTGCAGCGCGGTCTCGTCGCTGTCGCCCGGGGGGCGCTCGTGCTCGTCGTCCGCCTGGTTTTGCCCCTCGTCTTGGCCCTGCCGGCCGGGCGTGCCGAGGCCAAGCCGGCCAAGCGGCACGCAGCCGCCGCGCACAGGCCGGCCCCGTCTCACACGCAGGAGCGGAGCGTGGCGCCGCCCCCGCCGATCGCCGAGGCCCAGGCGGCGTCCGAAGGCTCGTCCGAAGGGGGAGGCGACGGGGCGGCCGACGAAGCGAAGCCCGCCTCGGACGCCAAAGGCGGCACGAAGAACGTGAAGACCAAGACCTACACCTTCGGCGCCATGGACGTCGAAGGTAAGCTCAAGACCCCGCAACTCTTGTACTTTTTGAACCGGGTCAAGTTGGAGCTGGACATGTCGGCGCCCGACAAACGCTCTTTTATGAAGGAGCTCGGCCAAAGCGCCGATGACAAGAGCCTTTGACGCAGACAAATAGGTGACCTCGTGGCAACCACACACTCCCATGCGCTCCCGCCGTCTCCGCCGGGCCCCCAGCCTGTGCGGCGCCGGACGGCGCCCCGTCCCGTGACGGCGCACGCGATGCTTCAGGTGGCGATGATCTGGCGCGGTCAGATCATCGGGTATCGTCTGCTCTCGCGCCGCCGCAAGGTGACCGTCGGTCCGTCGAAGCGCGCGACGTTCACCACGCCGCCGCTCGAAGGGCAGGCCAAGTTCCTGCTGCTGCAACCGCGCCGTGACGGCTACGTCCTTCACCTCGCCTCGGCGCTCAAGGGGGATCTGACGCTGGGCGGGATCTCGACACCGGTCGCCGACGTCGCCTCGCGCGCCGTCGATCTGGCCCGCGGCGACAAGGCCAAGCTGATCTTCGCCGACGGCAGCGACCTGCGGGTCGAGCTCCGCTGGGTCGATCCTCCCGAGGCCATCTCGCGCCCCCGCGTCCGCGATCCGCAGATGGTGCAGATCACCGTGGGGACCAGCATCGTGCTGGGCGCCCTGGCGCTCCTGCTTAACATCATGTGGGAGAAGACAGAGCCGAAGCCGCCGCTGGCGCTCGACGCCCAGCGCGTCGCCAAGATCGAGGCGCCGGAGGCGATCGAGTTCGAGAAGAAAGAGGTCAAGAAACAAAAAGAGGAAGAGGCCCAGAAGTCCACCGAGAAGGAAGGGCAGACCAAGCGCGCCAAGGAGAAGGCCGGCCGGATCGGCCGCAACGACGCCACCCCCAAGGACACCATCATCCCCAAGGGGAAGGAAGACATCCTGCGCGAGAAGGTCCAGCGGGTCGGCATCCTCAGCATCATCGGGCGCGACAAGGCGCCCGGCTCGGGGCTCTCCAAGCTGTTCGCGCAGAGCAACGACGTCGAGCAGGCGATGGCCGGGATGGCCGGCGCCAAGATGGTGGTCGGCCACGGCGCCGGCGGTCTCACCACCAGCGGCTCGGGTTCAGGCGGCGGCGGCACCGGCTACGGCCACATCTACGGCGCCGGGAACCTCGACACCGGCGGCCGGGGCACGCACGGCCACGGGCGCGGGCCGAAGTTCGCGGAGCGCGGACCGCACGAGGTCTCCGTGGGCCTCGGCACCGGCGGCGGCGACACCGACGGCTCGCTGTCGAAGGAGCAGGTCTACAAGGTCGTCAAGGCCCACGAGGCGGGCGTCAAGTACTGCTACGAGAAGGAGCTGCAGCACAAAAGCTCGCTCTCCGGGACCATCGACATCTTCTGGGTGATCCAGCCCGACGGCACGGTCAGCAAGGCCAACGTCAAGTCGAGCGCCATGAACGACGCCTCCGTCGAGGGCTGCATCGTCCGCCAGGTCAAGCAGTGGCAGTTCCCCAAGGCCCCCGGACAGACCATCGTCGGCAAGTTTCCCTTCGTCTTCAAGGGAGGGTCCTGATGAACGAATCCCGCGCGCTCGGGCGGCTCATGTCCCTGTTGGCGCCGCTGGCGCTGGGCAGCCTGGGCTGCCAGGGGATGAACACCCCGATCTACTTCGCCTCGCCGGTCATGCCGGCCCTGGCCGTCACGGGGATGGACGACGCGATGGGAAATCCACCGCGCATCGAAAACGGGCTGACGCTGCAGTTCCGCAACCCGACCGCCGCCGAGCAGAAGGCGCTCGACACGCAGACGGCGGCGCTGGGGTTCATGGTCCCCTGGATAGAGCGGGATCACGTCCACATCGAGCTCGTCTACCAGGTGACGAACACCGACAGCAAGGACGGCACGTTCGGCATCGATATCGACGGCGCCAACGAGTACACCAAGTACGACGAGAACATCGTGGCGATGACCCTGGGAGAGGGGAACAACGATCCTCCCCAGTACATCCCGCTCATCCCGGTGACGCCCCAGCTCCTGGGCGCCGGGCAGACCGTGTCGGGGACGGTGCGCGAGGACGACTTCAACGAGGCGGAGCTGGATCTGGACGCCATCGGCCGCTGGATGGCCCCCTTCAACGCCGTCCTCATCAACAATTCGCAAGTCAACCCCATCGGGCTCAGCATGGTTCCGCCCAACGTGGTGATTCCCGCGCTCATCGAGGTCGACGTGAGCTTCACGGCGACCGCGCAGATGACCTGCAGCTACGACATCCGGGTCCGTGACGACGACGATCAGCTCCTGCACGACGCAGGGGACACCCTTTTCTCGCCGACGCCGACTTTGTTCGTCCCGCCGGCGATGATGATGACCACCAACTAGGGGCCATTGAGACCACGACGATCTCGCAAGCTGATGGCAGCGCTGGCGACGTCTTGGCTGCTTGCGGGCGCATCCGCCGCCCGGGCGCAAGTCACCGCCGAGCCGAGCGCCGTCGTCTTCCCTGACCCGGCCAAGTTCGCCCACGGCCTCTACACCGAGGGGGAGGTGGGGGCGGTGTCGTTCTTCGGCAAGGCGGGGGACGACGTCGCCCCGGCTTCGCCGTCGGCACGCGCGTCGGCTACGACCTCTTCCGCTGGCTGGCGCTGCAGGCGCACTTCCTGGGATCGACCCATCAGATCAGCGGCGACAACCCGCTCAACGGGCAGCTCATCCAGACCTACCAGGGGCTCGTCGAGGGGAAGCTGACCTTGCGCTTCGGGCAGACGTCGATCTTCGGTGAAGGGGGGATCGGCGTCGAACGGCTGTCGACGAACGCTGCTTTATGTGCTGATGGTGGAGCCGCGCTACCGGGTCGGCTTCGTGGCCGGCGGCGGCGGCGGGTTCGACTACCACTCGCTCTCGCGGCACTTCTCCGTGGGCGTGCGCGGCGGCTACTTCGTCTGGCCGAGATCACCGGCAGCCAGGAGCTGATGGCGACGACCTACCTGAGGTACACGTTTTGAGGTTCCGCGGCGCGCTGACGCTGCTGGTGGCGGCGGCGCTGCTGGGCGCGGCGGCGGGCTGTCGAGACGGTCGATCTCGGCGCGCCGCCCGCCGACGTCAACGTCTGCGAGCCAGGGCAGCAGTACTTCGTCACCACCGTCTGGCCGATGTTCCTGGGGCAGGACTACGGCGGGAAGCACTGCTTCGACTCCAACTGCCACGGCCTCGGGACCCTGACGCAGATGACCCTCACCGACGTCACGGCCGAGATCGCCGCGCTTCCCACGCCGCTCCCCAACCCGCTCCCCCCCGACATCCTGGACGACTACACCCAGGCCTCCCAGCAGATGAATTGCTCCGACGCGCTCGACAGCCGGCTGCTCACGTTTCCCGAGAACATTCAGGTCCACGGCGGTGGCGAGTTGATCGATCCCTCGTCGCAGCAGGCCAAGGATCTCCTCACCACCCTCGAGGCCTGGGTCACGTCGCCATGATCGTCCGCGCGCTTGGGGGCGCCTTCATCGCCATCGTCCTGCTGACGCCCCTCCGGGCGCGCGCCGACGACCGCGCGCTGGTGCGGGTCATCGCCGAAGAGGCGCAGGTCCACACCGGACCGGGGTTCGCGCTTCCGCGTGGTCTACAGCGCCAAGCTCAACGAGGTGCTCCCCGCCATCGGCCGCGCCAGTCACGATCACTGGTTCCGCGTCGAGCTCCCCGACGGCACCTACGGCTGGATCCTGGGCGACGAGGTCTTCCCGCTCGACGTCGACACCGCCGCCGCGCACGAGGGGCCCTCGATCTGGAGACGGATGGGGAGCGCCGTCTTTTCGCCGCCGCCGCTCGAGGAGGACGACGTCGGCTTCACCTTCTCGGCCGGCGTCCTGGGGGGCGATGGAATGTTCCTCTTCCGGCCCTCCTGGCTGCTGGCGCCCCACGTCTCGCTGGAGGGGATGATCGGCGAGACGGTTGGAAACCAGGTCGACGTCATCTACGCCGGCGGCGGCTTCAACGCCTTCCTGTTCGCCTCTTCTCCGGTGACCCCCTTCGTGGGGGCCTCGGCCGGCGGCGCCTTCGGCCGCAAGAAGGCCGACCAGTTCGCCATCCAGACCGGCAACTACTCGATGCTCAACGTCGGCGGGGGTCTCATCGTCGCGCTCAAGAAGCGCCTCACGCTGCGCGGCGACGTTCGCCAGTACGTCATCTTCAACGCCAATCACACCCAACGAATCCAGGAGTACTCAGGTGCCCTCAGCGTCTATTTTTAGCCGCGGAAACCGCCTGGCCCGCCGCCTGGTCCTCCTGGGCCTGGTGGCGGCGGCCGTCGTCTCGAACGGCTGCTCGGTGTCGAAGTGGACCGTGCGGCCGCATCAGCGCGAGCTGCTGGCGGACAAGATCATGTCGCTCGACGCCATCGGACAGGAGCAGGCGGCCGAGCAGCACATCCTCGAGAACCGCGAGGGGGCGGTGGGCGGCAGCGGGACCTCGGGCGGAGGGTGTGGTTGCAACTGAGACGCGCCGCCCTCCTGATCCTCGGTGCGACCGCCTTGGCCGCGCCGGCGCGCGCCGACGATCCGACCGAGGTCGCCTCACGTCTGACGTTCTTCCGCGAGCCGTCGACCGCGAACAAGGGGATCACCGTGGTGCACCCGCAGGTCGACGCCTCCTCGCCCATCGGCGGCGGGCTGGGGATCGCCGCCGGGTGGGAGGCCGACGCGGTCAGCGGCGCGACGCCCGCCGTGTTCGGTCCCCACACCGGCGTCGACGCCATCACCAACGCCACCCAGTTCCACGACTTCCGCCAGCAGGTGCACGCCGGGTTCACCTACAACCGCCCCGACGCCGGCATCGGCGCCTCCTACGCCTACGGCTGGGAGCATGACTATCGATCGCACTCGCTCTCCGTCATCACCCACGACGATCTCTACGATCACAACTTCACGCTTGCCGTGGCCTACACGCACAATTGGGACAGCGTCTGCGACGCCAACAACAGCATGGCGGAGACGGCGCTGCATCTTCAGCCGCTCACGTCGTCCGCGCACTGCTTCAATTCGACCTACACCGACGTCGTCACCCAGCCCCTCAGCATCGACGCCGTCGAACCGTCGCTCTCCTGGACGATGACCCCCCGCCTGGTCGTCCAGGGAGGCGGGACGATCCAGGTCCTCGACGGCTTCCAGTCGAACCCCTATCGGAGCGTCCTGGTCGGCGGCGAGCACCAGGAGCCGCAGGAGCACGAGCCGCTTTACCGCCAGCGCTACGCGGTCTTCGGCCGGGCCGCCTACGCCTTTCCGCAATGGCGCGCCTCCGGCATCGGGATGGTCCGTCTCTATCAGGACAGCTGGGCGATGCAGGCGGTCACCGGCGACCTGGTGGTGAACAAGTACCTGAGCTCCGTCATGTTGCTGACGCTGCGGGGCCACTACCACCTGCAGAGCGGCGCCAGCTTCTATCGCAACGGCGAGGACTACCGCATCCTCGGCCCGGCCGGCCAGTACTGGACCGGCGACCGGGAGCTGTCGCCGATGAGCAACTACCTGGCGGGGGGCCGGATGGCCTTCCTTCGCCGCCCCCAGCAAGAGCGTTCCAGCTGGTTCGCCGAGATGGAGGCCGACGTGAAGTACGAGATCCTCGTCTACAACCTCGCCTCGGTGAACGCCCCCAACGCCGATCGCCCCTACGCGCACATCCTGCAGGCCTCGTTTTCGCTAAGATTCTGAGCCATGGTCCGGCGTGACGCGCTCAAGCTCCTGCTCGCCGCGGGTGCAACCGGATGTGTCCGCCCGGCATCCAAAAGATCCGTCATGACCGACCAGACGACCCAGGCGATGCCGGCAATCTTCCTGGCGCACGGCTCGCCGTTCCTGCTGGACGACCAGCGCTGGGTCGGCGAGCTCGCCGCCTGGGCGCGCGCCCTCCCCCGCCCGCGCGCGATCCTGATGCTTTCCGCGCACTGGGTCGACCGGCCCATCACCATCGGCGCCACCCGCCGCGTGCCGTTGGTCTACGATTTCTACGGCTTCCCGGCCAAGTACTACGGCGTCACCTACCCGTCGCCGCCGGCGCCCGAGCTGGCGACCCGGCTGCGCGGCCTCCTCGCCGCCCAGCCGCTGGCCGAGGACCCCCAGCGCGGCCTCGACCACGGCGCGTACGTGCCGCTCGTCTGCATGTACCCGGCGGCCGACGTTCCGGTGCTTCAGGTCTCGCTGCCGACGCTCGATCCCACCGAGTTGTTCGCGCTCGGCCGCACGCTGGCGCCCCTGCGGCGGGAAGGGGTGCTGATCATCGGGAGCGGCTTTCTGACCCACAACTTGCGCAGCATGGACTTCCGTCCCGAGGCGCCGGTCCCCAGCTGGGCCGCCGAGTTCGACGCCTGGACGGCCGACGTCCTCCTGCGCCGTGACGTCGATGCGCTGCTCGACTATCGCCAGCGCGCGCCCGGCGTGCGGCAGGCGCTCCCCACGCACGAGCACTTCGTGCCGGTCGTGACCGCGCTCGGCGCCGCCATCGACGACCCCTCGGCCCTCCCCAGCTTCCCAATCAGCGGCTTCGTCTACGGATCGGGGACACGCCGCTCGCTCCAGCTCGGCTGACGCGGCGGCTCAGCTCGGCCGACGCGACAGCTCGGCCGACGCGGCAGCTCGGCTGACGCGGCAGCTCGACCGATGTCAGCGGCCGTGCGACTCGGGCCAGAAGAGACGCCCGATTGCGGTGTCGATTCCGTCCAGGTCCGGCTTGTAGAAGATGGAGGCGTCGACGCTCACGGCCAGCATCGGATCGTTCGAGGCCGTGATGGCGATGCAGGGAATTCCACCGAGCGGGCCCTGCCGCAAGGCGCGAAGGAACTTGTTGCCGGCACGTTCAGGCATGTCGAGGTCGATCAGGACCAACCCCGGCCGCTCCAGATCGAAGACCTCGGCCGCCTCAGCCTCGGTCGCCGCACAGCGGACTCCGAAGCCCTCGGCGATTGCCAGCTCGAGCAGCAGATCGCGGACTTCCAGGTCGGCGGTGAAGGCCAGGATGGCGGCGCTGGTGGTGTCCGGCCGGCGCACCGGAGCAGCGTTGGACTTGGAACCAGTGGAATCAGTGGGCGATGCGAAAAACACGACACTCTACTATCCCAGATGGATGTTTCGGCCCGTTTTCGGCCGCACGATCTTTTGGTAACAGTTTATCCACAGCTCTACTGGAGCTGCTGCGGGGCCGCGTAGCGCGACAGCGAAACCGAGGCCCCGGTCAGGGCATCCGCGTTCACCGCGACGTCCAGCTCCGAGCCGCTCAGGCTGCCGTGGCACCCGCCGCAGATGTTGTTGAAGAGGGCGCGCGGGGGACCGGGGCTGATGAATTCGCCGGAGGTCACCTGGTGCTCCTCCGACATGGTGAAGAGCGGGTTGCCGTGGCCGTCGTCGACCTCGAGGATCAGCGGAACTCCGGAGGGGACCAGCGCGATCAGGGAGTGATCGCTCTGGACGGTGGCTGAGCCGAGCGACATCCGCTGCGAGTAGGCCATCGCCCCGGCGGGGATGAGGGAGGTCGTCGAGTTCGCCGGCGGCGGCAGGTCCTGGTAGACCTTGAGCGACGCGGCGCCGTCGAAGGCCGCGACGTCGCGCCCGCGGCGCAGGTTCGCGCCCAGCAGGGTGGCCAGCACCGGCAGATCAGGGAAGTGCATGACGCCGTTCTCGCCGGCGCTGGTCAGGCCGGAGTGGCCGCCGAAGACCAGCTGCGGGAGGTTGACGAACTGCTCCTGCTCGCCGCGCTTGTAGCCGAGCGCCGCCTCGACGTAGGAGAGCGTCCCGTCGCTGGCCAGGGGGCGCTGGACACCGGTCTGCTGGTTGACCGCGACCAGCCCGTACTTGGGCACGTCGGTCATCGCGTTTTTCACGTTGCCGTCGTAGGAGGCCAGGATCTCGCCGTTGGGGAGCGAAAACGGCGAGCGGTAGGCGCCGGTGGTGGTCCCGTCGGCGGCCGGCGCGGCGGCCGGATCGACGATGACCATCGACTTGAGGAAGGTGACGTCGGTGCGGTCGGCCTCGAACGGGCCGATCGATCGGTTGAACGTCGCCAGCGCCCCGCCGCCGCCCAGCGCGTGCTCGTTCGAGAGGATGAGCATGAAGTTGCGATCGAGCCCCTCGCGGATCTCCGTCGCCTGCTGGTAGCCGACCGACGGGTAGAGCGTCATGTCGAAGGTGGTGGTCGACTGCGCGCGCTGCGCCAGGAGCGGGTGGTAGTCGGTGAGGTCCCAGTTCATCCGGCGGCCGGAGAGCTGATAGAAGTCGGGCGTCGCCTTCTCGGCGGTGAAGCTGACGCGACCGTCCTGCATGAAGGCCGGCGACAGCTCCGAGTTGAGCAAGAAGGTCATCTGCTCGGGGGGCTGGCTGAAGTCGTAGGTGAACCCATTGGCCGCCGTCGGCTTGACCCGGAAGAGATCGGAGTTGGGGAGCATGTTCCGGAGCGTCTGCGTCCCGGAGCGCGTCGAAGCGAACACGATGGTGTTGTCCGGCGCGAACGCCGGATCGAAGTTGTGCACGCGAACGCTGGTCCCCGACACGATCCGCCCGTTGTCATTGGTGAGCTGGGTGCACGTGCCGCCCGCCACGTCGAGCATCCAGAGATCGAGCCCGCTGGCCGCTCCCGGCCGCGCGGCGAAGACCAGCTTAGTCCCGTCGTAGCTCCACTCCGGGCCGCGCACGTCGACGTCGCCGGAGAGGCCGGCGCAGGGACCGAGCGCGCTGCGGACGTTGCCGACGGAGGTCACCGTGCCGGTGGCGTCGATCGTCGCGTCGGCCAGCTTGAGGTCAGCGCCCCCCTCGTAGCTGTCGAAGTGCAGGAGATCGTCGCCGTTCGGCGGCCGCGACACGAACGCCAGCGGCAACACATCTCCCGCGTCCATCGGCGAGATGGCGCCGGCCGCGATCCGATCCTGCCGCTCGACCTGCTGCCAGGCCTGCAGCACGCAGAACGCCCGCGTGTTGGTGGCGGCGTCGAACGGCTGCGGACAGGGATCGTCGACGGAGGCGTTCATGTCTTCGAGGATCGATCCGGCGCGGTGGGTGGTGCCGCCCGAATCGACCTCGATGTTCTTCTTCACCGCGCGCGACTGCTTGACGTCGACGGTGTCGAAGGCCATGAACTCGTCGGCCAGCGCGTGGTAGTTGCGGGTCAGCACCGCCGGCGCGAAGAAGCCGAACGCGCCCGAGCGGAGGCGGAAATCGTTGAACCCGTCGGGGCTGTGGCACCCCTCGAGATCGCAGCCGCGCACGAGCAGCTTCGGCATGACGTTCGCCTCGAAGAACATCTGGCCGGCCGTCTTGGGCCCGTACGCCAGCGGTGGAGCCGTCTGCACCCCGGTGGCCCAGGACTCCCAGGAGAGCCAGGTTCCGTCCATCCGCGACTGGAAGAACGTGCCGCCGGTGTGGCTGACACCGCCGGCCGCGGTGGCCAGCGGGCGGAGCAGGATCTCACTCTGATCGACGTTGATACCGTTCTGAATGACGAACCCCGCCACCTGGGCGTAGTTGAAGGGCAGCTCGTCGGTGGGATCGCTGCCGGACGTGCCGCAGGTGAGGTACATGTCGGCCTGCACCGACCCGTGGCAGGAGCCGTAGGCGCACGACGATTCGAGCACCGGCTCGACGTTGGCGATGAAGTCGGCGTAGGCCTGGGTGGTGGTGTCGACGGCGATCCGCTGACTCTGCGGCGGAAGCGCGTCGCTGCACTGACCGACCCCCTGGTTGGGAACCGCCAGCGGCGCGATGCCGTCACGGTTGGCGCCGTTGTCGAGCCAGCTCTTGAGCTCGAAGTAGGCATCGGTGTCGGGCGAGATGGGCGAGCCGCCGCTGTGGCGAATCTCGCTCGGATAGAACTGCTGCTGGTAGGGGATCTGGATGCTCGCCGCGGGCATCGCCTTGAGCAGGAGCAGCGGCTGCGGGTAGCTGCCGTAGGTGCGGAGCGCGTCGCGCCGCTTCTGTACGCCCTCGAACGACGACAGGTCGAGGTTTCCCAGCGCCGTCGACGTCCCGGTCACCGGATCGGTGGCGGTGCTGTGACAGGGCGAAGTGTTGCCGACGCAGAAGGTGTTGAAGATCGGCTGGATGTGGACGTCGTAGAAGTGCTCTTCGGGGGGCGGCGCCGGCTGGCAGCCCAGGACGAAGAGCGCCGCCGCGGCTGCCACCGCGCGCCCGAAGCCAACCCTACCCTGTGCCGAGCTACGCATGAGGGGACGCTGATTGTATCAAGTCCGGATCGGCTTGGGAACGCGCGCGCCGACTGCGACTGTCATCCACATCGGCGATATCATCGCCTCGCCATCCACATCGGCGACATCGCCGAGAGCGCGGGATTACTTGAGCTTGGTCAGCGCGGCCTTGGCCAGCGAGCGGACGAGCGGGCTCGGATCGCTGGAGGCAGCGGTCTGCAGCGGGCCGCCGGCGACCGAGGTCGGCGCGCCGATCTCGCCCAGCGCCCAGGCCGCTTTCTTGCGCACGGTCTGCGACGGATCGCTGAGCGCCGCGACCAGGGCCGAGGCGCCCCCGGCGTACTTGAACATCCCGACGGTGACGACCGCGTCGGAGCGGACGCCTTCGTCGCTGTCGCTGACCAGCGGCGTGGCGACGCTGCCGTCCTGGAAGCCCGGGATCGTACGCAGCGCGACCAACGAAGCCGATCGCACCAGCGGATCGCTGTCGCTGAGCCCGGAGGTGAGGTACGACGTTGCCGCCGGCCGGCCGATCGTCCCCAGCGCCTTGGCCATCTCCGCCCGCGCCGCGCCCGAATAGGTGCGGGTTCGACAGCGCCGCGCCCAGCGCCGGAATCGACGACACGTAGTGGAACTCCCCCAGCACGTCGGCGGCGTTGAGCGCCGCCGTCGAATCGGGCTGCGACAGCCGGGTGATCATCGACACCTGGACCTGCCGCGCGACCGCTCGTCGCGCCAGCCACCAGGCCGCCACGGTCCGGACGCGGGGGTCCGGGTGGTCGATGAGCGGCGTGACCAGATCGACGCAGGCCGGCGCAGACCAGGAACTCGTCCGCTCGAGCTCCGCCTTGATGGCGTCGACCGAGTTGGCTGAGATGGCCTGCTGGATGGCCGCGGCGCTGCCGCCGGTCCCGGCGTTCGCGCTCCGGCCCGCCCCCAGGGCGAGGCCGAGCGAGGCGACGATCGCGAGCTTCTTTGCGTTCATGTTCATGATTCGCATGTTCATTCGCTCCCGTCAGTTGTTACATCGTTCCGGCTTCGTCCAGGTTCTCCCGGAAGAAGTATTCGCCGCCCATGTCGATGTTGAGCTCCAAGAGGTAGTACTCGTCGGGCGTCATGTCGGCCTGGCCGACGTCCACCAGGTGCGGGGTCCCGCTGTAGCTGGTGGAGGTCCCGCCGACGTTCATGGTGAACGCGGCGCTGCCGAAGGCCCTGGTGGTCGTATCGACCGGGTACCGCTGGGGCGGGTTCAGCAGGTACATGAGCGGGCTGGCCTCGGCCGCGGCCGCCACCACGTAGTTGGGCGGCGTCCCGGTGATCTGGACGACGTCGTCACCGAGGAGCTCGCCCAGCCCCATCAGCGAGAGGTACGAGGCGGTGAAGTCGCCGGTCATCTTCTCGCCGACGGTGACGTTCAGCTTCTGGCCGCGCAGGTCGAAGGTGAAGGTCTGAGCGGTGCCGCTGGTCATGTCGGTGACCGTGTAGGTTGGGTTCTGCGCCCCCGTCGACCCGTCGTGGCAGCTGATGCAATGCTTGTCGAGGATGGGCTGGATGGCCAGATCCCAGGGGACGCCGCGGACGTCGTTGTCGCCGGGATTGGCCGTGTTGGTGCCGGGCGGCAGGTTGCCGTTCGCATCGAGCACGTAGGCGGTGGTCGACTGGCGGTCGACGCGCGGCGTGTCGAGGTCGACCGGGCCGTGCACGACGGCGTCGGTCTGGCCCGGCGCGATCGACGAGGGCACCGTGCGGTTCTCGTGGCAACCGCCGCAGAAGCGCGACTCGCCCGAGCGGCCGCTGAACCAGATGTCCTCGTTGGCGACCGGCGTGCTGGCGGCCGTCCCGTGGCTGCCGCTCACGGCCGTGGCCATGCCGAACTTGTCGACCAGCTGGATGTGCAGCGGCACGTTGGCCGGCACGTCGGCGGCGAACGAGGCGTCGGCCTGGATCGGAATCTCACCGTAGCGCGACTGCCCGTCGAAGTCGGTGGAGCCGAACATGTCGACGCCGCCCTCTTCGCCCGAGAAGCCCTCGATGAGGCGAACCTTCACCACGTTGCCCGTGGGGATGGTCAGGAGCGACGAGTTGTAGACGTTGAGGCAGCCGACCGTCGTGCTGCTGTCGGTGGTGCTGATCGGCGAGGCCAGGTTGGCCGGCTCGGGACGCGTCTTCACCGGGCGCGGCAGGATGTCCCAGTAGTTCGGGTCGTCGTAGATCGGCGAGCGCCCGCCATTGCTGGCGGTGCTGTTGGTGCTGTCGAGCGCGTAGATGCCGAACTGGGCGGTGCTCATGGCGCGATCGAGCTCCTCCGACTGAACCGGGCCGTCCGACCAGGAGGTCAGGAACTGCCCCGGCGCATCGTCGCCCACCGGCTCGGCGTCGTAGTAGCGGCCGATCCCCTGCGAGCTCGGCGTGTTGTCGCCCGGAACGAGCGGCGTCAGGTCCGTCGAGGCCGAGTTCGCCTCGCTGCCGTTCAGATCGATGAGGAAGAGCTTGCCCGACTGGAGCGTGCGGTCACGCGAGGTGGCGACCGCCACCACCTGGTAGTCGGTGAGCATCGCGCCGGCCACGGTGTCGAAGTACTGCTTGGACGAAACGTAGCGGGCCTTGAGGTAGCTGTTCGTCGAGGGGTACTGCGCGCCGAGCTCGTCACCGAACGCCTCCTTCATCCCGGTCATGTCGGTGTTCATCAGGCGGAGGTGGCCTTCGTTGACCTCGCCCATGTGCATCCACTCGGTGTAGAGCACGTGACCGTCGGGCAGCATGGCGGGCGAGACGCGGTGAGAGACGTTGCGCGGCCCGAGCTGCAGGTTGGTGCCGGTGGTGCTGACCGTGCCGACCTGGGCGGTCACCGCGCGCTCGTACTCGTCCTTGAACTGCATCGACGTCGGGTCGGTGTCCGCCTCGACGTTGCGGTTGGTCATGAACATGACCTGATCGCCCGGGGCGTAAACGGGATAGACGAAGTCGTTTCCGCCGCTGGTCAGCTGCTGCAGGTTCGTCCCGTCCAGGTTGATCGAATAGATCTGATAGGAGCCGTCGCCCGGGAGCTGCGCCGACATCACCACCGATTTGGCGTCGAACGACAGGTCGTACGACTGCACGTCGGAGCCGGTCACGCAGTTGCTGATGTCGGTCGCCGAGGCGCTGGCGCCCAGGATCTGGCCGCAGGTCGCCTCGTTGGGGAAGACCACCGTCAGCTTCCCGTCCGCGGACGGCGGCGAGAGCATCGACAGGCGCCCGCCAGCGACGAAGTTGTTGTAGTCGAAGACGTTGCCGTCGTCGTTGCGGGGCGTCCGCTGCAGGAACGTGATCGCCTTGACGTCGGCCGGAAGGGCGCTGACGTTGCTGCTGTTACTCGTCGAGGTGCACCCGGCGCCGGCCGCGAGCGCCAGACCGAGGACGCTGACTTGCAGCAACCACAGAGTCTTGAGCGTGAGCTTGTCTCCCATTGCGGCTCTCCTTCGTTCGCTAGCTTACGCAATAAGGGGGCCAATGGAATCGGCCAGGGTCGGCGCGAGATCAGCCCAGATCGCTGGAAAGAGAGGGCGTGGAAGGCGTCCGCGGCGGGTCTGTTGCGCAACCCGAAACCACCGGGAAAACCGCATAGTCCTGGGCGCCACCGTTCCCATCTAGCTGGAACAACAGGCTTAAACAGAGCCGTCGCGGTGTTGCGCAACAGCGATACGTCGCGCGGCCTGTCAACCGTCGGCGCCTGGCCCGCTCCTTCTGATATTCTGACCGCGGGAATGTCTGGGGTAGACGCGCTCCCGGGCAACGGCCGTCCGATCGGCCGCTATGAGCCGATTCGCCGCCTGGCAGTCGGTGGGATGGCCGAAATCTACCTGGCGCGCCTCCTGGGCGTCGGCATCGAGGGGTTCGAGAAGCTGGTCGTGCTCAAGCGGATCCTGCCGCAGCACGCGCTCGATCCCGAGCTGCTCCGGATGTTCCTCGACGAGGCGCGCCTCTCGGCGACGCTCACCCACCCGCACATCACCGAGGTCTACGACGTCGGCGCCGATGGGGCCGCGCCGTTCTTCGCCATGGAGTACGTCCACGGCGCCAACCTGCGCGAGCTCATGCGCGCCCACGCCCGCGCCGCGAACGTCCCCGCCGCGCCGCTGGGGCTGGGGTACGCCATCGGGATCGTGGCCGCCGCCGCCGACGGGCTGCACTACGCGCACGCGCGGCTTGGCCCCGGCGGCGAGCCGATGGGGATCGTCCACCGCGACGTCTCGCCCTCGAACGTGCTGGTCTCGTACGACGGCGCGGTGAAGGTCTCCGACTTCGGCATCGCCAAGTGGGCGCTCCAGCGAACCCGCACGCAGGAGGGGACGCTCAAGGGAAAGTTCGCCTACATGTCCCCCGAGCAGTGCCGCGGGCGCGCGGTCGACCGCCGCAGCGACGTCTTCGCGCTGGGGACGATCCTCTATGAGCTGACCACCGGCGGCGCGCCGTTCACCGGCGACAGCGATCTCGAGATCCTCAACCGGATCGCCGGCGGCGTGGCCCCGGCGCCGACCTGGCCCGAGGAGAGGGGGGTCTACCCGCCCGCCCTGGCGGCGATCGTGATGCAGGCGCTGGCGCCCGATCCCGGCGATCGGTATCCGACGATGCAGGCGCTGCAGGTCGCGCTCGAGACGTTCGCGCGCGAGGCGGGCATCTCCGTGTCGACGGTGGCGCTCGGCGGGTTGATGCAGCTGCTGTTCGCGGAGGATCTCGCCGCCTGGCACGAAGCCGAGCGGGCCGGCAAGTCACTGGGCGAGCACCTGGCGGCGCGGACGGTGACCGTTCGCGCCGGTGCCGACGGCGAGCGCACCGCCACCGACGCCTTTGGGCCGACCCGGCGGCGGGTGACGGCGGGCCGGCGTTGGATGGGCGCGCTCGGCCTGGCCGTCTTCGCCGCGGTGTTTGCCCTGGCGGGGGGGCTGGCGGCGAAAAAATGGAGAAGCGTCGAGCGCGAGCCCACACCTCCGAGCACGACCGCGGCGGCACCCGCGGTCGCCGTTCCGCCTTTGCCCGCTCCGCCGGCGATGCAGTCGTTGGCTCCGGAGATGAAGCCGTCCGGGGCGGACAAGATCGTCGCCGCGGCGGTCGTTCCTACCTCCACCGCGCCTGTGGGGGCGCGTGTGCGGAGGGCCAAGCGCGCGCGCGTCGAGGCGACGACGGCGCCGCCGCCGGCGCCCGTGTCGCGCCTCCACGGCTGGGACCCCGATTCACCAAAACCGCCGTGAGCGTCCTCTCGACAGCGCCCGCCGGGGGGCATAACGTGAAACGGCCATCCAGCGCTCGGCTTCATCTCGACGCGGGCAACTGAGGCGCGCCTTCGACAGACGCGACTTCGTCGGACGCGGCTTCGACCGACGCACCTTCATCGGCGGCCTCGTCGCTCTCCTGGTCGTCGGCGCGGTCGCCGACCCCGGGTCCGCGCGCGGCGCCGCGCCGGTGGCGCCGGCGCCCGCGGCAGCACCACCCATGGCAGCCGGACCGGCGGCCGCCGCTGCCGACAACAGTCTCGGCGAGCTCGAGGGGCCGATGCACCCGGCGGCGCAGGCGCTCTACGATCGTGCGCTGAGCGGGTTCGAGACCCACGACTACGGAGCCGCGATCGGCGATCTCGAGTCGGGGTACGCGCTCGATCCCCGCCGCGAGTTCCTCTTCGCCGAGGCGCAGGCCAAACGCCTCAGCGGCGACTGCCGGGGCGCGGTGGTCCTCTACCAGCGCTTCTTGACCACCAAGCCGCCGGCGCTGCAGATCGACGCCACGCAGATCGCGCTGGCCCGTTGCGCGCAGGAGCTGGCCAGGAAACCGGAGGTGGTGATCATGACGGCGCCACCGGCACCGGTGAGACCGGCACCGACGCGCTGGAGCCGCGATCCGTTCGGGCTGGCGCTGACCGCGGCGGGCGTGGTCGCCCTCGGCGTCGGGATCGGCTACTTCGTCTCGGCTGAGATCGTGCGCGGCGACGCCAGCGACGCCACGACCTACGCCGCCTACATGAGCCGCTGGTCGACGGCCGCGACCCGCGCCGACGTGGCGATCGGCGCGCTGGCCATCGGCGGCGCGCTGGCAGCGACCGGCGTGGCGCGCTTCGTCGTCGTGCGGCGGCGCGCGCGGAACGACGCCGTCGCCGTCTGGTTCGGCCCCGGCCTCCTGGGAGGGACGTTTTGAGCCGCGCCCAGGCCAGGTGGGGATGGCCCCTGCCCGTTCGATGGCTGGGGTTCCTCTGCCTTGGATTCCTCTGCCTCGGGTTCCCGGCCTGCGGAGGCGCCGGCGACTTCGTTTGCCACAGCGACGGTCAGTGCGGGACGAACGGTTTCTGCGAGGTGAACAACCGCTGCAGCACGTTCGACGCGACCTGCGCCTCGAACCGCCGCTACCTGCCCGCCGCCGGCGCCGACTCCGACAGCTGCGTCGCCGCTTCCTGCGCGACGAACCCGATCGTGGCGCTCTCGGCGGGCGCCTCGGCGACCTGCGTTCTGCGCCGGGACGGCGGCGTCACCTGCTGGGGGCGCAACGACGACGGAGAGCTGGGCGACGGGACGCTCACCCCGCGCTCGAGCGGCGTGCGCGTCTCGGGCCTCGACGACGCCATCGCCATCGCCGCCGGCGCGCGCCACGCCTGCGCCGTGCGCACCGACGGCACCGTGGTCTGCTGGGGCGCCGACGACAGCGGACAGCTCGGTGACGGCGGCGGCGGCGATCAGCTCACGCCGATCGCCGTGCCGGGGGTCGCCGGCGCGACGGCGGTGGTGGCCGGCGCCGAATTCTCCTGCGCGCTGCTCGCCGATCGCAGCGCCGTCTGCTGGGGCGACGACAGCGACGGCGAGATTGGCGACGGCGCGGCCGGCCCGACGCCGCGCGCCCCGACCCCGGTCATGGGCCTCAGCGGTGCGCGCTCGCTCTCCGCCCACTGGCAGCATACCTGCGCGGTCATCTCCGGAGGCGCGGTGGTCTGCTGGGGGAGCAACTCGACCGGCCAGCTCGGCGACGGAACCACCACCGACCGGGCGCAGCCGGTCGCCGTCCCCGGCCTGGCGAACGTGGTCGCCGTGGCCACCGGCCTCTCGCACAGCTGCGCGATGAGCGCCGGCGCGATCCACTGCTGGGGGGACGACAGTCAGGGTCAGCTCGGCAGCAATCCGAACGGCGCGACCGCGCCGGTGTTGCAGCCGCTGTTGGTCCCGATCGTGATCGATCCGATCGCCATCGCCGTCGGCGCGCAACACTCTTGCGCGGTCCGGCTCTCCGGCCAGATCCTCTGCTGGGGACAGAACAGCAGCGGGCAGCTCGGCGAGGGGTCGATGTCCAGCCTGGCCGAGCCGGTCCCCGTCACGGGGCTGGAAGGCGGCGTCGCGGTGACCGCCGGCGCGACCTTCTCCTGCGGCGAGACGGGCGACGGCGCCATCTTCTGCTGGGGTGACGACCACTACGGCCAGCTCGGCACCGGGAATGACGTCGTCCGGCCGCTCCCGACGACCGTCCCGATCAGCGCCTCGGCGGTCGCCGCCGGCGGCGCGCACACCTGCGCCGTCGGGAAAGCCGCCGCGCCCGACGGCGCCGACGCCTTCGTCTGCTGGGGATCGGACCAGGCGGGACAGCTCGGCGATAACAATGAGGACGACCGTTCGCGACCGGCGCCGATCGAGCAGCCGTTGATCCCGGCTTCGATCGCGGCCGGCGCGCTGCACACCTGTGCGGTCGATGCGTCGGCGGTGCTCTGGTGCTGGGGGCGCGGCTCGAGCGGCCAGCTCGGCCCCGACCACCTGGTCGACACCCCCTTCCCGGTGGAGGTCACCCTGCCGAGCGGCGCCACCCAGGCCACCGCGGTCGCGGACGGCGACGCCCACACCTGCGTGCTGGTCTCGCCGACCGACGGCCTCGGCGGCGAAATCTACTGCTTCGGCGACAACACGTACGGCGAGCTCGGCGACGGCACGCTGACGTCGCGGCCGACGCCGGCGCTGGTCTCGCTCGGCACGAGCGGCGTCCGCGCGGCGGCAGTCACCGCCGGCGGCGGACACAGCTGCGCGATCGACGTGAACGGAGAGGCCTGGTGCTGGGGCCGCAACGACAGCGGTCAGCTCGGGATTGGCGCGCCGACGGGGCCGGCAACCACGGCGCTGCAAGCGACGCCGATGCTGCTGGCGCTGCCAGGTGGCGCGACGGTGCGCGCGCTCTCCGCTGGCGGCGCTCACACTTGCGCCGTCGACCGGACGGGCGGCGTCTGGTGCTGGGGGGCGAACGATCGCGGCCAGCTCGGCCTGGGCGCGGCGGGCGCCAGCGTCGCCACGCCCACTGCCGTCGCCTCTCTCTCGACCGCGGCGACCGGCGTCGCGGCCGGCGGCGTGCACAGCTGCGCCACCCTCGGCGACACCAGCGTCTGGTGTTGGGGCGGCAACGACAGTGGCCAGCTCGGCGACGGCACGACCATCGACCGCCCGCTCCCCGCCAATGTGACCGGGGCCGCCGGAACGGTGACCGCCGGCGCGCTGCACACCTGCGCCGCCACCGCCGCCGGGATCGTCACCTGCTGGGGCGCCGACACGAGCGGACAGCTCGGCGACGGCGTCACGCTCACCATCAGCGCTCCCGAGCTGGCCCGCCTGGCCTGCCAGTAGGCCCGCGTCTAAACAGACCCCTTGGTGCTAGTCTTCCCGGAATGCGCGACCCCGCCGAACAGACGCTGACGGCGGTTCAGTCTCCGCTCTCGCCGGGCGAGCAGAAGGATCGCGCCGTGCTGTTGGTGGTCGGAAGCGCCGAGCCACCGGCGCTCCCCGCCCGCACCCGCCTGCAGATCACCGGCGACGATCTCTTCATTGGGCGGCGCGCCGAGGGGCTGCCGGTCTCCGCCAACGCCGCCGTCCTCGACGACGGTCTGGTTTCGAGCCAGCACGCGCGCATCACCCGCGGCGCGGGTGGCTACGACCTCGAGGACCTCGGCAGCAAGAACGGCACGCTGGTCGACAACCAACGCATCGACGGAAAGTTGGGGAAGGTGCGGCTGCGCGACGGCGCGCTCCTCTTCTTCGGCAACCACGTGGCCGTCTTCCGGATGGTCTCGCAGATCGAGCTCGAGGCGATCAAGGCCGAGCTGGTGGCGCCCTTCGGCCCGGTGGCGACCGCCTCGCCCGCGCTGGCGGTGGCCTGCGATCGGCTGCGGCGGCTGGCGGCGTCGGAAGGCGAGCTGCTCATCGTCGGCGAGACCGGGGTGGGCAAGGAGGTCTACGCCCGCGCCGTCCACGGAGCGAGCGGGCGCAAAGGGCGCTTCGTGGCCATCAACTGCGCGGCCATCCCGCGCGAGCTCGTGGAGAGCGAGCTCTTCGGCTACCGCCAGGGGGCGCATTCGACCGCGCACTCGGCCAAGGCGGGGCTCATCGAGGAGGCCGAGGGGGGGACGCTGTTCCTCGACGAGATCGGCGAGATGACGGCGGAGGCGCAGATCAAGATCCTGCGCTTTCTGCAGGACCGCGAGCTGACGCCGCTGGGGTCGACGCGGCCGCGCCGGATGGACGTGCGAATCGTGGCCGCCACCAACCGCATCGTGGTCGGACCGGGCAAGGGACCGGGCGGACTGCGCGATGACATCGTGGCCCGCCTGGGCGCCGCCCCGTTTCACCTGCCCCCGCTGCGCAACCGAATCGAAGATCTCGGCGCGCTCACCGCGCATTTCTTGGGCCGCGCCTCGTCGAGCGTGAAGTTCGAGCAGCCGGCGTTTCGCGCGCTGGCGCTGCACGCCTGGCCGCTCAACGTCCGGGAGCTGGAGAAGATCATCTCCACCGCGGCGGTGCTGACCGGCGGCGACAAACCGATCGCGCTGCGCGACTTGCCGGAGCCGATCGCGCGCGTGCTGACGGCCCCCGCCGCCGCCGGCGCGCGGCGCACCACCGGCCCCTCGCCCACGCCGGCCCAGATCGAGGAGTCGCTGCGCCGCTACGAGGGGAACGTGGCCGACGTCTCGCGCGAGCTCGGCAAGCACCGCGCCGCCGTCTGGCGCTGGATCAAGAAGTTCGGCCTCGATCCCCAGAAGTTCCGGCGCAACGAGTAGCGCCCGGCGATCGCTCGATCCCAGGCGGGACACGAGCTCCAGCGTCAGCTTCGGCCTCCTCGCCACCTCCACGACCTCCTCGAACGAGCAGGTCGTCTTCAACTGCGAGACGGCGGCGACGCCCCGAGCGCCGGCCGCCAACCGTCGTCAGTCGACGGTCAGCCTTTGGCCTCGGCGTTCGTCAGCCGTTCGCTTTGGCGGTCGATCAGCCGTTCGCTTTCGCGAACGTGGCCATGAAGTCGGCCAGCGCCTTGGCGCCGGCGACCGGCATGGCGTTGTAGATCGACGCGCGGATTCCGCCGACGGTGCGGTAGCCCTTGAGCGCCACCATGCCGTTCTTCGAGGCCTCCTTGACGAACTTGTCGGTGAGCTCCTCGCTCGGCAGGAGGTAGGTCACGTTCATCTGGCTGCGCGCGCTCTTGTCGGCCACGGTCCCCTTGTAGTAGCCGCCCGAGCCGTCGATGGCGTCGTAGATGAGGGCCGCCTTCTCGGCGTTGCGCTTCTCGATCGCCGCCAGGCCACCTTGGGCGTCGAGCCAGCGGAAGGTCTCGAGCAGGAAGTAGATCCCGAAGGTGGGGGGCGTGTTGAGGCAGCTCTTCGCCTCGGCGTTGGCCTGGAAGCTGAAGATCTTGGGGACGCTCTTGGCGATACGCGGGTAGAGATCCTTGCGCACGATCACCACCACCACACCGGCCGGGCCGAGGTTCTTCTGAGCGCCGGCGTAGACGAGCGCGGTGCGGGAAATCGGGTGCGGGCGCGACATCATCTCCGAGCTGGCATCCACGACCAATGTCGGGTGCTCGGGCCACTCGACCAGGCGATGGCCGTGCACGGTCTCGTTCGAGCAGACGTGCAGATAAGCGGCGTTCGGGTCGGCTTTCCAACCAACCGGCGGGCGGTCGAACTTGGTCTCCTCGCTGCTGGCGATGACGCGGATCTTCTCGCCGTAGGCGGCCTGCGCCGAGCCGGCGGCCTTCTTCGACCACTCGCCGCCCACCACGTAGTCGGCGGTGCCGTTGAGGAAGTTCATCGGGATGGTGTTGAAGAGCTGCGTCGCCCCGCCCTGCAGGAACAGGA
Source organism: uncultured Pseudomonadota bacterium (assembly GCA_963723305.1). GTDB lineage: Bacteria > Myxococcota_A > Polyangia > Fen-1088 > Fen-1088 > JADGRB01. The sequence continues at coordinate 27,236 of CAVRRT010000047.1, forward strand.
TGTCGTGCGTGTCGGGGACCGACAGCAGCGACTTGCAGCGGGCGATCGCCTCGTCGAGGACGCCGTCGAACTCCTTGCCGCGGTGGCTGCACTCGGCGATGCCGAAGCCCTTGCCCTGGAAATCGACCAGCGCCTTGGCGGAAGCTTCCAAAACCTCGGTCGGCAGCATGGCCGGCCCTGCACTGAAGTTGAACACGCGGTTGCTCATGGCCAAGGTGCTACCGCTAATGGCGCCCGCTTTCAACGGGTATGAGGGGGGGCCTCTTTCCGACGCAGTTTTCGCGCCAGATCGACGTGCGGGGCGGCGATGATCTCGGTGGCGGCCAGCACGGCCGCGTCGAGGATTGCCACCGCCGCGTCGACCGAGGCCTCGACCTCAGCCAGCGGGCCGGTGACGGTGAAGAAGCCCTTCCCGCCGATGCCGCGGGCCAGCTGAAGCTCGATCAGGCGGACGGCGGCGGCCTTGGCCGCGGCGTCGGCGGCCAGCAGCGCGGCGGCGACCGTGGTGGTCTCCACGATCCCCAGCGCATCGACGGTCCCCGGTCTCGCCTCGCCGCCCAGCGCCGGCCACAGCGAGGCGTGCGCCTGGGGCAGAAACAGCCGGTCGACCAGCCGGTCGCCGGCCACCTCCAGCCCGGCGCGAAACGCCTCCTCGACCGCGGCGACGTCGCCGTCGACGAGGACCAGGAACTTGCCGGGGCTGACCCAATCGGCGCGCAGCAGGCTCACCGGCGCGCGCTTGAGCATGGCGTCGGCCACGCGGTGGCCGCGCGCGATGGAGGCGAGCTCGATCAGCGCCAGCGCGTCGGCCATCAGACGATGCGAAAGTATTCCTTGAGCGTGCAGCGCCGCTCGCGCGTGAAGTTGCGGACGGTGGTCAGCCCCTCGCCCGTCGGCGAGGCGATGGTGAACGAGGTGTAGCCCTCGCCGCCCAGGCCGAGGCCCGCCAGGTTGGAGGCGTTCTTCACGAAGATCGAGGTGTTGATGGTGCGCGCCATGGCGTGCAGGTGGGCGATGTTGCGCGAGTACATGACCGCCGTGTGGCAGAAGCCGTGCTCGACCCGCTTGGCGGTGGCGATGGCCGTCGGCCGCGTCGGGCACGCGCACCAGCGGCAGCACCGGCATCAGGAGCTCGAGCTGCACGAAGGGGTGCTTCTCGTCGACGTCGGCGACCAGCAGGCGCAGCTCGTCGCCGGCGGTGACGCCGATCTGGCGGGCGATGAGCCCGGCGTTCTTGCCGACGAAGTCCTTGTTGGCGTGCACGCCGCCCGAGCCCTGGTGCAGGACCACCTTCTCGAGCGCCTTGACCTGCGCGGTCGTCGAAGACGAGGCAGCCGTGGCGCGCCCAGCCGCTCCGAGCAGCGCGGTCGGCGATCGAATCGACGGCGACGATCTCCTTCTCCGCCGTGCAGAGGATGTTGTTGTCGACCGAGGCGCCGTCGACGATGCCGGCCGCCGCGACGTCCAGGTCGGCGGTCTCGTCGACCACCGCGGGCGGGTTGCCCGGGCCGGCGGCGATCACCTTCTTGCCGCTCCCCATCGCCGCCTTCACCACGCCCGGCCCGCCGGTCACGACCAAGAGGCGCACGCCCGGCGTGCCGCATCAGCAGCTCGGCGCTCTCGATCGTCGGCCGCTCGACGCAACAGAGCAGCGTCTCCGGGCCGCCCGCCGCCGGCGATCGCCTCGTTCAGCAGATGGACCAGGTAGGCCGACGTCTTGGCGGCGTAGGGGTGGGCGTTGAACACCACCGCGTTGCCGCCGGCGACCATTCCGATTCCGTTGTTGATGACGGTCTCGGTCGGGTTGGTGGTCGGCGTGATCGAGCCGATGACGCCGTAGCTGGCGCGCTCGACGATGGTCAGGCCGTCGTCGCCGGAGAACGCGGTCGGCGCCAGCGCCTCGGTCCCCGGCGTCTTGTCGATGGCCAGCCGGTTCTTCTTCAGCTTGTCCTCGACGCGGCCGTAGCCCGTCTCCAGCACGGCCAGCTTGGCCAGCTCGTCGAGGTGCGCGCGGGCGGTGGCGCGCATCGCTGCAATCCAGCGCTTGCGCGCCTCCAGCGGCGCGGCCTCGTTCTGCCGCGTGCGCCTGGCGCGCAGCCTTCACGGCGCTCTCCACGTCGGGGAAGACGCCGCGGCGGCCGCGCGGCACGTCGACGTCGCGGCGGCGGCGGCGCCGGCGAAGCGGAGGCCGGCGCCGCGATCTCGACGATCGCCTCCAACGGCGTCTCCGGCAGCTCGCACCACGCGCGCCAGCACGCGATCGACGATCTCCTGAATGCGCGCCTCGTCCATCCCGCGCTGGACGTTACCCGAATTTCGATCACGGTCAGGTGGTGACGGCCGAGACGCTCGACGCCCTGCTGGCCCACGCGCGGGCGCTGGTCGGCGTCGAGCTCGTGCGAGCTGGCCGAGGCGCTCGGCCTGCCGGTGCCCGTCGGCCGGGCCTGCGCACCAAGGGCTGGTCGGGGCAGGTCATCGAGCAGGAGCTCGGCGCGGTCGGCGGCGGCGGGCGCGGCCCCGACTTCGCCGCGCTGGGCGTCGAGCTGAAGACGGTCCCCGTGCGCCAGCCGCTCGACCCTCAGGGCCCGGCCTTCGAGCCGCTCGAGTCGACCGCCGTCTGCCAGATCGATCCCGTCGCCATCGCCGCCGAGTCCTGGGAGTCGAGCTACGTGCGCGAAAAGCTGGCGCGCGTCCTGTTCGTTGCGCTCGCCGTCCCCGCCGGCGCGCGCTCGGTCGGCGAGCGCCGCGTGGCCGCCGTCCGCCTCTGGTCGCCCGACGCCGACGAGGAGCGCGCTCTGCGCGACGACTTCGACCTCTTCGTGCGCGGCTACTACCGCCAGGGGCGCGCCGCCGAGATCACCGGACATCTGGGCGCCGTGCTACAAGTGCGCCCCAAGGGCCGCGACGCCGACGATCTGCGCGACGCCTACGACGCCGCCGGCCGCCCCACCCGCGTCGGCAAGCACGGCTTCTACCTGCGCCCGACGTTCGTCGCCCGGATTCTTCTGCCCGGTTGACGCCCCACCCGACGCAGGGGGCGTCAGGATTCGGCGTGGTGCCTACCGTTGGAATTCCCGTCCGACGTCCGCGTGATCACCTCGGCGGACTCGAGGGGGATGCCAGGCGCGGCCATCACTCCTTGGTGACGACGGCCGTGATCACCTGCGTGTCCGGATCGGCCGGCGCGCCGACCGGACGTGGGCCGTCCGAGAAGAGCGCCGTCACCACCAGCTTGCCTCCGCCGGGTGCCAGCACCGGCGTCACGGGGAGCGACTCGCCGGGCATCACCTGCGTCGTGGCCGACGCTCCGCCCGTCGGAAAGATGGTCGCCGGCGCCGCGGCGCCGTCGCGCATCCGAATCTCGAGATAGCGCGCGCTCTCCCCCTTCACCACGAACCGCAGCAGATCGCCCGCCCGCAGGACCGTCTGCGGCTCGACCGCCCGCTCCTCGTCGCCCCGCCGAAAGCGCATCTCGATCCCCGCCGACTTCGACAGCGAGCCGCCCCGCTGGCCGGCGTAGGGGTTGGTCGCCGGATCGGGGACCCGCGGACGCGCCACCAGGACGGCCAGCCCGTAGGCCAGCGCCAGGATGGCGACGAGGCCGAGCGCCCGGCGCAGGCCTCGCGCCGCGGTTATGGCGGGATGGCCTTCGCTCACCCCTGCGTGCTGTCGGTCCGACCGAGCGGCAGGACCTGATCGACGTTGACGTGCGGCCGCGGGATGACGTGGACCGCGACCATCTCGCCGATCCGCTCGGCGGCGCGCTGGCCGGCTTCGGTCGCCGCCTTCACCGCCGCGACGTCGCCGCGCACGATGGCGGTGACGAACCCGCCGCCGATCTTCTCGTAGCCGACGAGCTCGACCTTGGCCGCCTTCACCATGGCGTCGGCCGCCTCGACCATCGCCACGAATCCCTTGGTTTCAATCATTCCGAGCGCGTCTGCCATGACCGGCCTTTCTCAGTTGGTTATCGATCGACGAACTTTTCGCTGGCGCGGCCGGCCAGCCCTTCGATGGCGGCGATGGCCGCCCCGGCCGCCGCGTCGATCTCCGCCTCCGGACCCGACAGCCAGAGCCGCCCGAACGCGCCGTACGGCTGGACCTGCACCAGCGAGACGCTGCGCGGTCTTCTCGGCCTCGTTGGCGGCGAACGCCACGTAGCCCGCCGGCTCGGTCTCGAGGATGAACAGCGACTCGCCCGGCAGGATCATCATCCCCTGCGAGCTGCGGTTGATGAGCTGCGCCTGGTAGGGCTCGATGGCGCGGATGATCTGGTTGGTCATCACCGTCGGCTTGAGGCGATCCTCTTCGCTTCACCTCGAGGTGGCGCAGGATCGCGGCGCCGGCGTCGCGCACGTCGCCCTGATCGTCGGCGTGGACCTCGAGCAGGCCGTAGGCGCGCTCCACGATCTGCAGCGCCGGCACGACGCGCGTCGCCTTGAGCGCCACGTCGGTCACCCGGTTGATGGCGATCCCGGGCGCGATCTCGACGAACAGCGACGCCTGCCCCGGCACCGGCAGGAAACCCGCGCGCCGTCTTTCCCATGAAGCTCGCCAGCTGCGGCTGGAGGGCATCCAGGAACGTGTAACAGCGGAGGACGGTGCCGGCCACACGCCGACGTTACCGTCTCGGTGCCGCACCTTCAAGGGCGACGGCCGACGTCAGGCGTCGTCGGCGCGGCCGACGAGGCCCATCAGCTGCCCGGTCGAGCCGCCGTCGCGGCGAAACGAGAAGAAGCGCGCGCCATCGCAGTGCGTGCATTCGGGACCGGCGTCGATCGCCTCGGGCGCGACGCCGGCGCGTTCGAGCAGCAGCCGATTGGCCGCCTTGAGATCGACGTTGGCCTTGCCGGCGGCGCCGCGGGGCGACGGGCGCACGACCCCGCGCGCCCGCGCGTCCGCGTCGGCGAACAGCCCCTCGAACGCGGCGACGACCTCGGGACCCACCTCGAAGCAGCAGGGACCGATGGCCGGACCGAGCGCGACCCGCAGATCGCCCGGCCGGGCGCCGAATTCGTCCGCCAGCGCCCGCACCGCCGCCGGCAGCACGCCCGCCACCGTCCCCCGCCAGCCGGCGTGGACGGCCGCGAAGCGCCGGTGCGGGGATCGACGACCAGCGCCGGGATGCAGTCGGCCACGAAGATGCCGAGCACCAGACCCGGCGCGTCGGTGCAGAGCCCGTCGGCGTCGGTCCGCGCGATCTCCTCGCCGGTCGTCGCTCGCCTTCACGCGCAAGACCCTTGCGCCGTGGACCTGGCGCGCCACCAAGATCGGACGCGCTCCCGAGCCCTCCCGCGCGGTGCTCCCCAGCGCGCGCCCGAGGCGCCTCCGATTTTCGGAGACCGCCGCTGGATCGTCACCCCACTTGCCCCCCAGGTTGAGCCTGTCGAACGGCGGCGCGCTCACGCCCCCCGCCCGCGTGGTGAACCCGTGGACGAACGGCGCGCCGATCAGACTCCGAGCGCAGCAACGGCAGCTCCCAGCTCTCGTCCCTATCGCCGACCAGCTCTGCGCGCATGCCGCGTTTCCTTTATAGCGCCTCGAGCGCCGCCAGCGCCGACCGCATGTCGGCCGGCGGCGCCGACGAAAACGACATCTGCTTGCCGGTGGCCGGGTGGACGAACCCCAGCACGCGCGCGTGCAGCGCCTGCCGCCCCAGCGCCTCTGCGACGGCGCGAATCTTGGGATCGCGCGGCGGTCGCCCGTAGGTCTTGATCGCCCAGCAGCGGGCAGCCGAGCGCCGCCAGGTGGACGCGCACCTGGTGCGTCCGCCCCGTCTCGAGCCGCGCCTCCATCCGCGCCGCGCCGGCGAACTGCTCGACCAGGCGCCAGTTGGTGACCGCGCGCTTCCCCGACGCGCACCCGGCTGGAGAACTTCTTCCGCTCCTTGGGATCGCGCCCGTAGAGCGTGTCGATGCGCCCGCTCGCCCCTGGCGGCTTGCCGGCGACCAGCGCCTCGTAGACCCGCTCGATCGGTGTGTGCCTTGAACGCCGCGCCGAGCGCGTTCATCGTCGCGTCGTCCTTGGCCACCACCAGCAGCCCCGAGGTGTCCTTGTCGATCCGGTGGACGATCCCCGGCCGCAGCTCGCCGCCGATCCCCCGCAGGTCGCGGCAGTGGGCCAGGAGCGCGTTCACCAGCGTCCCCGCCTCGTGCCCCGGCGCCGGGATGCACCACCAGACCGGCCGGCTTGTCGATCACCACCAGCCAGCGGTCCTCGTGCACGATCGTCAGCGGCAGCGCCTCGGCCACGATCTCCGTCGCCACCAGGGGCGGGCGGCTCCCAGACCACGACGTCCCCCGCGCGCAGCTTGCGCGACGGCACGCCCGCCGCGCCGTTCACCGTCACCGCCGCCTGCCCGATCTGCCGCGCCAGCTGCGAGCGCGACACCTCCGCCACCTGCTCGGCGAGAAACAGATCCAGTCGTTGACCCGCCGCCGCCGGCGCGACGACGAAGCGCCGCGACGCACCTTACCAGATCTTCGAGCGCACGCCGCCGCGCGACTTCAGCAGCATGTCGACCAGCGCGCGGTCGTAGATGCCGAGCTGGAAGATCTCGGGCGTCACGCGGCTCTTGTAGAGCGTCCGCCCCTCTTCGATCTCGTCGCGCATGGTGTCGAACAGCGTGTCCCGCTCGACCCCTTCGATGATCTTCTTCTCGTGATACATCGAGAGGTCCGAGGCGATGGCCCGCGCGAGCTGGCGCGCGCGTTCCGGCTTGTCGATGAGGGGCATGCCGCCAGTGTAACTTAGCCCGGCGGCCGGCTAAAGAGCTTCGCGCCCGCCGAGCACGTCGACCGGCAACCGCGCCGACGTCACGTGCACGCCGACCCGCCCGTCGTCCTTCACGTAGACGACCTCGCCCTGCACGCGCAGGGGCTCCTCGCCCTCCATCCGTGGAAGCTCGAGATCGACCATCTGCCCCGGCCGCTCGTCGCGGAGCGGGCTCTCGAACAGGAGCCCGTCGTCCGACACGTTGGTCACGCGTCGCAGATAGCGCCCCCCCTGGTCCAGCTCGACCGCGTAAAAGTCGGCGGGAACCCGGCGCATACCCCGCTTCTCTGCCAGATCTCTGATCCAAACCCGTTTCGTGTTCATAGTGCTCACCTCAACCTACATCTGACTACCCAGAGGGTCAAGCTGGGGTTTGGCCGCAGTCTGGATGCCGCGGCGCGCAATATGCTAGGGTGTCGGCATGAAACGCCTGTTGCTCGCACTCGCACTCGCGCTCGTGACCGGAGGGTCCGCCGTCGCCCGAGCCGCCGAGTCGCTCTACGAGATCACCAAGGTCGAACCGAAGGTCGCCGTCGGCGGCACCGGAACGGCCAGCCTGACGATCAAGGTCAAGGGGGGCTGGCACGTCAACGACGAGGCGCCGATCAGCCTGGCGCTCACCCCGCCGCCCGGTCTGACGGTCAAGAAGGCGAAGCTGACGCGCGCCGACCTGGCGGCCAGCAGCAAGGAGAGCGCCCGCTTCGACATCCCGGTCTCCGCCACCGAGACCGGCAAACAGAGCATCGCCGCCGAGGCGCACTTCGTCCTCTGTCAGGAGCAGGCCTGCAAGCCGGTGAAGGAGACGCTGACCCTCGCCATCGAGGTCACGCCCGCGGCCGCCGCCAAGAAGAAAAAGAACTAACGGCTACTTAAACTCGCGGACGATCTTCTCGACCCGGTGCGCGAGCTTCGGGCTGAGCGCGCCGACCGACGTCACCGACAGCCGCTCCGGACGGATCACGCGGCGGGCGACCTCGTGAATGTGCTCGGGGCGGACGCGGCCGAGGGCGCGGGCCCGTTTCTCCTGCGGGTCGGCCCGCATGAAGAGCTCCGTGCCGCCGAACCAGCCCGCCAGGCCGTCGAGATCGTCGTAGCAGGCCTCGATGTCGCCCACGAAGCGCCGCTTGGCCTTGTCGAGCTCGTCCTCGCCGACCAGCTCGTCGCGAAAACGGCCCAGCATCCCCAGCGACTCGGCCACCAGCGCCGGCAGCTTGGCGTGGGCGCAGGCGGCGTCGATCTCCAGAATCGCGGTGTCATGGTACGAGTGCAGCGACCCGGCGATCGAGTAGGCCAGCCCCTTCTGGTCGCAGATCTGATAGTGCAGCCGCGTCGACATCCCGTCGTCGAGCACGCGCACCAGCGCGCGCAGGGCGAGATATCCCGGATCGGTCTCCGGCAGCGCGTGAAACAGGATGTGCACCTGCGTCTGCGCCGACTCGTTGTGCACGGCGCGGAAGCGCGGCCCCGGCGCGGCAGGACGCGGCCGCGGCGGCGCGCGCCGCTCGCCGCGCGGCACGGCCGCGAAGGCGGCGCGGCTCTGCCGCTCGACGGTGCTGGTTCGCACCGGCCCGGCCACCGCGAGCACCATGTTCGCGGCGCCGTAGAAGCGGCGGAAGTGCGCCCGCACGTCACGCGTCGAGAACCGCTTCACGTTGCGCAGCGGCCCGGTGATCGGAAACCCCAGCGGGTGCTGGCCCCAGATCTGGCGGCGCGACTGATCGTCGATGTTCACGTTGCGCCCGCGGTCGTCGAGATCCTCCAGGATCTCCTCGACGATGATCTGGCGTTCGAGGTCGATGTCGCGGAACTCCGGCGCGCTGAAGAGATCGCCCAGGATCTCCATCCCGCGCTGTAGGTGCCGCGGGTTGAGCGCGATCTGGTAGAGCGAGTAGTCGCGCCCCGTCTCGGCGTAGAGCGTGCCGCCGAGCTCTTCGATCGCCAGGTTCAGCGCGAACGACGACGGATAGCGCGACGAGCCGCGGAACAGCATGTGCTCGAGGAAGTGCGAGATCCCGTTCGTCTCTGGCGTCTCGTAACGTGAGCCAGCTCGCACGTAAAGGCAGAGAGTGGCGCTGTGTAGATGCGGCGTCTCGACGGTGACAAGCTTGAGCCCGTTCGAAAGCCGCGCCCGTCCCACCCGGTAAGGCGGTTTTCCGATAGCCAGCGCGCTGTTCGTCATTTGTCGGGTGGAATTTACAGAAGATTCGCGTCGATGAAAGAAGAACGAAACATGCCTGCGCTACTGTAAGTGCGTTCGGCGGGGATGGGCGGGATGGGCCTGCGTCGGTGTGAGAGGTCGGGGGGGCCGGCTTCTCACACCGCCAGTGCCCTGGGTGAGGTGCCGGTTGAGTTCCTGTTGAGCTATCCTGGCGCCACCCAGGCGGGTAGCTCAGTGGTAGAGCGGGGTCTTTACACGGCCCGGGTCGCAGGTTCAATCCCTGTCCCGCCTACTCGACTCATAGACCCGGTGCTGCTCTCGTCCCCCGCCAGCGCGCGCTCGCCTCGTCCAGCGTCGCTTCGAGGTCGAAACCGCCGCCGGCTTTCTTGGCCCTTCTCCGGCTTCTTAGCCGGTATACGCGTCGTGACGCGCGTTCAGCCGATGACGAGCTCGATCTTCCCGCCCAGGGCGGCCGCGAGCGTCTGGAGCGTCTTATAAGTGGGGTTCGCCTGTCCACTCTCCAGCGTCGAGATCTCGCTCTGATTGAGACCGGTTTTCTCGGCCAACTTCTTCTGCGTCCAACCGCGCTTCCGGCGGGCCTCCGCGAACCGCCGCGCGAGGCGATACCGCTCTCGGAAGTACTTCAGCTCTGCAACAGCCTCGGGTCCCTCGCCCTCGGCGTCGCGCTTCAGCTCAGCCATGAAGTCTGTGAACTTGGTCCCCATCGCGCACCCTGCTGCAAGAATGATATGGGATAAAACCAATACCGTCAACCCGCCCCCTACCCCTTCCGTCGACCCTTCCAGGCTTTCAGGCGGTCTCGCGCCAGCTCTATCTGGGCCTGTTGGTGTCGCGCGCTCGACCGTTCGCCTTTGTCGTATCCGCCCAGGAGAAGGACGATCCTGTCCCCGTGCGCGTGACAGAAAACTCGCAGGAGGATCTTCGCCGTCTCGGCAGCTTCCGGGTTCACCCGCTTTCCCTTTCGCGCCGGTCTGGTGGGCGGTGGCACCGCCCTCCGGGTCGAGCATGAGCGAGAGATCGAACCCGCCCGATAGCCTCCAGACGTCGCCTTCGATCTGGGCCATCACGGATTGTTCTTCAGATCGGCGTAGGCTGCCTCGAGACCGGCCGCGTTCACGATCGTCTGGGCGTCTGCCGGAAAGGTATCTCCGTTGATCTGAATGTTGCCAGAGACCGTGTTGCCGGGGCCGCCGAGGCCCGGGCTCGCTGAGCTTCCCCAGTTGTTGGTGAAGGTGATGTGGCCCGTGTTGTTGGAGGCGTTCGCGTTCGCCGTCACGTAGGCCCCGAAGTTCGCGTACACGTTCTTCGTCTCTGTGATGTACGCGGAGCCCTCGTCGTTGTATTCGCCCCAGAAGGTCCCAGACAGTCCGCCGCCCTTGCCCTCGCAGTAGTTCTGCGTGACGACGGTGCCGGGTTGGAACCCCAGGTTGTAGTGGCACCCGCCGTCGTTCATCTGGAGCATTCCCTGGTGGACGTAGTTGGCGCTCACCGTGTTGTTCTTGGCGGTGGTCGGGTTCGCGTACAGCGGCTGATAGAGATACAGGTCGCCCGTGGCCCGCGTCTTGTAGTCGTTGTTTCCGCCGGCGTCGTTCGTTCCCCACCCGAGGCCGCTGTTAATCCCCGAATAGGGAACGTTGTAGAGCTCATTGTGCGAGACGACGGCGTTCGTGGTGTACGTGAACATGATGCCGGCGAAGTCCCGGTAGTCGATCCCGATGTCGTGGACGAGGTTGTCCTCGATCGTGATGTTCTGGTCGATGAGGTTCGAGCCCGGATCGCTCGACGCGCACACCTTGTCCCCGCACGGGTGGTGCGCCCAGGCCTGGATGCCGCCGACCACGATTGCGCCGCCCGCGAGCTGACCGAACACGCAGCCGGTCACGTTGACGCCATTGGCGCCTAGCCCGACACCGCTGGCGTGCGCGCTGGGGTCGTTACCGATCCCCAGCCCCACCTGGCCGAGATCGACGAACCGGTCGCGCACGAACGAGACGTTCTTCGCCGCCGACACCTGCACCGCGGCCGGCATCTGCATCCAGTGCGGCCGCGACGCCTCGAACACGGGCGTCTGGGCGCCGCCCGGATAGTTCGACCGCGGACCGACGAGAAACCCGCCGGTCTGCTGGTCGGCGAGTCCGTCCGTGTTGGGCTCGAGCCAGCTCGTGTGCGAGAACGTCAGGCCGCTGAAGACGAGAATCGTGCGCCGGCTGCGTGTACGCATCGCCGCCGGCCGGCGCGGCGTAGGCCACGGCCTGCGTCGGATTGGCCGTGCTCGGCTGAACGCACACGCCGTTCGTCGGGCTCGACGGGCAGGCGGCCCCGATGGCGACCAGGTATTGCAACTGCGGCAGCTCCACATCGACGGTTGTCAGGTCCTGACCCGAGAGCGGGATGTAGTAGAGGACACCGGCAGTCGTGTCCTGGTACCACTCGCCCGGCTGGTCGAGCAGCGTGTAGTCGTTCTCCGCGTAGATTGGTCCCTGGCGATACGGGCTCTGAACGGTGTCATAGCCCCAGGTGTTCTCGTCCCAGGCGGGCTGCGCCATGGTCACCGCGTTGCTCTTCACGCCCTGAATCTGCGAGTACCGATTCGTCCATGACCCGATGATGTTCAGCTCCGCGCGGCCCGGGTTGGCGAGGTTGTTCAGATAGCCGAGGCTGCTGCTGGTGAACGTCCAGCCGCTGCTGGTGAAGGTCATGGTCGAGCGGCTGATCGACGGCGAGCGCGCGCGGGTGGCGATCTTCCCGTCGACATAGAGCTGGCGCGTGGCAAAGGTGCCCGGCGCCGAGGCCTTCCAGATGTTCTTGCCGGAGTCGCTGACGGCCCATCCCGTGATCGACTTGCCGCCCGAGAGGATGGGTTGGGCGCCGGACGCGGCTTGCCAGGTGACGGTGTGGCCGTTCGTTCCCGAGTCGGCTGCCGTGAAGACCAGCGGCGACGTCAGTCGATACGTGCCGTCGGCCAGCTCGACGACGAGATCGCTGTTCATCGTGCTGGCCGCGCTCCGGACCACGCTCTGGGCCTGGGTGATCGAGCAGGGCGCAGCGCTCGTACAGGTCGTCCCGGTGCCAGTAGGCGAGACGTAAAACGTTCCACTGGTCGCCGCGCTGCCACCAGCTCCCGACTGATCGCCGGATCCGTTGCCGCCTATAGAAGACGTTCCCCCCGCCCCACCGCTCGTCGATCCTGCTGCGCCGCCTCGTCCGGAAGCGCCACCTGAACCCGCACCGCTTCCTCCGGTGCCTGCGATACCTCCGGTGCCGGTGACGCCGCCGGCGCCGCTCACGCCGCCGGTGCTGGTCACGCCGCCCGCGCCGGTCGCGCCGCCGGTCGATGCCGTGCCGCCCGAGCCGCCGTTTCCGATGGCACCTTGACCACCGGTCGAGCTGCCGCCCGTGCTCCCAGTGGTGGCGCCGCCGGTCCCGCCACAACCACCGAACAAGAACGCCAGCATGACGCCGGACGCCACCGCACCGGCGCTGCTCAACAAGCGATTGCTCACCTCCTGTACTGCCGCGGAGGTGGCGGTTGTTACCTGGAGAATGCGTTGCCGTTTTCGCGACAAAAATGACCGCACCGTTACTCCTCGAACCGCCGAATACCGGTCGCGTCGTCAGT
>CAVRRT010000048.1:0-35352 GCA_963723305.1 uncultured Pseudomonadota bacterium
CCGTCGGCGGCCGAGAAATCGACCTCCACGGGCGTTGGGCCGCCGCCGCCGATCGGCGTCGCGGAGACGGTGATGTGCGTCCCGATCGCCGTCGCGTCGAAGGTCCCGTCTGCCAGCTGGGGGCAGACGATGTTGTTGAACGTCGCGGTCGCCGCCGTCATGTCAGGGACAACGTCGACGGGGGCGGCCGCGTCGGCGCCGGCGTCGGCGGCCTTCGACGGCGGCGGTGGATTCGTCACCGTGACGCTGAGAGGCTGGGTCACGAAGGAGATCGCTCCGTCGACGAGCAGGTTCGTCGCGGTGAACGGAGTTCGGCCGTCCTTGGCCAAGACCTTGGTCTTGTCGAGGGTGATCGTGATGGTGGTGCCGGTGGGGAAGGTGGGCACGCCCGCAAACAACAGGCTCGGACCGTTGGCGCGGTAGGTGTATCCGGGGAAGATGAGCAGGTTCGGCGCGCCGGTGGACGCATAGTCGCCAGCCAGGACCACGGGCTTTGCCGGCGGCGGCTGGGGGTTGAACGAGGCCAGGTCCAGCAGAGTGCTGGCGTCACCCGGATCGAGCGGCGTCGTGTCGAGGAGGCGGTCGAAGGTGTAGAGGACCACGGAGGCCGGAGCATAGGAGCAGGTCCAGGTCCCGGTCAGCGTGGCGGCCGAGCCGTCGGCGCCCCCGTCCTTGGTCAGGCCAGCGTCGGAGACGGCGCCGTCGGAGAGCGAGGCGTCCGAGGTGGCCGCCCCCGCGTCGGATGGACCGGCGTCGGAGGATCCCGCATCGGAGGCGCCCGCGTCGGAGGTGGCCGTCGGCGTCGCGCCGGCCATCACCGGGTTCGGGACGCAGTGGCAGAGATTGTTGTTGGTCACCTCTTCGCAGGTCGCGGTGGCGGCCATCGGATTGCAGGCGCCGGTCTCGTGAGTCGCGGCCGGACAGGCGCCGGTCGACGCGGTGACGGTGGTGATCGTCGACGTGTAGGGGAATCCTCCCGGGTTTTCAACGATGGAGAGCGCGGTGAGGACCGGGGCGCCCGGTTTGACCGAATTGTCCGGGGTGCACGCGCCGCCGATGGCGAGCGCGGCCGCGAGGCCCAATACCTCAATCTGAGGAAACGGCCGTTTCATTAAGGCTCCTTGTAACCGGTGGAATCGCGACGATCGGGAAAGGCAAGGCACGCGACGTGCGCATCGTATCAGCCATATCGCAGCCTGTGAATTCGGCTGCTCTCGTAGTTTCTTGACCCACACCAGGCCTGGTGCGGTTTGGGCCCCGTTTTCGCGCCTGGTGAAGGCCGGGGTTGGGTCGAGGCGCCGTCGACGGAGCTGGCGCCAGTTGACGGAATGCGGGTCAGCGATCGTCTTTGGTGACGATGCCCAGCGTCTTGGCGCCGGCGCCCTTGCAGAGGTCCATGAGGCGGACGGCCCGCCCGTAGTTGGCGTCGTCGTCGACCTGAAGAAGACCACCTTCTGGCGATCGTGCGCGAGCCGTTCGCCGACCCTCGCCCCCAGCGCTCCGGCGCCACGGCCTCGCCGTTGAGCGACAGCTCGTCGTGCGCGTCGAGCTCGACGACGATGGTGTTTTCGCCGGGGGGCAGGGGACGTTCTCGGTCTGTTTCTGCGGCACCTTGGCGACGATCTCCTTGAGCATGACCGGCGTCATGACCATGAAGATGATGAGCAGCACCAGCACGATGTCGATGAGCGGGGTGACGTTGATTTCCGCCTGCGGGCCGCGTCCGCCGCCGACCGAGAAGGCCATCAGGGAGCCGCCTCGCCGGGGGCCGGCTTCTGCTCCTCGGTGCCGAGCTGGACGTCCTCGACGCCGGCGCGATGGATGGACTCCATGACCTCGCGCGCGGTGCCGTAGCGAATCCGGCGGTCGGCTTTGACGAAGATCCCCTTGTCGGGATGGCGGCGGCGCTCCTCGGTGACGGCGGCCATGAGTCCACCCGGCGGGACCTTGTCGGCGTTCAGGTAGATGTCGCCGCTGGCGTTGATGGAGACGATGAGGTCCTTGTTGTCGTCATTCTTGCGGTCGTGGTGGCTGGTGATGGGCAGGTCGACGCTCACGCCGCGCACGATCATCGGCGTCATCACCATGAAGATGATGAGCAGCACCAGCATCACGTCGACCAGAGGGGTGACGTTGATCTCCGCCCGGACCTGCCCCTTGGGGTGGCGCTTGACCGCCAGGTGGCGGCGGCGCCTGGGCGGCGCCAGTGGAGGCCCGGCGGGTTCGCTCACACCGCGCCTCCACGCAGGATGGTGTCGACCAGCTCGGAGGCGGTCTCGTCGATGTCGATGGTCACGTCGTCGAGGCGCGCGGTGAAGTAGTTGTAGAACCAGACGGCGATGATGGCGACGCCCAGGCCGACCGCGGTGGTGATGAGCGCCTCGGCGATGCCGGCCGAGACGGTCCCGATCCCGCCGCCCCCCTTGGTCGGGTCGGAGAGCTTCTGGAAGGCGGTGATGATGCCGCCGACGGTGCCGAACAGGCCCACGAAGGGCGCCGACGAGGCGACCGTCGCCAGCACCGGCATCCCGCGCCGCAGGCCGGCCAGCTCGCGCTCCTTGCTCCGCTCCATCGCGCGGTTGACGATCTCGGCCACGTCGAACGACGACAGCGCGGCCGCGCCGGCGGGGCGATCCAGGCCGCGCGCGTATTCACGCAACCCGGCGCCGATCACCTTGCCCACCGGGCTGCCGACGAACCTCTTCTCCAGACCGACCGCCTCGCGCAGCCGGCCGGCGGCCTCGACGAGCGGCGCCAGCGCCTCGACGTAGCCGCGCGACTGCTTGCGCCCCTTGCGAAAGGTGAGCAGCCGATCGCCGGCGATGGCCAGCGAGTAGAGCGACATGACGATCAACACCACCACGACCGCCCGGGCGGTGAAGCCCATCTCGTTCCACAGTCCGACCAGCGTGAAGTCCATCGTTGTCTCCCTTATCAGTGACTCGTGAACTCGAACCGTCCGAAGTAACAGAACGGGACGGCGATGTTGTCGGCCATGAGCGGCCGGTAGCGCCACCCCTTCACCGCCCGCACGACGTTGTCGTCGAGCAGCGAATCGGCGCGCTGCATGACCGTGACGCTCTCGACGGCGCCGGTGCGCGCGACGCAGATCTTGGCGCCCACGACATAGCTCGCGCCGGCGCGGTTCAAAGACGCAGGGAGATCCGGCATCTCACCGGACTCCTTTTGCAGCGCACCCATACTGGGCGGCAGAAACTTCCGCGCCGGCCCCGTGCCGCCGATGGTGCCGCCGATGACGCCCCCCTTGGTGCCGCCAATCTGACCGCCGATGGTGCCGCCAATCGTGCCGCCGATGGTGCCGCCGATGACGCCTCCCTTGACCCCGCCCCGCTCGCCGGGCCCGTCGGTCGTCGCCTTGACCTCCTTCGGTCTCTCCTCGGGCGTCTCGCGCGGCTGGACGATGTCGGGGATTTTGATCGGCGTCTTCGGCTTGACCACCGCCTTCTTGCGGGCTGCGCCGCCCCCACCCGCGGGCGGAGGCGGTGGCGGGGGTGGGGGCGCCGCCGACAGGAAGGTCACCTTCACCGACGGCGGCGTCAGCTCGTCGACGTGCCAGAACGAGTAAGCCACCCCCGCCGCCAGCAGCGCGCCGTGAAAGGCGATCGACAGCGCGGCGGTGAGCCGGCCGCGCCGCGGGCCTGGTTGCGATTCGGCACGGAAGGCGTCGAAGGCCACCGGTCACGACTTTCCGGCGCGCGCATCCGCCGCCTTCTGTTGCCAGTTGTCGGCCTCGTCGACGGCGCCTTGCCAGGCGATCGGATCGGTCAGGAAGGCGAACGATTTTTGCCGCCAGAGCAGCGCCAGGTAGGTCATCGCCTCCGGGTAACGGGGCCGCCGGGCGATTGCCTTCTCCAGATAGGCGATCCCCTGGTCGGCCAGGGCGATCCGCGCATCAGCGGCGATGTCCCCCGGGGCGGGCGCGGGCGGCGCCACAGTCATCGCGGCGCCGGTCTTGGTGAAGCTCGGCCAGGGGCTGTAGCCGGCCAGCGCCGCGGCGCCGCCGTGGGTGGAGAGGATCTGCCAGACGAAGGTGCCGACGCCGTACTGCGCCTCGGCGTCGTTGGCCCGCAGCGCGGCGGCCTGCTTCGACCACTCCAGCGCCTGCGGCCATTTCCCCCACTTGAAGTAGACGTCCTGCAGGCCGTGGACGGCGTCGAGGTCGCTCGGCGCCTCCCGGTGGCGGGCGAGGAAGGTGGCCTCCAGCCAGGGGTAGTCCTGCACGTCGAACCGGGTCTGCAGCGCCAGCTCGACCGCCCGCTCGTCCTTGGGGGCGACCTCGCCGAGGCGCTGGAAGGCGGCCAGCGCGCAGGCGGCGGCGCGGCGGCTCTCGGGATCCTGGCCGCCCGGCGCGATGAGCTGGCGGCAGGTGTAGCCCTCGTTGAGCCAGAGCGCCGGCAGCCCGGGGACCAGCGCCTCCGCCTCCTTGTAGAGCGTCACCGCCTCGGCGTACCGCCCGCGCCGGTAGAGCTCGTTCGCCTCCTGGATCCGCTTGCGTCCGCGGACCTGCGTGCACGCAGGAAGAAGAACGATCACCAGCGCGAGGGCGCTAGCGCAGCTCGAAGACCTGGATCTCATCGCCCCCTCGGGCGAAGCTCTTGAACCGCTTGAGCACCACCAGCGTGTGGGCGCGGACCCGGTAGGTCACCGGGCGCGGCGTGAACACCCGTCCCCGGGCCCTGACCATCCCGTCGGCGGTGTCGGCCGCGTAGAGGTCGAGCATCGGCAGCTCGGCCTTCTTGCGCTTGATCGCCTCGGGGTTCAGCGGATCGACGGCGATCCCGAAGCTGAGGCGGTTGGGCGCCGGCCCCTCCTCGAAGACCAGCGTCCGCGGGTCGTAGAGGTGGAACGGGACCGCCAGCGAGGCCGGCATTTTTTTCCCCATCGCATCGATCACATCGACACCCGAGCCGTCTTGATTGAGGTCGACGAACAGAGATTGTCCGGGTTTGTCACGCCGCAGCTGGCCGGTGATGGCCCAGCCGACCGGGTCGGTGATCTCGGTTTCGCTCACGGTTTTGCCGGTCAGCGCGTCGACCACCGTCCGCTTGGGGTGGCCGCGCACGTCTTCGGCCTTCTCGTAAGCCCCGGCCCGCTCGCCCAGGATCCGCGTGTAGCCGTCGTAAAATCCGATGAAGCGGACCGGTGGGGCCTTGAGCTCGCCGGCCAGGTCGGTCTTGTAGACGCGCCCCTTGCCGGCCGGCGCCAGCGTCGCCAGCGTGTAGGGGGTGACCGCATAGCTCGCTTCGGCCCCGCGGGCGCCGGGCTTGCGGTCGAACGCCACCAGCAGGGCGGCGCGCGGCGTGCCGTCGTCCGGCGGACGCCCGAACGCAGTCACCGGCCCCACCTTGGCCGCGACCTTGCCGCTGGTATCGACCAGGAAGGCGGTGAGCGGCGCGCTGTCGTCGGGCTTATCGCGTCCGATGAGGACGACCCCCTTGCCGGGTGGCAAAAGCTCGACGCGGGAGACGATCAGGTTCTTGTTGGGCGGATCGAACGACGCGGTAAGCTTCGGCGGTCTGGCCTCGAGGTCGTAGATCTCAATCTTGGAATAGGTGGCGCCATCACCGCGGATGACCGCCAGCTGCTTGCCGGCGTCGTCGATCCCGAAGACCTCGTCGAAGAAGCCCTCGCCGTCCTGGGGCTTGATCGACGCCTGGGGCTCGAGCGGCTTGAGGCTCTGCTCGCCATGCGCGAGAGGCGCCGCGCCGAACAGCGCGGCCAGCGTCGAAACCACGGCTGCGGCCGATGGGCGGACCATGCGCAGCTAACTTAGACCGTCCGCGCCGTTTTGGTAAATCCCTCTCTCTCTCCGATCGGCGAAGCGAACCATGCCCGACGCCGTGCCGCCCGGAGGCGGCTCAGGCGCCGGCGCGCGCGAGAAACGCCTCGATACGGGTCCGGGCGTCGGGGGTGAGGTTGGTGAACTTCACCCCCATCCGGAGGTCCTCCGGGGCGGCGGCGGAGACGATCTCGCCGGTCACCTCGATCGCCGCCTTGTCCCCCGGCAGCGTGAAGGTCAGGTTGACGCTCGTCCCGATGGGCAGCGGGATGGTGTGCTCGAGGCGAAGGCCGCCGCGCGAAAGGTTGCCGGCGCGCCGGAAATAGCGCTCCGAGCCGGTGGTCTCCTCGACCCACATCTCGATCGGGATCCGCGGGCCTCCGCGCCGTTCTTCCGCGACGTCGGACATGCGGGTAATGCTATCACGCGCCCCGGGCGGCGCCAGTTCGACTGGCTTTGCGATGCGGGTCGGCTGCGGTATGAACGTGCGATGTCACGCCAGCGAATTTTGGTCAGCGGTGGCTCGGGATTCCTGGGCTCGCATCTGTGCGAGAGACTCCTGAAGGAGGGGCACGAGGTGGTCTGCCTCGACAACTTCTTCACCGGCTCGCGCGCCAACATCGAGCACCTGCTCGACGATCACCGCTTCGAGCTGGTGCGCCACGACGTCACCGAGCCGATCACGATGGAGGTGGACGAGGTCTATCACCTGGCTTGCCCGGCCTCGCCGATCCACTACCAGCGCAACCCGGTGCGCACCATCCGCACCGCCGTCGAGGGGACGCTCAACATGCTGGATCTGGCGCGCGAGGTGAGGGCGCAGGATCCTGATCGCCTCGACCTCCGAGGTGTACGGCGATCCGATCGAGCACCCGCAGCGCGAGAGCTACTGGGGGAACGTCAATCCCATCGGCCCCCGCGCCTGCTACGACGAGGGGAAGCGCTGCGCCGAGGCGCTGGCCGTCTCCTACGCCCGCCAGTATGCGGTGGAGGTGCGGATCGTCCGCATCTTCAACACCTACGGCCCGCGCATGCACGAGAACGACGGGCGCGTGGTGTCGAACTTCGTGGTGCAGGCGCTGCGCGACGAGCCGATCACCGTCTACGGCGAGGGGCAGCAGACGCGGTCGTTCTGCTACGCGACCGATCTCATCGAAGGGTTCATCCGTCTCATGGCCAGCCAGCATGGCGTCGATCCGGTCAACCTGGGCAACCCGCGCGAGACGACGGTGCTCGAGCTGGCCGAGATGATCCGACGCCTGGCGAACTCGAAGTCGGAGATCATCCGGGCGCCGCTGCCCAAGGACGATCCGACCCGCCGCAAGCCCGACATCAGCCGGGCCCAGAAGCTGCTCGACAACTGGGGCCCCAAGGTGTCGCTCGAGGAGGGGCTGGCGGCGACGATCGAAGACTTCAGGCGCCGTCTCGCCGCCTGACCGAGGGGATCGGGCGCGGCGCGGTCGAGCGGCTCACCGGTGAGGGGGTGCCGGAGCCCGGCCGTCGCCACGTCGCTGAGCGGGATGCGGACGAACGGGCGGGCGTGCAGGCGGGGGTGCGGGACCACGAGCGACGGCGGGTCGTCGATCACCTCGCCGCCATAGAGCAGGATGTCGATGTCGATCTCGCGCGGGGCGTGCAGGCGGCCAGCGGGGCGGCGCCGACCGAGCTGGCGCTCGACGTCGAGGCAGTGGGCCAGCAGCGCGGCCGGCGCCCGCGTCGTCTCCGCGCGGACCACCGCGTTGAGATAGCGCGGCTGCGGATCGGGCGTCACCGCCTCGGTCTCGTAGAGCGGCGAGCGGGCGCGCACCGCGACGCCGCAGGCAGCGAGCAGATCGATGGCCTGGCCGATCGCGCCGGCCCGGTCGCCCAGGTTCGCCCCCAGCGCCAAGTAAACCGTCGTCAGCCTCGCTGCCGCCGCCATCGTCTCTGTATATAGTCCCCTGACCGTGGGTGCCGGAACACTTCCCGCCGCCATCTCCGGGCTGGCCACCAGCCTGGGGGCGCTCCCGTTCCTGTTCCTGCGCGATCTGCCACGGCGCACCTACGACGGCATCCTGGGCCTGGGGGCCGGGCTCATGCTGGCGGCGGCGACGCTCGGGCTTTGCGCCGAAGCACTGAGCGGCGTGAACGAGGGGGGTGTCTTTCACCCGGGTCGCTTCGCGCTGGTGATGGCGGGGTTCGTGGTCGGCGCCGGGATCGCCGCGGCCATGGATCGCCTCATCCCGCACGAGCACGCCGGCGGCCACCATGAGCACCTCGGGCACGAGCCCGGGCACGACATGCACGATCCCCAGCCCACGCTCTCCCCGCGGCGCGCCTACGCCGTCGTCGGCGCGCTCAGCCTGCACCGCATCCCCGAGGGGCTGGCGATCGGCGCCGGGTTCGCCGCGCCGCGCACCTCGCACCTGGGGATCGTCCTGGCGGTGGCGATCGGTGTGCAGAACATCTGCGAGGGGATCGTGATGTCGGCGCCGCTCCGTCACGAAGGGGTGGGGCGCTGGCGTGGTTTCACCATCGTGGCGCTGACCGGTCTCGTGATCCCGGCGGCGGCCGTGCTCGGTGACGCGCTGGCGGGGGTGGCGGTGGCGACGATGCCCTTCGTGCTGGCGCTGGCCGGCGGGACGCTCACCTACGTGACGTCGAACGAGATCATTCCCGAGTCGCACAGCCACGGGAACGAAGGGATCGCCTCGGCCGGCCTGGTGGCCGGCTTCCTGCTGACGATGGCGCTAGAGGCGATCCTGCGCTGAGGCGGCGTTGTCGCCGCCCGCCCGGCGCAGCTCCACGAAGACGAACCCGCCGCTCTTGGGGTGGAGCTCGTAGATCTCCGGGGCGAAGCCGGGCTTCTCGAGCCGCAAGAGCTCGGTCTCCGACGAGGCCGGCAGCGTCACCACCAGCGGCGTGGTGCCGAGCGGACCGTGGCTGCCGTAGACGGCGGCGCCGGGCGGGTCGGAGTTGACCTCGATGCGGACGTCGTGGGCGCCCGTCGTCCCCGCTGCGGCGGGGGTTGGACGAGCGCCAGAGTTGCGGACAGCGGAGAGCCCGATGGCCGCCGCCAGCACCAGCAGTGAGGCGCCGATCCCCCAGACCAGCGCCCCGCTCCGCCTCTGCCGAGCGATGAAACCCGACGTGCCTGACTTGCCTGACTTGCCCGACGTGCGGGCCAGGGGGGGCGGGGTGGCGCCGAAGTCGGTCCCCGATCGCGAAGCGGTGCCGGCGATGGTGATGGCGCTCGGCGCGACGGCGGGCAGCGTGGCGGTGTTGCGGACGTCGTCATCGTCGTAGAGGTGGCCAATCAATTTCTTGATCGCCTGGCTCTCGGCGGGCGCCTGGCGCAGGAGCTCCTCCAGCGCCTCGCTCATCTCCTCGGCGGTGCGATAGCGCCGCCCCAGATCCCGCTCCAGCGCCCGCATCACGATCCGCTCCAGCGCCAGCGGAATCCCCGGGCGGTATCTCGAGGGCGGCGCGATGGGGGCCTCGAGCACGTTCCGGATCCGCTCGAAGTCGGTGATGCCGGTGAACAGCTTCTCGCCCGTCAACATCTCCCAGAGCGTGGCACCCAATGAAAAGACGTCGGACCGTCCGTCGAGCACCTCGCAGCGCGCCTGCTCGGGCGAGAGGTACCCGAGCTTCCCTTTGATCACCGTGGCGCGCGTCTGGGCCTTGCCCGTCGCGGCGGATGCCTTGGCGATGCCGAAGTCCAGGATCTTCGACGATCCCCGTCCTCAGCAGCATCACGTTCGACGGATTGACGTCGCGGTGAACGATGGTGAAGGGCTGCCCGTCGGCGCTCTGCAGCGTGTGCGCGTGGTGCAGCCCCTGCGCGACCTGCATGGCGATGAGCGCCGCCGTCGAGGGGTGCAGATCGTTGCCGGCGGCCTTCAGCCGGCGCAGCACGTTGGCGAGGTCGCGCCCGTCGACGTGCTCCATGGCCAGGAAGTAGGCGCCCTCGATCTGACCAAAGTCGTAGATCTGCACGATGTAGGGGTGGTTGAGCAGCGCGCTGATCTTCGCCTCGTCGAAGAACATGCGCAGGAACTCGGCAGAGGCGTCGAGCGACCTGCGGATCCGCTTGACCACCAGGACGCGGCGGAACCCTTCGGTCCCCACCGTCACCGCACGGAAGATCTCGGCCATCCCTCCGGCGCCGATCCGATCGGTGAGGATGTAGCGTCCGAAGTTCTGGGGGAACGTCTCGGCGGCGTCTCCGCTATCGGACTTGCTGGGGACCGACATCGGTTCGGCGCGCGGGATCCTCTGCGGTGCTCCTTGGCCCGGCGCCCGTCACTACATCGTCGGATTTGTGGCGCGGATTGAGGCGCCTGCCCGCTGTCGCAGGACGTCAGCGCGAGGAGGCGCTGGCGAGCGGAGGGGACGGCCCCTGCATGGGGAAGGTCGCCAACCGATGGGCCTCCTCCTTCAGCTCGCGCCCGCAGAGCTCGGAGACGAGAGTGGCGGTCCCCGCTGCGCCGTACCGCGCCGCCGCCTCCAGGTCGGACGCCATCTCGCGGGCGTTGGCATAGCGCCTGGCGAGGTCGGGATCGGTGGCCCGATTCACGACGGCCGCGATGGGGTCGGGGAGCCGCTCGATGAGGGTCCGCCCGTCGGCGCTCGGTCCGGCGCCCGCTTGCATGAGCAGGCCGTAGGTGGTGTGGGCGGCGTAGAGCGGATTGCCGGTGCAGCAGAAGTACATGACCAGGGCCAGCGAGAAGAGATCGGCGCGGCCGTCGACCTCGAGCCCGCGCGCCTGCTCCGGGGACATGTAGGTGACGTTCCCCTTGACCACCCCCATCTCCGTTTTGGTGACCCGTCCCTCCTCGCTGGTCTTGACCACGCCGAAGTCGAGCAGCTTCACCTCGCCGCGCGGCGAGACCACCACGTTCTCGGGCGAGACGTCGCGGTGGACGATCCCCATCGGCCGCCCACGGTCGTTCTCCATGCCGTGCGCGTAGTCGAGCCCCTTGAGGACCTCGTGCGCCACGTAGGCGATCACCTCGGGCGGTGGCGGGCGGCGGTCACGCGCGAAGCTCTTGCTGATGATCCGTCCGAGGTCGCGCCCCTGGAGGTACTCCTCGGCCAGGAAGAACTGGTTCTGCCAGCGCCCGAAATCGTGCACCGCCACGATGTTCGGGTGATGAAGCGTGGCCAGGAGGTTGGCCTCCTCGCAGAACTGCGAGACGGCGTTGGGATCGGTCGTCAGCTCCGGGCGCAGGCGCTTGATCACCACCGGCCGGCGAAAGCTCCCCTCGCCGGTGGTCACCGCCGCGTAGATCTCGGCCATCCCGCCCAGGCCGATGCGCTCGACCAACGTGTAGCGGCCGATGACGGTCACCGCCGCGGCGGTGGTCATCTCGATCTCCTGGTCGTCAGCGGGCGCCTGCCGCGCCAGCAAGAAGAAGCTCCCCATCGCCAGCAACAGCCCGATGGCCAGGATCGCCAGCACCACGCCCGGCAGTGGCAGCGCGCCGTGGCTGGCCGTCCTCGGCGCCGTGCCGGCCAGGACACGGAACCCGCCGGCGAGCGGCAGGGACGCCACCGCCACGCCGGCGAAGATCCCCACGCCCGGCGCCTGGAGATCGAGCGCCTGCTTGAGCGGCCCGAGGCCGAGATCGTCGGGCGCGGTCGTGGCGCCCGTGGTGGCGGCGCAGAGAAGCCGCCGCCCGTCGGAGATGGCGACCGAAGCTCCGGCGCGCTCCGCGATCCCCGAGAGAATTCCGACGTCGAGCGTCCGGGTCGCCACCAACACCGGCCAGTCCGATCGGCTGGTGAGCGCCACCGGCGCGACCGCGACGGCCAGGACCTGCCCCTGCGCCATCACCAGGTCGGAGCCAGTGCGGTGGACCAGGCGCGCGTCGTGAACCAGGTTCCGCGCCTCGAACCCCTCGGGGAGCCGGGAGGTGACGACGGCGGCGGTCTCGTCGGTGTAGAGGCCGAAGCCGTCGACTGAGCGGCGGAAAGGCTCCCACCAGGGCTCGGTCAGCAAGAGATCGCGCAGCGTCTCCTGGTCGACCTTGGCGTCGAGCGCCGCGACGAGCCGGGGGTTGGCCGTCCCGTTCTGGACCTGCACCTCGAGCGCGCCCAGCAGCGAGCGGACGCCGTCGGCAGCGCGCAGCCCGGCGGCCTGCGCGTCGTCGGTCAGCCGCTCGCTGGTCCGGGCGCGGTCGAGCCGCAGGAGGGTGAAGGCGGCGGCGGTCGTCAGCCCCAGGATGGCGAGCGCCGCGAGCAGGGCTCCCGCGCGTGTCTTCAAGCGTCCCATCAATTCACCCCGTACACCCCGTAGACCTGCTCCACCCCGCCAGCTTACCGACCTTGCCTTCCGCCGTCAGTGTTCAATACCCCAGTTGCGGTTGCCGTTTGTGACCGTACTTGTCGGGGACGAAGGGGCTGGGCCGCTTGTCGCCACCGACCGAGACCGCCAGGTCATGTGCCCCCTCGGCGCCGACGGTGATCGGCTTACGGGTGATGGTGGAGGCGGCCTCGTGCCAGGCGGAGAGCTCGTAGCGTCCGGGGGCTACGCCGCGCACCACGAACATCCCCGAAGCTTGGGCCTTGGCGTAGAGCGGAGAGTCGACCACCAGCACGTAGGCGTTCATCGTCGAGTGGATGTTGCAGAGCAGCTCGACCACGCCGGGATGGCTGAAGGTCTTGCTGTAGGTCGCCCCCGTGGCGCGGATGCCGGCGTCGAACTCGTTCGGCTTGGCGATGGAAAACACGTCGTGATAGATGCGGTCGTCGTTCCGGAACTGCACCGACGTGCCGACCGGGACCGCCAGAACGTGTGGCAGGAAGGTCTTGTCGCGCTGGGTGATGATCTGGTTCGCCGCCGGCGCGGTGCGCGGCGTGGGGCCGTCGAGCCGCCGGAGCCAGATCACCGCGCCGCCGGGACCGACCTGTCCGCCGCCGCTCACGGTGCCGCTCACGGTCACCGTCCCGTAGCTGCGGTGCGCGGGGGCCGCTCCGGCGTGGCCATGGGCCTCGGCGACCTCCTTCTCGTCGGGAGCAGACGGCGGTTCGGCCACCTCCGGCTCGGCACGCGTCGGCTCGACGTGGGCCCCTGGTTTGGCCGGCTGTCCCGCGCGCACGCGGGCATCGTCGAGGAATGGCCCGACCACCCGCTCGATCTGCGGATCGATGCCGGGCATCCGCAGCAACGTGTCCCACTTGTCGACCGCCGCGGCGTAGTCGCCCCGCTGGTAGGCCAGCTTGCCGCCCGCCATCAGGTTGAAGATGAGGTACTGGCGCTCGGTGGCCGACTTGAATCCGATGTCCTGCGGTGTCTTCACCGGCAGCGGCAGCGGCAGGTCGTCGCCCATCCACTTCGCCTCGCCCCCGGCCGCCGCCGCCGCGCGCGTGGTGAGCACCACCAGCGCCAGCGACGCGCCGATCAACAGCGCGCTCTTCGTCAACCTGCTCTTGGTCCTCATCCCCATGTGCGCATCCTCGTTCGCCGTCACCACGTCCAGACCGCCGACGAAGTGAAGACGTTGTTGGCCACCTGCGGCGCGCCCTCGAGCTCCCGGTTCACCAGGTACTCGGCCTTGACCTGCAGGCTCTCGCCGACGCCGACGTTCACGCCGCCGGTGATCCGGTCGACCAGGATCGTCGCGCCGGCGAAGTCCGGGTACTGGGCGTGCCGCTGCTCGTAGCGCGCGTAGAGCGTGATACGGAAGGGGTCGATGGAGAGCGGCAGCTCCTCCGCCGCCTGGACCCAGAATCCGTGCACGTAGAATTCGTAGAGATCCGCCGGGTAGAGGTTGGCGCCCGTCAACTTGTCGACTGGCATCGTCGTGCCGGCGTCCTCCTCGGTGACGTGGACATATTCGCCCGCCAGCGTCAGGGTGGGGAGGATCAGGCGGACGTCGATTCCCAGCAGAGTCTGCGGAACGTCCGTCGAGTAGCTCTGATCGTTGCGCGGCCCGTACTCGGCGCTGCCGCCCACCTTGAGCGACACCCGCGGGAGGTTCAACTCGTAGCCGAGGCGCGCCGCCAGCACCGGCTCGCCGGTCAGGCTCCGCGACGGGCCCTGCAACGCCTCGACGAACGTCCCGCTGTTGGTCCCTGAAACATTGAGGCTGATCGCCGAGTCGGCGGGGATGATCTGATAACGATAGAAAGCCTTCACCCCGACCGACTGCCCCGTCGTGTAGCGCGCGACGAGCGACGGGGTGACGCCAACGCGAAAGTTCGCCTCGTTGTCGAGGTACTCGATCCCGAACACCGAGTCGAAGCGCCCGATGCTGATGGCCAGCTCGGCGTTCCGCAGCGGCGTGATGCGGCCGAACGCCTGTTCGAGAAAGAGGCGGGTGTACTCGCCGGCCGGGATGTTCACGCTGGGGTCGGGGTCGTAGAGGCGGGGGATCACCTGGAGCCGAGTGAAGATCATGATGGGAAGCTCGGGCGCGGTGTAACGAAGATCTACGTCCGCCGTGTTGATGAGAAAGGACGCTTTTCCGCCGATCCCCGCCGAGCGCGGCAGAAATCCGCCGACGAGCGCGCCTGGGGGGGCCTGGATCGACGCCGCCTCGCCGCGCGAATTCACCGCCGGCGCGAAGGTGTCGACGTAGAAGTCGGCCGGCCCGGCTGGCGGGGCGGTGGAATACGAGGTGGGGAAGCTGGTGCCGTTCCCCTGCGCCTTGGCGAACCCGACGTCCAGGTAGCCGGTGATCACCAGCGGCGGCGTGCTCGACGGCGGCGCCGTGGTCACCTCCGCGGCCGGCTCGGCTGCCTCGGGCGCCGGCTCGTCCACGGGGTCGTCAGGGGGCGGCGCGGCCAGATTGAGCGGCGGCGCCGGAGGAACGGCAGGGGCGCCGGCCCCAGATGCGGCACGCGCCGAAGCTGGAAGAACTGAAATGGCCAGCAGCGCCGAGAGCCAACCCCCGACCATGAAGCGGACCACGCTGCGTTCCGGACCCACGTGTCGCCTCCTAGTCTATCTGCCTAACCTGCCTCACTTGCGCGCTTCCCTGACCCGCCCAGCGGACAACAAGAGGTCCGCGGAGAATCGAGCGGCTGATGCTAACAGATCACCCGCGATAACACGCATTTCCCAACCGGTACGGTCTCCCTGGGGGCGGAAGACCGGGCTCACCGGCGAGGCGCAAATGGAGGCGAAACAGAGGCGCAAACAGAGGCGGAAAACGCGGCCGACCTGGGGCGGAAGTCAGCCGCGGGCGACGCGTACCGGCCGGCGGCGGCTTTCGGCGGCGGCGGGAGCGGGGTAGAGGTTCAGCTCGGCGAGAACCTTACGCAGCGTGGCGGTGAGGCGCGTCTTGACGTCGAGGGGGAGGGCGGCGACCGCCGCCGGGGGCTCGAGCAGACGGTTGATCAGGCGATCGCGCAGGGCCCGCCCGCGGTCGGTGACGAACAGCATCTTGATCCGGCGATCATGGTCGGCGGCCCGGCGGGCGATGAGGCCGCGCAACTCCAGCTTGTCGACGATCCCGGTGATGTTGGAGGCGTCGCAGGCCAGCGCCTCGGCCAGCGTGCTCATTGGCAGGGGGCGATCGAGGCTGCGCAAGGCCATCCCCTGCGAGGGGGTCAGATCGAGCTCCTCGCAGACCGCGCTCCACCATCCACGCGCGCTGAAGCAGAGCTCGATGACCGAGCTCCAGAATTCATCGGGACGGATCTCCGCGCGGGCGGGCGGGGGATTTCGGCTCGATGTCATGAATTGATATTGTCCATGGCTTTGATGATTGACAAGGTCAAATATCGTCGTATACGACTGGATGCGCCAACCCAGCCGTTCGTTCAGCGACGGAAAGGGCCCGGAAACGGCAACTCACGGAACGGGAAGCGGACCCAAAACGGATGGCGAAAGTGGATGGAAATGCCATGAATGACGCGACGAAGACCCTCGAGCGGCACCGGACCTGGACCCGGGCGTTCCTGTTCGCGCTGCCGATCTTCACGGCCGGGGCAGCCGGCTGCGCGCGTTCGGGGGCGACCGCCGCCCAGAGCGACGACGCCGAGGCGGCGCCCATCTCCGTCAAGCTGGTCGCCGCCGAGGTGGTGAAGGCGCCGCGGGTGGTGACGCTCTCGGGATCGCTCATCGGCGCCGAGCAGGCTGAGGTCGCCGCCGGCGCGGCGGGCAAGGTGGTCGCCACCTACGTCGAGCGCGGCTCGATCGTGAAGAAGGGGTCGATCCTGGCGCGGCTCGATTCGCGCGCCGTGAGCGCGCAGGCGGCGCAGGCCGCCGCCGACGTGGAGTCGATGAAGGCGCAGGCGGCCGGGGCCGACCTCGACTGCGGCCGCGTCGAGCGCCTCAACGCCAAGGGGGCGATCTCCAAGGCGGACTACGACAAGGCGCGCACCCAGTGCCAGACCACCAAGTGGTCGGTCTCCTCGGCCGAGGCACACAAGACGTTGACCGCCGAGGCGCTGCGCGACACTGAGATCCGGGCGCCGTTCTCCGGCATGGTGGTGGAACGCGCGGTGACCGCCGGCGAGTACGTGCGCGTCGATTCGCGGGTGGTCACGCTGGTCAACACCGACGCATTGCGGGTGGAGATCACCGTCCCCGAGGCCGACGTGGCGCTGGTGCGCCAGGGGATGGACGTCAACTTCCGGACCGCCGGCGACAGCGACGCCCGCGTCTTCCACGGCAAGATTCGCTACGTCGGCCCCTCGGTGCGCAAGCAGAGCCGCGACGCGGTCGTCGAGGCGGTGTTCCAGAACGACGCCCACGATCTGCGGCCCGGAATGTTCGTCACCGCGCGGCTGGCCGTGGGGGTGGAGGAGCTGCCGGCGGTCCCCGCGGCGGCGGTGCGCAGCGACGGGACCCTCCGTCACGTCTTCGTCGACGTGAGCGGGCGCCTCGAGGACCGGCTGGTGCAGGCCGGCGAGAAGGTCGGGGAACAGATCCCCATCGTGAGCGGTCTCAAGCCTGGCGAGCAGGTGGTCGCCGAGCTGACCCCCGACGTGCGCGACGGCGTGCGGGTGAAGTAGGAGCGCCCATGCAGTGGCTTGCCAGCATCTGTGTCCGCCGCCCCGTCTTCGCGACGGTGCTCATCCTCTTCGTGGTGGTCGTCGGCATCATCGGCTACCAGAAGCTCAACGTCGATCGCTTCCCCAACGTCGACCTGCCGGTGGTCCAGGTGATCACCACGCTCCCCGGCGCCGCGCCGGAGGAGATCGCCACCGAGCTCTCCGACAAGATCGAAGAGGCGATCAACACCATCAACGGCATCGACGAGCTGCGGTCGATCTCGACGGAGGGTGTCTCGCAGGTGGTGGTCAGCTTCCAGCTCGACAAGGACGTCAACGTGGCCGCGCAAGAGGTGCGCGAGCACGTCTCGACCGTCCTGGCCGACCTCCCCGAGGGGACCAAGAGCCCGGAGATCACCAAGCTCGATCCCGACGCCGCGCCGGTGCTCTTTCTGGCGCTGCAGTCGACCCGCCCCATCCGCGAGGTGACCGAGTACGCCGACCACGAGATCCGCGAGGCGCTGGAGAACGTCTCGGGCGTCGGCCAGGTGTCGATCGTCGGCGGGCGTAAGCGGCAGATCCAGGTGGTGCTCGATCCCGAGCGGATGCGGGCGGCCTCGATCACCGCGGTCGACGTGCAGCGGGCGATCGTCAGCCAGAACGTCACCACGCCGGGCGGCACCGTCGACACCGGCCCCTCGCTGCTCACCTTCCGGGTCAGCGGACGTGTCCCCAGCGCCGAGGCGGCCGGCGAGATCGTGATCCGCAACGTCGACGGCCACCCCATCATGGTCCGCGACGTCGGCAACGTGGTCGACGGCCAGGAGGAGGCGACCACGGCGGCCAGCATCGCCGGCAAGGAGGCGGTGGTCCTCTCCATCCGCAAGCAGTCGGGGGAGAACAGCGTGGCGGTGGTCGACGCCATCCGCGAGCGGATGCAGGTGCTGGATAAGACGCTCCCCTCTGGCTACAAGCTGGAGGTCATCCGTGACAACACGGAGACCACCCGCACCAGCGTGGGCGCCGTCAAGGAGCACCTGGTGCTGGGGTCGATCCTGGCCGCGCTGGTGGTCTTGCTGTTCCTCGGCCACGTGCGGGCCACCATCATCGCCGCCCTGGCCATCCCCACCTCCATCATCGGGACCTTCCTGCTCATGTGGCTGATGGGGTTCACGCTGAACACCATCTCCCTCCTGGCGCTGGCGCTGGCGGTCGGCATCGTCATCGACGACGCCATCGTCGTCTTGGAGAACATCTTCCGCTTCATCGACGAGAAGAGGGTCCGGCCCATGCCGGCGGCGATCTACGCCACCAAGGAGATCGGGCTGGCCGTCCTGGCCACCACGCTGTCGCTGCTGGCGGTCTTCCTGCCGGTCGCCTTCATGAACAGCATCCCGGGGCGGTTCCTGCGCAGCTTCGGCCTGACGATGGGGGCGGCCATCGCCATCTCGCTGTTCGTCAGCTTTACCCTGACGCCGATGCTGGCCTCGCGCTGGCTGCGGCTCGACACCCGCCCGGAGTCCGAGCGCACCAAGACGGTGCTGCAGCGTCTGGTCGAGTGGTTCTACCTGCCGATCGAGCGGCTCTACATGAAGGTGCTGGCCTTCGTGATGCGGCACCGCTGGATCGTGGTCATCGCCGCGCTGGCCTCGATCGCCTCGAATCGGTCCCCTCGCCAAGGCGGTGCCCAAGGGCTTCTTGCCCAAGAACGACGAGGCGCAGTTCGAGATCAGCGTGCGGACGCCGGAGGGGACCAGCCTGGCGGCGACCAACCTGGCGGCCGAACGAATAGCGCGCGAGGTCCGCACCTGGCCCGAGGTCTCGACGACGCTGGTCACCATCGGCGACAACAGCCAGCAGACGCCCAACCTGGCGTCGATCTTCGTGCGCCTCCTGCCTCCCGATGGGCGCAAGGCCTCGCAGGACGAGCTGCAGGCCCGCGTGCGCGACAAGATCGTCCCCACGCAGCCCAAGACGTTCCGCATCAGCGCCTCGGCGGTGGCGGCGTTCGGCGGCGGCACCTTCAGCACCGCCACGGTGCAGTACATCCTGACCGGCCCCGACCTGAACGGCGTCATCAAATACTCGAAGGCGATCGTCGACAAGATGAAGGCCATCCCGGGCGCGGTCGACGTCGACACCACCTTGGTGACCGGCAACCCGGAACTGGTGGCCACCGTCAACCGGCGCAAGGCGGCCGACCTGGGGGTCAGCGTCTCCGACGTCGCGCTGGCGTCGCAGCTCTTGATCGGCGGCGTGAAGGTCTCGCGCTACGAGGAGGCCGGGCGCGAGTACGACATCCTGGTGCGCGCCGACGAGGCCTTTCGCAACAGCCCCGACGCGCTGGCGCAGCTGACGGTCCCCTCATCGCGGCTGGGCGCCGTCCCGCTCCTCGACGTGGTCGACCTCAAGCACGCCGAGGGTCCCTCCAAGATCGATCGCTACGCGCGCCAGGTGCAGGTGACCTTCCTGGCCAACACCTCCCCCGGCGTCGGCTCGGGCGAGGTGGGGGCGGCGCTCGAAAAGGCGGTCAAGCAGATGAACCTGCCGCCGCAGTTCCGCTTCGTGGCGTTCGGCCAGTCGCGCGAGATCGCCCGCACCGGCAAGGCGTTCATTCTGGCCTTCGGGATGTCGTTCATCTTCATGTACCTCATCCTGGCGGCGCAGTTCGAGTCCTGGCTGCACCCCATCACCATCCTCCTGGCGCTTCCGCTCACGGTGCCGTTCGCGCTGGTGTCGCTCTTGTTGCTCGGGCAGTCGCTCGACATCTTCACCATGCTCGGCGTGCTGGTGCTGTTCGGCGTGGTGAAGAAGAACTCGATCCTGCAGATCGATCACATCAACCAGCTGCGCGCCGAGGGGTACTCGCGCCTCGACGCCATCCTGCACGGAAACCGCGATCGTCTGCGGCCCATCTTGATGACGACGATGGCCTTCGTGGCCGGCATGCTGCCGTTGCTCACCGCCAAGGGGATCGGCGCCGAGTTCAACCGCGCCACCGCCGGACCGGTCGTCGGCGGCCAGATCCTGTCGTTGCTGCTGACGTTGCTGGCGACGCCGGTCGCCTACTCACTGTTCGACGATCTGGCCAACTTCACGCGCCGGGTGCTGCGGCTGCGCCCGCGTCCCGACTCCGAGACCGGCGCCGACGAGGTGATGCCCAAGCACGAGCAGATCGCGGCGGCCAACGGACACGGTCCGCCGCCGGTCGAGGTCCGGCCATGACGAGGACAACGACCCTCGCCGCGATTGCGGCGGTGCTGGCGCTCGCTCCGGCGGGCGCGCGCGCCCAGACGCCCGCGGCCACGACGCGCCGCCGCCGCGACGCCCGCAGCCGCGACGCCCGCGGCGACGCCGCCGGCGCGCGATCTCACGATGGAGGAAGCGCTGGCGATTGCCAAGCGCGCCAACCGGAACCTGGTCGTCTCGCGCGCGCAGCTGGCGGCGGCGCACACCACCATCGAGCAGGCCTGGTCGGCGCTGTTCCCGGTGGTGACCGCGCAGGGAAAGTTCACCCGCAACTACAAGAACGCCGAGCTCGATTTCGGCGGGCTCTTCAAGGGCGCTGGGCGATCACGCTGATGCCGCCGCGCCGGGACTTCGGACGATCGGTGGTGATCACGATCCTCAAGCAGAACCAGCTCGACGCCAGCATCAACGCCACCATGCCGCTCATCGCGCCGGCCGCCTACCCGGCGCTCGATGCGGTCAAGACCGGCGTGCGGTCGTCGGAGGCGAACTACGAGACGTCGGAGGACCAGGTCCTCTACACCGTCGCCCAGACCTTCTATGCGGCGGCCGTCGCCGACGAGGTGCTGCTGGTCCGCCAGTCGGCGATCAACGTGGCCAAGGCGACGCTCGACAACGCGCAGACCCGCTTCGCCGCCGGCACCGTCACCAAGGTCGACGTCGACCGCGCCGAGCTGGCGCTCGTGCGCGCCGTGCAGAACGAGCTCGACGCCCGCTACGCACAGGGACAGACGTACAGGTCGCTCGCCACGCTGATGCAGTCCGAAGCGCCCTTCAAGGTGCAGCCGCCCGAGTCATTGCCGCGGAACGAGCCGGGCGATCTGGACACGGCGCTGCACCTGCGCCCCGAGTTCCGCGGGCTCATCCTGTCGGCCGAGTCCTCCGACGCCACCCGCCGCGCCTACGGCTGGAAGTGGGCGCCCACGCTGTCGGCGTTCGGCCGGGCGAACATCGGCAACTACGTCGGCTTCACCGGCAACAACTATGCCTGGGCCGTCGGGGCGCAGCTCGACTGGACGCTCTACGACGGTGGCTCGCGGGACGCCTCCCGCCACCTGGCCGCGGCGCAAGCCGCCCAGGCGGAGGCGCAGGCCGCGGTGCTGGCCGACAGCATTCGCGACGATCTCGCCAACAGCCGCAGCCTGCTCGAGACCAAGCGGGAGGCGATAAAGGCCGCCCAGCGCGGTTCCGACCTGGCGGCGGAGACGCTCGATCTCATTCGTACGCAGTACGAGGCGGGGACCATCACCCAGGTCGATCTCCTCGCGGCGCAGGACAACCTGGTGAGTGCCCAGGAGGCGCTGGCGTCGGCGCGCTTCGACGTGGCGCTGGCCGACCTGGCGTTGCGCCGCACCGCCGGCACCTTCCCGCCCCGCTGAGCGCGGTCGCGGCCGCGGTCACAGTCGCGCTCGGCCCGCGCCGCGCGCGACGATCGCTCAGGCGCGCTTCTCTTCGCCGCGGAAGAGACGCGCGATGTTCCCGCGGTGGCGGAGCGTCACCAGCGCGGCGCCGCCCAGCGCCAGGCCGACCAGCGGGGCGGCGGGCGCGTCGCGAAAGACGAAGAAGAGGCTGAAGGTCCAGACGCCCAGCAGCGAGCCGAGCGACGACAGCCGCGTCGCCGCGAAGACCACGATGTAGACGCCGAATCCCACCAGCGCGGCCAGCGGCGAGAGTGCCAGCGCGACCCCCAGCGAGGTCGCGACCCCCTTGCCGCCGCGGCCGCGCAAGAGGAACGAGAACATGTGGCCGACGATCGCCGACAGCCCGGCCAGCGCGATCGGCGCGGCGGGGAATCCCAGCCGGCGCCCGAGCCAGACCGGAACGAAGCCCTTGGCCGCGTCGCCGAGCAGGACGGCGACTGCCCATCCCTTGCCGATCGCCCGCGCGACGTTGGTGGCGCCGATGTTGCCGCTGCCGACCGCCCGCAGGTCGACCCCCTTGAGACGCGCCACCAGCACGCCGAAGGGGATCGATCCGGCGAGGTAGGCGCCGACGCAAAGACAGAGGCCGGGGAGAAGAGCATTCATGGCAGGCGTGCGGCGGCGTCCGAGACAGGGGCGGCGGACGGGCGCACGCGGGCCCAGAAGGCGGCCACCTCCTCCAGCGATTCGGTGCGCGGGCAGTCGGGCGGCAGGCTGGCGCGCAGGGTGGCGCCGTAGCTCTTGCGCGCCACGCGCCCGTCGAGGAGGCCGACGATCCCGTGATCGGCCGCGGTGACGGATGAGCCGGCCGAAGCCCTGCTTCAGGGAAAGCGCCGCGCGCGGGAGCTGGTAACGAGCCGAACGGATCGCCGCCGTCGTCGCGGATCCGGTCGATGCGCGCCGCCGTCAGCGGATCGTCGGGGACGGCGAAGGGGATCCGATCGATCACCACCAGCGACAGCGCCTCGCCGGGGACGTCGACCCCCTCCCAGAAGCTCTGCGTCGCCAGCAGCACCGAGCCAATCTGGGACCGCAGCGCCGCCAGCAGCAGGTGGCGCGGGCGCTCGCCTTGCACCAGCATGCGGGAACGGCGAGCGGCATCGTCCCGCGCAGGTACGCCTCTGCCATCCGCAGGTTTTTGAAGCTGGTGAAGAGGAACAGCGCGCGGCCGCCGGTGATCGCGCAGAGCTCGCCCATCCGGGCGGCGGCCGGCGGCGGCGAAGCCGTCGCTGGTTCGGCTCGGGGAGATCGGGCGGCCAGGTAGAGCAGCGCCTGGCGCGCGTAGTTGAACGGCGAGGGGAAGCTGGCCTCGGCGGCGGTGTCGTCCAGGCCGACGCGCGCGCGCAGGTAGTCGAAGCTGAACCGGCGACGGTGAGCGTGGCCGAGGTCAGCACGATTGGCCCCGGGCAGGCGTCGAGCGCGCGGCCGAGCAACGGTCCCACGTCGACCGGAGAGGCGTGCAGCGCGACGTTGCGCGGCGAGGCGCCCAGCCAGCGGACGTGATCGCGCCCGCGCCCATCGATCAGCAACGAGAGATCGCTTCTGGAGCGCGGCGGCGCGCCGGCCCAGCGCCGCCACCTCCGCCGGGCGGCGCGACTCGGCCACCGCGGTGCCGTCGGGATTGAGCCAGTCGGCGATCTCCTCGAGCAGGCCGTCGAGGCTGGTGGTAGGCGGCGCGCGCCGGGCCGGCGCCCAGATCGACGGGGAAGGGTCCCGCGCGCCTCGTCGCTGCCGGCGCGCGGCGCGGGGAGCGAGGTCGCGCAGGGCGTCGGCGAGCGCCGCCGTCGCCGCGGTCAGGCGCGCGGAGGCCGAGGTGGCGCGGCGGGCCGGGACGCCGCTCTCGCGTCCCAGATCGCGGCTGAGCGCGAACAGCCGCTGCGTCGAGGCGTGGACGCCGAAGAACTCCGTCGCCACCTCTTCAATCTGGTGGGCCTCGTCGAAGATGACCACCTCGTACGGGGGCAGCACCTGCGCCTCGGGCCAGCGCGCCGCAGCGCCAGATCGGCGAAGAAGAGGTGGTGGTTGACGATCACCAGCGGCGCGGCGGCGGCGCGGCGGCGCATCGAGGTCACGAAGCAGCTCTCGAAGAAGGCGCAGCGCGCGCCGATGCGCGTCTCGGGCGTGGCGGCGATCTCGCCCCACAGCGGGGACTCGTCGGCAAGATCCGTCAGGTCGGCGCGGTCGCCGGTCGGCGACGAGGCGGCGAAGGCCAGCAGGCGTTCGAAGTCGGGGTCGGCGACCAGGGTCTGCTGGCGCTCCCGCTCGTCGAGACGCCGCCGGCAGACGTAATTGCCGAGGCCCTTCATCACCGCCCACTCCAGGTTCTGGTCGCCCATCCCGGCGGCGGCGAAGATCGTCCGCAGCCGCGGCAGATCGACGGTGGCGATCTGGTCCTGCAAGGTCTTGGTCCCCGTGCTGACCACGACCTTGCGGCCGGAGAGCAGCGCCGGGACCAGATAGGCCAGCGTCTTGCCGGTGCCGGTCCCCGCCTCGACCAGGAGGCGCTCGTCGCCGTCGATGGCGTCGGCAATCCGTTCGGCCATCGCCAGCTGGCCGGCGCGCGCCTCGTAGCCGGGAAGCATCTCGGCCGCGGCGCCGCCAGGCCCCAGAATCTTGCGGATGTCCCTGCGGATCGCGTCGCGCGACGACGACGACCCGCCGATCATTTCGTGCGGCTCGCTTTCTCGTCGATGCCCGAGATTCCGAACCGCCTGCGCAGCTGGCCAAAGACGTCGTCGATCGGCACGCCGGCAGCTTCCAGGCCCACCAGCGCGTGAAAGATCAGATCGGCCGCCTCGTGCGCGGTGTGCGCGGTGTCGTTCTGGGGAAGCGCCTCGATGAGCTCGCGCGACTCCTCGGCGATCTTGCCGTTGATCTTCGGCAACCCCCCGTCGAGCAGCGAGACCACGTACGATTTTTCGGGACGCGTCCGCCGCCGCTCGGCGATCACCTCGGCCAGGCGCGCCAGCACCAGCGCCGGCGGATCGGGCGGACCGTCATCGGTCACGATCGCGCCGCCTTCGCCGGCCCGGCGATAGAAGCAGGACGTCGCGCCGGTGTGGCACGAGGGCCCTGCGGCGTCGACGAGGTAGAGGACCGCGTCACCGTCGCAGTCGATGCGCATCTCGCGCACGGCGAGGGTGTGGCCGGAGCTCTCCCCTTTGCGCCAGAGCGCCTGGCGCGAGCGGCTCCAGAAGTGGGCGGCCTTCGTCGTGGCGGTCAGCTCCAGCGCCTGGCGATTCGCCCAGGCGACCATGCGGATCATCCCCGTGCGCGCCTCCTGGGCGATCACCGGGCAGAGGCCGGCGGCGTCGAAGGTGACGGCGTCCAGGAGCTCGTTCTTTGGTGCGGTCATGGTCTCGGTCATGGGGTCTTCTCCGGAACCTGTTGGCGGATCTCTTCCCGAACCGGAACCCCGCGCGCGCGCAGGTAGGCGTGCGCCTGGCCCACGGTCGCCTCACCGAAGTGGAAGATTGACGCCGCCAACACCGCCTCCGCGTGCCCCTCGGCGATCCCCTGATAGAGATGGTGCAGGCCGCCGACGCCGCCGGAGGCAATCACCGGGATGGGGACGCGATCGGCGACCGCGCGCGTGAGCTCGAGGTCGAATCCGTCGCGCGTCCCGTCGCGGTCCATGCTGGTCAGCAAGATCTCCCCCGCGCCGAAGGCCGCCATCTTCTCGCACCAGCCGATGGCATCGATCCCGGTCGGGCGGCGGCCGCCGTGGGTGTAGACCTCCCAGGCGACGAGGCCGCCGCTGGGGCGGCGGCGCGCGTCGACGGCGACGACGATCGCCTGGTTCCCGAAGGCGTCCGCCGCGCGGCGCACCAGCTCGGGATCGGCGACCGCCGCGGTGTTGATCCCGGCCTTGTCGGCGCCGGCCAGCAGCAGCTCGCGCACATTCTCGACCGACCGCACGCCGCCACCGACGGTGAGTGGCAGGAAGACCCGCTCGGCGGTGGCGCGCACGACGTCCAGCATGGTCGCCCGCCCGTCGGAGGAGGCGGTGATGTCGAGGAAGCAGATCTCGTCGGCCCCCTGCGCGTCGTAGGCGGCGGCGACCGCGACCGGATCGCCGGCGTCGCGCAGCTCCTTGAACTGGACGCCTTTCTTGACCCGCCCCCCGTCGACGTCGAGGCAGGGGATGACTCGCTTGCACAACATGCTTGAGTCTCGGACCTATGAATCTCCCATGCCCGGAGGCAACGGGCAAAAGGTCACCGGTGGGTCACCGGTTTGCGGTGGGCCCTCCGGCGGTGCGCACGCGGTCGAGGGCCTCCTCGACCGTGAAGATTCCCTCGTAGAGCGCCTTGCCGACCACCACGGCGGACGCGCCGGTGGGGACCAGCGCGTCGAGATCCTCGAGCCGCGCCACGCCACCCGAGGCGATCACCGGGCAGGGCGCCAGCGCCCGCGCCAGCCGCGCCGTCGCCTCGAGGTTCGGACCCGAGCGCATCCCGTCGCGGCCGATGTCGGTGTAGAGCACGGCGCCGGCGCCGGCGCGCGCCACCGCCAGCCCGACGTCGGTCGCGTCGGCGGTCGTCTGCTCGGTCCACCCTTCGACCGACACCTTCCCCACGCGCGCGTCGACGGCGATCACCAGCCGCTGCGGCCAGCGCGCGCAGGCCGCCTCGACCATCGCCGGATCCTTCACCGCCGCCGTCCCGAGCACGACGTAGGCGACGCCCAGATCGAAGAGCCGCGCGCAATCGTCCAGCGTCCGCACGCCGCCCCCCGTCTCGACCTCCACCCCGGCCGCGGCCACGATCCGCTTGAGCGTCGCGTGGTTGTCGACCCGCGCTTCGGTGCCGCGCGTGAAGGCGGCGTCGAGATCGACGACGTGGATCCGCGTCGCGCCCGCCGCCGCGAACCGCGTGGCCACCTCCCAGGGGGCGCGGTCGTAGATCTTGGCGCTCTCACGGCGCCCCTGCTCCAGGCGCACGGCCGCACCGCCCAGGAGATCGATAGCCGGAAAGAGCTGCATGTTTGGGCGCTGACGTTCTACGCGGAGGCGAAGCCGCGGAGAAGGGCCAATCCGGCGGCCTGGCTCTTTTCCGGGTGGAACTGGGTGCCGAACACGTTGTCGCGCCGGACGGCAGCGCAAAATTGCACGCCGTGGTCGCTGGTCAGCGCCACGTCGTCCGCCTGCGCCGGGTCGGGGTAGTAGCTGTGCACGAAATAGAAGAACGCGCCGTCGGCGATGCCCGCGCCGGCGGCCGGGCCGCGTCGGGTCTGGTTCCACCCCATGTGCGGGATCTTCAACCCCGGCCGCTCGGCGAACCGCCGCACCCGCCCGGGCAGGACGCCCAGGCCCCGGGCTTCGGGGTTCTCTTCGCTCCGCTCGAACAGCAGCTGCATGCCGATACAGATCCCGAAGAACGGCCGCCCGCTGGCGATGAAGTCGCCCAGCGCCTGGCGAAGCGCGCCGCCCGCGCCGTCCAGCGCCGCCGCGCAGGCGCCGAAGGCCCCTTGGCCGGGGACCACCAGCTTCGAGGCGCGGGCCACGACGTCGGGATCGGCGCTGACGACCGCCTCGGCACCGACGGTGGTCAGGGCCTTTTCGACGCTGCGCAGGTTGCCGCTTCCCAGATCGGCGACGACGACGGCACTCACGTCGTGAGCGTCCCCTTGGTCGACGGCACGCCCACCACCCGGGGATCGAGCCGCGCCGCCGCCGAGGTCGCCCGGGCGAAGGCCTTGAACAGCGCTTCGATCATGTGGTGCGCGTTCTCGCCGTAGCGGACCTCGAGGTGCAAATTGCAGAGCGCCGCGGCCACGAAGCCGCCGAAAAATTCACGGCCGAGCTCCACGTCGAAGGTGCCGACCACGCGCCCCTTGAGCGCGTCGGCCCGGTAGACGAACGCCGCGCGTCCGCTGAAGTCGACCGCCGCCGACACCAGCGTCTCATCCATGGGGATGGTCGCCTCGCCGAAACGGGCGATGCCGCTCCGGTCGCCGAGCGCGTCGCGAAAGGCCTGGCCCAGGCAGATCCCGACGTCCTCGACGGTGTGGTGCGGATCGACCTCCACGTCGCCGGTGGCGTCCACCTCCAGATCGAAGAGTCCGTGGCGGGCCACCGCCTCGAGCATGTGGTTGAAGAACGGGACCGGCGTGGCGATCCGCCGCTGTCCCGTCCCGTCGAGCGCCAGCGTCAGCTCGATGGCCGTCTCGGAGGTCTTGCGCTTGATGTTCGCTCGCCGCGTCATGGGCGCGAAATCTTACCCTGGTGGGGGTGAGGCGCAAATCCTCGCCTGCCGGTCGGCGAGCAATCGGTCGTCCTGCCGGACCCACAAGATCCAGAGAGATCACGTGAGATCTTCGAGGAATCGGCGACTCCCGGCGATATACTTGAAGTCCCCTTGACCAAGCGCAGTCGCAGCCCGGTCCTCGGGTACAACCACAACCTCCGGTACGGCGGGCGCACCTTCCACGTTCAGACGGAGGACTCGGGGCAGGGGTACGCGCGGCTCTACACGCACCTTTTCTACGAGGGGACGATCCTCTCATCGAAGAAGCAGGAGTACGACCCCGAGGCGCCGGAGGACTCCGTCCGCGCGTTGATGCAGAAGCTCCACAAGTCGATGATCAAGGAGCTGACGCACCAGGAGCACGACGCCCGCATCGGTGGCTTCTTCATCGCGCGCGGCGAGCCCGCGATGTTGGAGGATCGTTCGGCGGCCGTCGTCGTCGAGGTGGCCCCGTCCCCGGCGCCGGCCGCCCACCCTGCGCCGGTGGCGGTTGCCGCCGCGCCCGCGCCCGAGGAGATTGTGGCTGCAGCGCCCGCGCCCGCGCGTCCAATGATGACGCCGAAGCCGGTGGTCGTCGTCCAGCCGGCGGTGCTCCGGCGATCACCGGTGCAGGTCTCCAACCCGGCCGACGGCGTCGTCGTGCGACGCAACGTCATCATCAATGTCGGCGCCGGCCAGCCCCCCGTCAGGGGGACGATCAACCAGGAGGCTGCGCCCGCGCCATCACCGCCCACGCGCCCGCGCGCCGGCGCCCACTATTCCGTTCGGGACGGCGGCGGGTTCGTGGCCGGCAACCGCGCGCGCGCCACGGAGGGGCAGTCGCAGCCGCTCGCCTCGTCGCGTGACATCCGCATGCCGTGGGAGACGCCGGGACCGACGCGGATTCTCGCAACCGGTCACGCCTGCCGCCGACGCGCCGGTCGTCGCCGCCGGCGGCAAGATCCGCATGCCCTGGGATCCCCCTGCTCCCGCCGCCGGCGAAGCTTTTTCCGGCGAGCTGGTCTCGGACAAGAGCCTCGACGAGGTGATCCTCGAGTACCTCGCCGACGATGGCGAGCAAGAAGAGCGCTAGCAAGAAGGGCGTTAGCAAGAGGGCGTTAGAGAGAACGCTCGACCGCCGAAGCGGTCAGTCGATCCGGGCGACCAGGCCGGCGTCACCGTCGACCAGCACACGATCGCCGTCTTCGAACGCGGCCGAGGCGCCCACCGCGCCGACGACGGCGGGGATGGCGCGCTCGCGGGCCTGCGCGGCGACGTGATCGAGCGGCCCGCCCGTCTCGACGACCAGCGCTGCCGCGGTGATGAGCGGTAGCTCGGTCGGGAGGATCGTCCGTGCCACGATCACCTGGTCTTGGCGGTCACACGTGTTGTCGTTGTCCCCGGCGTTGTCCCGGACGTTGTCCCGGACGTTGTCCCGAATCTTGGCCGCCGGGCCAGAGCCTCACCCGTCCGATGGCGACGCCACCCGCGCCCGAGCGGCCGCTGACCATCCCGCTTTCGGCCGCCCAGCGCGGCGCAGAGGCCAGCGAGGGCGGTGCGGCGCGCGCGGCGCGATCGGCGCGGCGCGCCTCGTCGACGAGCCGCTCGGCCTCCTGCCGCGACAGCGTCGTCTCGGCGCGCGCCGCGCGGCGGACCAGATCGAGAGGCAGCCAAAAGACGTCCTCGGCGCGCGCCAGCACACCGGCGGCAGCCAGCCGCTCCCCCGCGCGGAGCAGCGCCCGTCGCACGCCCGCCTGGGCGCGCGCGTAGAGGGCGTCGTCGTCCTCGGCGACCGCGGCGGCGGCGCGCGCACGGGCCAGAGTGTGGTCCCAGTCGCCGCGGGCCCGCTCCGGCAGGTCGCCGCGGATCGACGCCGCGGCGGTCCGCCAGCTGTCGTTCCCCTGCGGCGCGTCGGCCTCTTCGCCGAGCGCGCCACGGGCGCGCAGCCGGCGCTCGAGCGTCTCGGGCGCTTCGCGCCAGGTCGGCGCCGCCACGTCCCAGCTCGGGGCCTCGTCGCCGAACGTGGTGAGGTAGGCGGCGCGCGCGGCATCGCGTGCCGTCGGTCCGGTCGCCCGACGAAAGGCATGC
This sequence comes from uncultured Pseudomonadota bacterium, assembly GCA_963723305.1. Lineage (GTDB taxonomy): Bacteria > Myxococcota_A > Polyangia > Fen-1088 > Fen-1088 > JADGRB01. The sequence goes on from CAVRRT010000048.1 coordinate 29,712, forward strand.
GCCAGCTTGGCGCGCGCGCTCGCCGCCGACTGGACACCGGCCAGGAGGTCGGGCAGGTGCGTGGTGGGGTCGATGCCGTGACCTCTGAGGAAGCGCTCCAGCACGGCGCGCCAATTTCTCGCTGCCAGCTGGACGGCGCCGAACAGCTGTTCGTAAACCGCGGTGAAAACTGCCAGCGCCTCGTCGAGCGACCAGGAGCCCTCGGTCGCCAGCCGGGAGTCGAAAGCGGCGCGGAGCGCGGCCAGCGCCTCGCCCGGCGAGGCGTCGGACGAAGCGCCGGACGAAGCGCCGGACGAAGCGCCGGACAAAGCATCGGAGGAAGCGCCCGCCGCCGCCGGAGCGATCCCCGGGCGGGAGCCGCGGGCGTAGAAGAGGTATCCGCCAATGGTCTTCTGCCGCAGCCCGGTCGCGCAGGATTCGTCTACCAGCGCCACCAATCCCGCCTGGGCCGGCGAGAGCGGGAGCGGATTATGGGCCGCATCCCACCGCCAGCCAGGCTCGCCAGGCGGCGCGACCTTGGCAGGGGGCGCGCGCCGGTAAGGGCGAAGTTGCAGGAAGGTGACCGCCTGTGTGCGCGTGGCGACCCATTCGACCTCGACGGGGCCATGCAGAGAGCTCAGCCTGGGGAGCGCCGTGGCGAGCGCCTCGAACGCCAGGGTCGCTTCGCCGTGGTGGGTCTCCACGATGGGCGCGCCGTGCGACGAATCGAGGGCAGCGGTCCCCGCGGCGTCGCCGATGACGAACGGGTGAATCAGCGCCGCGAAGCCGACGGCGTCGATCGACGTCTTGCGAAGAGCGAGATAGGCGACCACGCCCGGCGCCAGCGCCGAGGCCAGCACGGCGCGCAGGGCCTCGGGCACCTCGGCCGCCTTCAGGTCCAATCGCGACAGGAACAGCCCGGCGCCGAGCGCGCCCGCGTCGTCCTCGATCCCGGCCGAGGAACGAACGACGAAGCGCGCGGCAGGTCGATCGTCGAGCACCGCCAGCTCGCGCCCGAGCGTCTCGGCGAATCCGCTCGGCCAGCTGGCCTCCGTCAGCGCGCGCGCCGCGCCGGCGATCGCCGAGAGCGTCCCGGGCGCCGCCAAGCTGGAGGGCAGCGGCGGCGTCCCCGCGCGCAACGTGGCGAACAGATCGGACGTCACCGCGATCGCCCGGGGGACGCGCAATCCGGCCGCCGCCAGCTTGACGAGCGAGCGCGCCTTCCCGCCGATCTTTTCGAGCGGGGCATCCGGGCCGAGGGGGACGCAGAAGCTCATGATCGCCCGCCCCGGCGTGGTAGCTTCCGCCGGCAGATGCGTGGTCCGTTGCTCTCGGGTCCTCTCGGCAGCCAGCCGGCGCTCGAGGCGTTGCTCCGCTGGAGCTTCGGCCCCCCGAAACCACCCCCCGGCGCCGGCGCTGGCGCTGGCGTCCCTTCGGCGGCCGCGCCTGCCCCCATCGTCGTCCTGGGGCCCGCCTGGTTGGGCTCGGCGGTGGCGCGCGGCGGGCGCGCGCTGCTGTTGGTGGAGAGCGAGGTGCGGCCGCAGGCGGTGCGTGCGCTGCGGCGGGCGCGCAAGGAGAGCCGGCCCCTGGACGTCGCGCTCGCCGCCGCCGAGCTGCCGTTCCGCCGCGGCTCGCTGTCGGCGCTGGTGGTGGAGAACGTCGCCGGCCTGGCGGCCGCGGAGGCCGAGCGCTGGATCGCCGCGCTGGCGCCGCTGTTGCGCCCGGGCGGACGCCTGATCGCAGCCGACGCGACCTCCAGCGACGCGGCCGCGGCCCGCGTGGCCGGCGCGTTCCTGGCGGCGGCGCTGCTCGACATCGTCCAGGAGTGGCCGCGCGAGGGGGCCGTTCTCACCGTCGGCGTCGCGCCGTCGGCCTCGGTCACGGCGGCGCGCTTCGACACGCCGGTCTGAGTCGCGCTCACGCCAACAGCGTACCGCGGAAAGCGGGCCGTATAATGGGCCGGGCGATGTCGTGGCGGTGGAGCCTCGCGCTCGGACTGTCGGTGCTGGTCCACCTGGCGCTGATCGCGCTGGGGCTCGGCCTCGGCGCGCGCCCGTTCACCGGCCCGGTCGATATCGAGATCACCGGCATGCGGATGGACGAGGTGAAGGATCTGCCGCTCGGCGGTCCGGCGGGAGGGCGCGGCGCCGGACACGCCCTGCGCCGCGCGCATCACCGGGCGCCGCCGCCCGCCGAAGGGGCGCTGGCGACGAAGGCCGACGATCGCGATCGGGCGGGTGCGGCGGCGGCAGCGGCGGATCAGGACGCGCCGGCGCCGACCGGCGATCTCTCCGCCTACGGGCCGAAGGGGTCGCGCCTCACCGTGCTTTTGCGCCTCGACCGCCTGCGCGGGACCGACTACGCCGCGCCGGTCGACGCGCTGCTGGCGAAGCTCCCCGACCGGCGCGATCTGCTGGAGGGGACCGATCTCGATCTCTTCCAGACGTTCGACGCGCTGCTGATCGCCACGCCGCACCCGCTCGATCCGAGCGTGACGTTCCTGGCCGCGCGCCATCGCCTCGACGACGCGACGCTGCGGGCCGCGCTGACCCGCGGCGCCAAGGCGACCGACCGCCAGATCGCCTGGCGCACCGAAGGGGGGCGCCCCGTCGGCGAGCGCCGTCCACGGGGAAAATTGCCCCCGGGGACGCCCCCATCGCGTGACGATCGCCTGATCGTGCTGGCGGCGCCGGGGCTGGCGATCGTCACGCCGCCGGCCTACCGGGCGTTACTGCTGGCGCCGCGGGCGCCGGCGTCGCCTTCCCAGGGTGGCGCCGCGGCGGACGCCGGCCCGCCCGGCGTTCCCGGCTCGCCCGGCGTCTCTCCCGACGGCGGCGCGCCGGAGATCGACTGGGCCACGATGCTCCGGCGGATCGACGCCGAGGAGGGACTGATCCCTCCCGACGGCGTGCTGATGGTGAGCGCGGTCGACATCTTCAAGACCGCGAACGGGGCCGGGGGCGTGCCGCCCGTGCTGTACGGCATGGAGGTTCCTGCCGCCATGAGCGCCACCGTCAGCATCGACGACGACACCACGACTCTCGATCTGGAGGGGGAGTTCCCGACCGAGGAGCCGGCGCGTCACTGGGAGGCCGAGTGGCCGACCATCGAGCGCAAGCTCGCCACCAACCCGCTGGTGATGCTGACCGGTTTCTCGTCGCTCGTCTCTCACGCGACGCTGACCCACGACGGGCACACCGTGCGGGTGCACCTCTCGGCCACGCACGAGGAGGCGTTGCGCCTGCTCGGCGTGGCGCTGCACTTTCTCGGCGGGTGAGTCAGCCGGTCATTTGTCGAGCGGGTGGTCCGATTTGGTGGTGCTTTCGTTGCCTCCACATTTCGGAGAGGTAAATAGTTCAACAAGCACGCACAGCGAAGGTCTGTTCGACAAAAGCGAGCGTAAGATTTTTTTCCGTAGGAAGGGGTCGACCTATGGACGATGTGGGATTGGTGGACGGCGCGAAGCGGGCGATAGACGGAGAGTGGCGCGTCCACTACGGCGGTTACTGGATCAAGGCTTACGACGCGCCCGCCGACAGTCTGAACGCCAAGAGGATCCTCATCGAGGCGCTCACGCGGCGCCTCTTCAATCACGTCGAGCACGGGATCAACATTCCCGGCCGGCGCCTCGGCGAGGCGCGGCGCGCCTTCGAGTCGGAGGGCGATCCTCCCAAGAAGCGGATCAAAGGAGCGATGCTGGCCGGTGCCCTCTTCAACCGCGCCACCGACGTCCTGACCAAGGCCGTCGAGCTGCAGGCCCTGGGGATCGACATCGATCCCGACAACGCGCTCATGCGCGAGTGCGGCGATCTCCTGACCGAGTCTCTGTCGCTCGGGCGGCTGGTGCTCCACCGCAGCGGCGAGGAGGGGATCGACGAGCTGTGGGGCGAGCCGCTGAAGGCCTTCGCCTTCCCCATCGAGGACTTCTACAAGAGCCGCTACGTGAAGATCTCCGCCACCATGCGGGACATCGATCGGATCGGGCAGGGGATGACCGCGGTGTTCGGCAGCCTCCGCCCTTTCGTGGGGCTGGCGCCGGCCATCGGCGAGTTCGCGCGCGCCGCCAAGGTGAAGTGCGAGACGCTGCAGACCGATCCGGCCATCTTCGAGGCCTGGTCCACCTTCGTGACCGCCGGCGAGCGGTTGCTGGCGTTTCAGCCGGTCGGGTCCCAGCGCTCGTCGATCGACGAGCGGCTGCAGATGTCGCAGGGGGTGCAGCTCATCGCGGCGGGCAAGGAGCTGGTCACGCACGTCACGCGCGCGCGGGTGCCGATGCCGAAGAGCACCCGCGAGTACCTCGATCGGGTCGAGCGCTATCGCGCGGCCTGGGCGCCGCGGCAGGTCGGCCCGGACGGCGCCGAGTCCATGGCCACGATGGTCGTCGGGGAGACGGCCCAGAACGAGGAGACGGCGCGCGCGCTCTGACCGCTACGGGTGGGCCGGCGGCGGGGAGGGCGGTGACCGCGGCGCCGTGCGCGGTTTGTGCGCGGCGGTGGCCGCGTCGGTCTGGCCATCGGCCAGTACCTCCTCCATCGTGGTGCGGAGCTTGCCGCCGGTGTCGTCGGCCTTGACGCCGGCCGGACGCTCCCAAGGGACGTCGACCAGCGGCTGCCCGGCGGTCACCTCGGTCAGGTAGCGGGCGAACATCGGGACCGTCAGCATGAACGCCGCGTCCTTCTGGCCGAGCGGGCGCTCGCGCAGGTCGTCGCCGATCCAGGTCGACGTCATCCAGCGCGAGGTGTAGCCGATGAACCAGGTGTCCATCGTCGCGCTCGAGGTGCCGGTCTTGCCGGCGGCGGGGAGGTTGGCGGTCCGGATCGCCGGGGCGTGGCCGTGCGTGACGACGTGGCGGAGCAGCGTCGAGGTGAGCCAGGCGGTGCGCGGCGGGATGGCCGCCGCCGGCGTGGGCGTGGCGGCGAGCGCGACCAACCGATCGAGCCGCTCCGACGGCGTGCCGAAGGGATCGCCTACCGCCGTGTGGTCCTCGATGACCGCGCCCAGGCGGTTGCGCACGCGGCGGACGTAGACCGGATCGACGAGCTGGCCATTCTTGGCGAAGGGCGAAAAGGCGCGCGTCATCTCGTCGATGCGCGAGCACGACGCGCCGAGCGCCAGCGCCTGATCGGGGATGATCGGCGTCGTGATGCCGAGGCGGCGCGCCCAGGCCTCGACGTCCTTGCCCCCCATCAGCTTGAACAGCTGCACCGAGGGGACGTTCTTCGACCAGATGAGCGCGTACTCCAGCGTCACCTGATAGTCGACGGTGTTGTTGAGGTTGGTCGGGGTCCAGACCTCGCCGGTGATCGGGTCGACCTCCGCGCGGGGCACGTCGTTGAGCAACGATCCGAAGCCGTAGCCGCGATCGAGGGCCAAGGAATAGTAGATGGGCTTGTAGGCCGAACCCGGCTGGCGGCAGGCCTGCGAGACGCGGTTGAACTCCGAGCGGTCGTAGTCGTCGCCGCCGACCATGGCCAGGACATATCCCGAGCTGTGGTCGTAGCTGAAGATCGTCCCCTGCACGCGCGGCGTCTGTTCCAGCTGGAGCTCGACGGCGTGCGGGCGCCTGGGGGCCTTGCCGGGCGCGGTCTCGTCGTAGGCCGGCAGCCACTGCACCTCGCTCTTGCTGTCGTAGGTCCAGTCGGAGAACCGCGCGCGCTTCGAC
>CAVRRT010000049.1:0-11395 GCA_963723305.1 uncultured Pseudomonadota bacterium
AGGGCGGAACTTCGAGGGCCCCCGCGCCGGCCGCGACGAGGTCGTAACGCGCGTTCGCGCGCCGTTACGTGAGCTGGCCAGAAAATCCCGCACATTGACCCTGCCGGCGCGATGGCCAGATTTCGCGCTGGGAGGGCCTCAGATGAAAGACGACCTCAAGCGTGACATCAAGGGCAAGGTGGACAACATCAAGGGGCGCGTGAAGGAAGCCATCGGCGCGCTCAGCGGAAATAAGGAACAGGAAGGCGAAGGGATGGCCGAACGGGCCAAGGGCGCCGCGCAGGAGAAGGTCTCCGACGTGGAGCGCAAGATCGGGAAGTCCTCCGGCCACGAAGAAGCCGACGACGAGTGACCGCCGGAGCGACGCCGGTCGCCTGACCCACGCTGTTCCGCGAAGGTCCGTCTGCGTCCGCCCGTTCTATCTGGGCGCGCAGTAGGCGACGCTTGGATCGCCGGCGGTGATCGCCAGCCCGCCGTCGATCCCGGCATCGGAATTCGTCACCACGGTACATCCGAGGGACGGATCGCCCGTGCAGGGGGTCGCCGCGGAGCAGGCGGGCAGGCAGAGGGCTTTGGCCCCCGCCAGGCGGGCGCAGGCCGCGTTGGCCGGGCAGGGGTGTGCGCCGTCGCAGGCCGCGCTGCAGAGCCCGAGCGCGCCGACGTCGGCGCAGAGGCCGGTGGTGCAGACCGCGTCGTCGAGAACGCCGGTGGCGTCGCGGCAAGAGGTGCCGAAGTCGTTCCGCGCGCCGAGCGGCAAGCAACCTTGAACCCAAGGGTCGCCGCCACCACCCGGGATCTGCTGACAGACGAACCCCGGGGCGCAGTCGGCGCCGCCCGCGCAGTCGGCGAGACAGACCGGTGAGGCGGCCACGCCGGCGTCCGCCGCGGCTCCTCCGTTTCCCGCGTCCTCCCCGCCTGCCGGCGTGCCGAGCGCGGTGGCAGCGCAGACCGCGCCCGGGCCGCAGAACCCGGTCGGGCAGGTGGTCGAGCAAATGCCGCGCGTGAAGGCGGCGCCGCAGGTCGAGCCGACATTGCTGGGACTGCAGAGACAGCGCAGGCCGTCGGCGCACTGACCGTCGACGTCGCACGCCGCTCCGGTCGCCAGCGCTTGGACGTCGATGAGACCATGGCGGACCTGCGTGACCAGGCCGACCGATGGTCCCTGGCCGGTCACGGTGACGTCGTAGCCGCCCGGCGTCGGCACCGCGTAGGTGTGCGAAGGCGCTCGCTCCGTCGACGACGGCGTCCCGTCGCCGAAGGTCCAGCGGAAGGCGGTGAAGGCCGGCGAGCCGACCGGAGAGAACGAGACGGTGAGCGGCGCGGGCCCACTGCAAACGACCGCGGCGACGTCGAAGGCGGCGCAACCGGTGACGGAGATGTCGAGCGTCAGCGGCGGCGCAGCGGCGTCGCCGCCGCCGTCATCGTTGCTCCCGCCGTCGATGAGGGGGACCACGTAAGCGCGTTGATGGCAGGCGAGTGGGAGGGCCAGACAAAGGGAGGCCAGCGCGGCGCGCGCGACGCTTGGGGAGAGCTGGAGACGACCACGCACCACCGGGTCAGCCTCCCGCGCGCGGCGCCGTCGGTCAAGGCGTGGGGAGGCGCGCGCGTGCGGCACGGACGATGCGCGCCGGGGCGGCGCCCCCGTTGACGAAGCCGAGGCCGACGCGGCTGAGCGAGGGGACGACGTTCCTCACCACCACCTCGACCGAGAGCAGGTCGTCGAGCTGGTAGAAATGCAGGACGCCGCGGTCTCCGGCCCGCAGGGCGAGGGTCGATTCGATCGCGGCGCCGCTCTCCGAGATGTCGCGGACGCGCACGGCGTTCGGCTCCCCGGCGATCTCGAAGGTCGCCGCCCAGTCGACGGAGAAGCGCGGATGTCTTCGCTGGTAGCGGCCGATGTCGGCTGGCAGCGGCGCCACCTCGGCCGTGAGCGCCGCGCCGTCGAGCGCGCAGTCCCCTTCGTCGTGGGTCCGTTCGGCCAGCATCAGCTCCGCGATCTGGTGGAAGGCGTGGACCTCGGCGTCGATCCCCCGGCGGGAGCAGAGCGGTTTCTTGGCGGCGATCGACTGAACGATTCGGGCGCTCTGTCGCAGGCATCCGAGCGCGGTGAGCGGGATCCCCAGCTGTTCGCGCACCAGACGCGCGAAGGCGTGAAAGGGCTCCGCGTCCTCCGCCACGTTCCCCACCAGGCCCCCGGCGAAACGCGCCAGCACCGCGGCCGCGTCGGCGCCGTGGCGCCGGCGGGCGCGGAGCGCCGCTTCGTTCAAGAAGGCATAGGTCGCCTCCAGCGCGGCACGATCGCCGGTCGACACCAGCAGGCGGTCGGCGCCACCGGCGAAGAAGTTCCAGAGATCATCGCGCTGGGCGTCGCCGACGTCGACGATGACGACGTCGGCGTCCAGCTGCCGGAGCCCGTCGAGCACGGCGCGCCGGGCGCGGGCGTCGCGCGCACGCCCGAGGACGGCCGCCGCTGGCCAGAGTCGAACGTTGCGCACGCCGGTCGGGCGCTCGTCCTGCTCGGCCGCCGCCACGCCGAAGAGGTTGTGCTGGCGCGGAGCTTCGAGGTCGAGATCGACCACCACCACCTGGCGTCCGAGCCCCCCCAGCGCGACGGCCAGGTTCGAGGCGACGACGCTCTTGCCGACGCCCGGGAGGGCAGCGCCGACGGCGATGACGCGTGGGGCCCGGCGGCCGGTCAGCGGCGTCGGTCCGAGCGGCGGCCGCCAGCGGCCGGTCGACAGCATGCGTACGCGCACCACGGGGGGCGGCGCAGCCGACGACAGGCGCGACGGCCGGGCCCAGCGTGATTGACGGTCGGACACGAGGTTCCCTCCCTCTGCCTCTCGACGGTTCGAATCGGTTGCTAAAGATGAAACCGCGACTGGTCGATGAGGGGCGCATGACCTCTCGTGACGGGGCAGCAAACACAGACTGGGCCCTGCTCCCAGAAGACTCTACGGATCTGGCTTCGGACGCGGCCACGCCGGCGCCGACACCCGTGACCTTGCCCGTGGACCTCCCGGTGCTCTTGCGCGAGATGGAGGACGCCTACATTCGGGCCGCCCTTCACCAGACGCACAGCAATAAGAAGGAGGCGGCCAAGCTGCTCGGCCTCGGCCGCACCACGCTGGTCGAGAAGCTCCGCCGCCGGAACATGGCCGCCGTTCGCTCGCCCACCTGAGTCCGCCGCCCGCGGCTGCGCGACGGCCGGCCCGACGCGCCGGTGATGTGGATGATATACATCCAGGAGCGTGGACAACACCGAGACCCTCCGCGGCTGGGGCTCCGCGCCCGTCGTGCCCGGACACGAGGTCCACTCCGAGGATCTCGCCCGCGTCACCGAAGGGATGCCGCTCACCCGCGGCCTCGGCCGATCGTACGGCGACTCGTCGCTCCCCGCGGCCCGCGATCGGCAGGGTCGCCTCGGCGACGCTGGCGGACAGAATTCTGTCGTTCGATCCCGAAACCGGCCTCCTGCGCGCGGAGGCAGGGCTGTCGCTCTCCGATCTCTACCGGCTGCTGCTGCCGCGCGGCTGGTTCGTCCCGGTGACGCCGGGGACGCAGTTCGTGACGGTGGGGGGGATGGTCGCGGCCGACGTCCACGGCGGCAACCACCACTGCGCCGGCTGCTTCGGCGGGCACGTGACCCGCCTGCGCATGCGCGTGGCGGACGGTCGGATCGTCGACTGCTCGCGGAGCGAGGAGCGGGATCTGTTCCGCGCCACCTTGGGCGGGATGGGCCTCACCGGCCACATCCTGGAGGTCGAGTTCAAGATGGCGCGCGTGAGCTCCCCCTGGATGTGGGGAGAGACGCGAGCGGGTGAACAGCGTCGGGGAGTTCGTCGACGTGCTGGGCGCGCGCCGCCGCCGATTGGCCCTTCACCAAGGGGTGGATCGACTGCGTCTCGCGCGGCAAGAGCGTCGGTCGCGGGGTGATGTACCGGGCCCGCTGGGCGACGCGCCGGCGAGGCGCCGGCGCAGCCGCCGTCGCACAAGAAGGGGTTCGCGGTGCCCGCTCAACATGCCGAGCTGGGCTGTCAATCACTGACGACGCGGATCTACAACGAGTTCTACTTCCGCACCCACCCAACGAGGCCGGCGGGGATCGTCCACCCCGACGTTTTCTTTTATCCGCTCGACGCCATTCGCCACTGGAACCGCCTGTACGGCAGCAAGGGCTTCACCCAGTACCAGTGCGTGATCCCGCACGACAGCGGCCTGCGGGCGGTGACCGCTTCTTGGAGATGGTGACCAAGCAGGGGACGGCGTCGCCCGTCTGCGTGATCAAGGACTGCGGGCCCGAAGGCGAGGGCCTCTTGTCGTTCCCCAAGAAGGGGATCTCGATCGCGATCGACTTTCCGGTGCGGAGCCTGGACCCAGGCCGTTGATCGATGCGCTCAACGAAATGGTGATGGGCGAGGGGGGACGCATCTATCTCGCCAAGGACGCCTTCACCCGCCGCGAGCACTTCGCGAGGATGGAGCCGCGCCTCGGCGAGTGGCAGGCCATCCGCCGCCGCTGGGATCCCGAGGGGCGCTTGCGCAGCGCGCAGTCCGTACGGCTGCTGGGGGACGGGCCATAGAAGGTGGCGATCCTGGGCGCGACCAAGGGGATGGGGCGCGCGCTGGCGCGCCGCTGGCCGGCGCGGGGCGACGAGCTGTTCTTGCTCGGGCGCGACTCGAGGATCTGGCGCGGAGCGCGCGTGATCTGGAGGCGCGTGCCGGGCGCGCGGCCGGCGCGATCGGCGACGGCGGCCTGCGATCTCGAGCGGCCGGAGGGGTTCGGCGCGGCGCTCGACGCGGCCGAGGCGGCGCTTGGGCGGGCTTGACAGGTGGTGGTGGTCACCGCCGGTCTCTTCGCGACCGCAAGAGCAGCTGGAGGCCGATCCGGAGCTGGCGCGCCGCCTGCTGACGGTCGATTTCGCCAACACGGTGGTGTTCTGCGAGGAGGCGCGGCGGCGGCTGCTGGCGCGCGGCGGCGGAACGCTCTGCGTCTTCAGCTCGGTGGCGGGGGAGCGCGGGCGGAAGCCGGTGCTGCTCTACGGCGCCGCCAAGGCGGGCCTCACCCGGTATCTGGAGGGGCTCGATCACAAGTTCCGGGGGCAGCGGCCTGCGCACGATCTGCGTGAAGCCCGGGTTCGTCCGCACCAGCATGACCGAGGGGTTGAAGGCGCCGCCGTTCGCCGGAGAGCCCGAGGCGGTGGCCGCGCAGGTCATTCGCGCGATCGATAAGGGAAGCCCGGTCGTCTACGCGCCCGGAGTCTGGGCGCTCATCATGCTGGTGATTCGTTTCTTGCCACGTTTCGTGATGCGCAAGATCGGCTTCTGAACGGCTTTTGAACGGCTTTTGATCGACCGCGGAGGGCCCGTCGGCAGGCCTTCCATGAAGTTGTCCACAGAGGCGTTGTCGATCGATATAACACTTCTCTTGACGACGCACTCAAGCTCGGCATAAATGCTGCGCGAACGAGGATGAGTCCTCTCTTTCGGCCTAGGCACAACACACTCGCGCAGATCTCTCTGTTCGTGGTGGCGGCGGGGGCGTTGGGGGTTCCGGGAGGCCTGATGCTGTACGCCCGTACGCCCTACGCGCGCGGGATGCAGGAGCCGATCGAGCAGCCGCTGCAGTTCGATCATCGCCACCACACGCGCGACGAGGGGATCGACTGCCGCTATTGCCACAACACGGTCGACAAGTCCCCCTCCGCCAGCATTCCGCCGACGCAGCTCTGTCTCAATTGCCACTCGCAGATCTGGAACAAGAGCCCGCTCCTCGAGCCGGTGCGCCAGAGCTTCTTCGAGAACAAACCGCTCGAGTGGCGCCGCGTCTACAAGGTGCCCGAGTTCGTCTACTTCAACCACTCGATCCACGTGAACAAGGGGGTCGGCTGCGTCAGTTGTCACGGCCGGGTCGACAAGATGGCGGCGGTCGAGAAGGACACGACGCTGACCATGGGGTTCTGTCTCGACTGCCACCGGCATCCGGAAGCGAACATTCGCCCGGTCTCCGAGGTCGCCAACATGGATTGGAAGCCCGAGGGCGATGCTCTCGAGTTCGGAAAACTGCAGGCGGCGCAAAACGACGTCCACACGCGAACCAGCTGCACCACCTGTCACCGATGAGGCCCAACCGATGAGCTGCGACGACAACCACGAAGCGCGCGCCAAGGATCGCGTGCGGCGTTCGCTGCCGGTCGTCAGTTCCGGATCGGGTGCCCGCCCCGGTGAATCCGGCGCCGGCCAGGGGGCTGGGGCCGGGGCCTTGGCATCCGCGCGGCAGCTCTGGCGCTCCATCGAGGAGCGGACCCGCGCCATCACCCCGGGCGCCGCCAACGAGTTCCCGGGCGGCGCCGCCGAGCTGGACGGTGTCTCGCGTCGCGGGTTCATGCAGCTTCTCGGCGTGTCGACGGCGGTGGCCACCGTCGGCGCGGCCTGCCGCAAGCCGAACGAGAAGATCATTCCGTTCGTGCGCCGTCCCGAGGAGCTCACCCCCGGCAACGCGCTCCACTTCGCCACCGGCTACGCGCTCGAGGGGTTCACCAGCGGCCTCTTGGTCGAGAGCCACGAGGGGCACCCGACCAAGGTCGAAGGGAACCCGTCGCATCCGGAGACGCTCGGCGCGACCACGACCGCCGAGCAGGCGTTGATCCTCGGCCTCTACGACGACGATCGTGCCAAGCAGCTGCGCCGCGGCGCCACGCCCATCGCCTGGCCGACGTTCCTGGGGGAGGTCAAGGCGCGGACCGCGTTGCTGGCGGCGAACGGCGGGGCCGGGCTGCGGTTCCTGACCCGCCCGACGACCTCGCCGCTGCTGGCCGACCTGCGCCGGCGGATCCTCGAGAAGTTCCCGCGCGCCAAGTTCGTCAGTTATTCCGCGGTCGCCGCCGACGGCGCGATCGACGGGGCCAAGCTTGCGTTTGGACGCCCGCTGATGCCGCGCCACCATCTGGGGGCCGCCAGGGTGATCCTTTCGCTCGACGCCGACTTCCTCAACGACGGGCCAGAGCAGACCCGCCTGGCGCGCGAGTACGCCTCCGGCCGCGAGCCCTCGCGCGACATGAACCGCCTCTACGTCGTCGAGCCGGCCATGTCTGTGACCGGCGCGATGGCCGATCACCGGATGCGTCTTCGCGGGGGTGACGTGGGCGCCTTCGCCGCCGGCCTCTGCGCGATGCTCTCCGGGCGGGGACTGTCGGTGCTCGGCCCGGTCGGATCGCTCGGGCACGGGGCGGGGCTCTGGGATTCGAAGTGGCTGGTCGCGCTGGCGGGCGATCTGGAGAAGAACCGCGGGCGCTCGCTGGTGATCGCCGGCCGCCGGCAGCCGGCGGTGGTGCACGCCCTGGCGGCGGCGCTCAATTCGGCGCTCGGCAACATCGGCGCCACCGTCGAGTACGGCGTGCCGATTACCACGGATGCCACGGCGGGCGTCGAGCCGCTGCGCGCGCTGGTCGACGAGATCGCGGGCGGCGCCGTCGACACCCTGGTGGTGACCGCCGAGAACCCAGCCTACGGCGCCCCGGTCGACTTCAAGCTGGGGCAGCTCCTGAAGCGCATCCCCAACGTCGTCTATCACGGCCTCTACGAGGACGAGACGGCGCAGAGCTGCAACTACTTCATCCCCGCCGCGCACGCGCTCGAGTCCTGGGGCGACGGGCGCGCCACCGACGGCGTCGTGTCGATCGTGCAGCCGCTCATCGCCCCCTTGTGGGGGGGCAAGACCGAGGCCGAGGTGCTGGCCGCCTTTCTCGGCGACGGAGAGGTCGGGACCCACGTGCTCCTCCAGAAGTACTGGAGCAGCATGTCCAAGCTCCCCGGCAACCTGGCCGGCTCATTCGACGGCGTCTGGGAGCGCTGGCTGGCCGACGGCATCGTCCCCGACACGGGCGCCAGCTCCGAGCAGGGGCTGGCCATCAACGCGCAGGCGTTGGCCCAGGCGGCGGCGCCTTTGCTGGCGCGCGACGCCGGGCAGGCGGGGATGGAGATCGCCTTCGCGCCCGATCCCAAGGTCTTCGACGGCCGGTTCGCCAACAACGCCTGGCTGCAGGAGCTGGCGCACCCCATCAGCAAGCTGACCTGGGACAACGTGGCCATCTTCTCGCAGGCCACGGCCGATCGGCTCTCCATCGAGACCGGCGACATCGTGGAGATCGTCAGCCGAGATCGGACGCTCGAGGCGCCGGCGATGATCGTCCCCGGCCATGCCGACGACGCGATCACGCTCCCGCTCGGCTATGGGCGCCTCCACACCGGCCACGTCGGACGCGCGGTGGGGTTCGACGCCGGCGCGCTGCGCACCAGCGACAACCCCTGGTTCGATCGCGGCGCCAAGGTGACCAACACCGGACGGCACCACCGGCTGGCCATCACCCAGGACCACTGGACGATGTCGCCCGACGGGCGCGAGATTCCGCCGCCGGCCGTGCAGGCGCCGATCGCCGAGGTGCTCAACGCGGGCTCGATGTTCCACCAGGAGCTCGAAGAGCGCCGCGGGGAGCAGGCCACCATCCACAAGCCGGTCGACTACAGCAAGGAGCAGTACAAGTGGGGCATGGCCATCGACCTCAACAAGTGCACCGGCTGTAACGCCTGCGTGGTCGCCTGCCAGTCGGAGAACAACATCCCGGTCGTGGGCAAGGACAACGTCTGGCGCGGGCGGGAGATGCAGTGGATCCGCATCGACCGCTACTTCAGCGGCTCGGTCGACGAGCCCGAGATGATCAACCAGCCGCTCGGCTGCGTGCAGTGCGAGACGGCGCCTTGCGAGTACGTCTGCCCGGTCAACGCCACCGTCCACAGCGACGAGGGGTTGAACGAGATGGTCTACAACCGCTGCATCGGCACCCGCTACTGCAGCAACAACTGCCCCTACAAGGTCCGCCGCTTCAACTTCCTCGACTACACCGGTGACGTCAGCCCGGCGCGCGAGATGGGGATGAACCCCGACGTCACCGTCCGCTCCCGCGGCGTGATGGAGAAGTGCACCTACTGCGTGCAGCGGATCGAGCGCAAGCGGATCGCCACCCGCAACGAGGGGCGCACCATCGCCGACGGCGAGCTGGAGACGGCCTGCCAGCAGGGCTGCCCCACCCAGGCCATCACCTTCGGATCGCTCAACGACCCGAACGCCAAGGTCACCAAGCTCCACGCCGACACGCGTCGCTACGATCTGTTGCACGAGCTCGGCACCCGGCCGCGAACCGCATACCTGGCGCGGGTGCGGAATCCCAACCCCGAGCTGGTGAAGGTGGATTAGGCGATGGCCGCTCCCAACCTGTCTCGTGATCCGCTCGAGCCGCTTCCCCTCCTCGAGGGGATGCACACCGACAAGACCATCAACGACAGCCTTCTCGACCACGTCTGGCGTGGGGCGGGCAAGGGCTGGTGGGCTCTCTTCGGCTGCGCGCTCTCCATGCTCGGTCTGTTGGTCATCGCCATCTCCTGGACGCTCTACAAGGGGATCGGCGTGTGGGGAAACAACATCCCCGTCGGCTGGGCGTTCGGCATCATCAACTTCGTCTGGTGGATCGGTATCGGTCACGCCGGGACGCTGATCTCGGCGATTCTGCTGCTGTTCCAACAGAAGTGGCGCACCTCGATCAACCGGTTCGCCGAGGCGATGACCCTGTTCGCCGTCATCTGCGCGCTGCTCTTCCCGCTGCTGCACACCGGGCGCCCCTGGTTCGCCGCCTACTGGCTGATGCCCTATCCGTCGGTGCAGCGGATCTGGCCACAGTTCAAGAGCCCGCTCACCTGGGACGTCTTCGCGGTCTCCACCTACTTCACCATCTCGCTGCTGTTCTGGTTCCTGGGCCTGGTCCCCGACCTGGCGGCGCTGCGCGACTCGTCCAAGAGCAAGACCAAGCGGATGATCTACGGCCTCTTCGCCATGGGCTGGCGCGGGTCGGGGCGGCACTGGGCCGAGTACAAATGGGCCTACCTGCTGCTGGCCGGCCTCTCGACGCCGCTGGTGCTCTCGGTTCACACCATCGTGTCGTTCGACTTCGCCGTGTCGGTGCTCCCCGGCTGGCACACCACCATCTTCCCGCCCTACTTCGTGGCGGGCGCCGTCTTCTCGGGCTTCGCCATGGTCCTCACCTGGATGCTGCCGGCCCGGCAGTTCCTGGGGCTCAAGCACGTCATCACGCTCAAGCACTTGGAGAACATGGCCAAGATCCTCTTGGTCACCGGGATGATGGTGACCTACGGCTACGTGATGGAGCACTTCGTCGCCTGGTACAGCGGCAACCCCTACGAGTACTCGGAGTTCTTCCGCGTCCGCCAGCATGGCCCCATGGCGCCGATCTACTGGTTGATGATGTTCTGCAACTGCCTGGTGCCGCAGATCTTCTGGTCCAAGCGGGCGCGCACCAACATCCTCGTGCTCTGGTTCGCCTCGATCCTGATCAACGTCGGGATGTGGTGCGAGCGCTTCACCATCGTCATCACCTCGCTTCACCGAGACTTCATCCCCTCGAGCTGGAAGGCCTACTCGCCGACCTGGGTCGACGTCTGCCTCTTCATCGGGACCATCGGCCTCTTCTCGACGCTGTTCCTGCTCTTCCTCAAGTTCGTTCCGGCGGTGGCCGTCACGGAGATCAAAGAGCTGCGCCACGAGCTCGACCACGCCAAGGCCGCCGAGGCGGGGGAGGCCCACTGATGTCGGCCGGTCACGAAGACTCCGGGTTCGTCGCCCGCCGGTTCGTGCTGGCGGAGTTCGCCACGCCCGAGGCGCTGCTGGTCGGGACGCGCAAGGTGCGCGAGTCCGGCTACAAGAGTCTCGACACCCATACCCCGATGCCGATCCATGGGCTCGAGGAGGCGCTTGGCCTCGGGCGCGCGAAGATCCCCGCCATCGTGCTCTGCGGCGCGATCGCCGGGGCGGTCATCGCTTATTCGATGATCTACTTCTGCAACGTCATCGACTTCCCGATCAACATCGGCAACCGGCCGTTGCACGGCCCCCCGGCGAACATCCCGATCACCTTCGAGCTGGCCGTGCTGCTGGCCGGTACCTCCTCGTTCTTCGGGTTCTTCACGCTGGCGGGGCTTCCCAAGCCCTACCACCCGGTGTTCGAGTCGGAGGACTTCGCGCGCGCCGCCGTCGACGCCTACTTCCTCTCCATCGAGCTTCCACCCGAGGGAGACCCCGAGAAGACGTTCGCCGACGTCCAGGCGGTCGGCGCGCTCTCCGCCGAGCGAAGAGGCTGCCTCTTGGAATGCTACACTGAATATATGTTTGAAGATGACGGAAGTGCTTATTCTCCTTCAGAGTATCATTCGGATTGGCAACCCTATTGCTGAAATGCTTCTAGATTTTGACTACTCTAGAATTATCGACTTTCGGAGGCTACTAGAAGATATCTTACTTGAATTGAAATAGGGCATGGAATTCTCTG
>CAVRRT010000050.1:0-10722 GCA_963723305.1 uncultured Pseudomonadota bacterium
GGCAGTCGCTTCAAACCAATGCGCCGGCAAGCGGTTTCGAGTTCCAAGATCAATGCCTCGTCGACCACGGGTTGAAGCCGCAGTCGTGATAGTCGCACTAACCCTACAAGCCAGTGGGCGAAAACAAAGAGCGCGCCGAGTGCACAAAGGGGTAGCACGTAAAGGGCCCCACAATTTCCTAACGCGAGCGAGTTTGAACCCGCTTGTCGTCGCAGACGAAGCATTAAGCGCCTTCGCCGCGGAGACCGCCGAGAATGTAGAAGTCGTCTGAGTCGATGATGCCGAACTGGCAGAGACCGGAATCTGCCTCGTTTCCGGCAAAACCATCGAGGTCGCTGGCCGTGGATGATCGATGAGGGTAGCCGTCGGCAGTTTGATGAGGGCCAGCGGCAACACGGCCAACACGACAAAGCACATGAGCCAGACCATTCGCCGGCTTCAAAGACAAGGTCGCCACCCTGCTGGGCGGCCGCGCCGCCGAGGAGCTCATCTACGACGAGGTCTCGACCGGCGCGCACGACGATCTCAGCAAGGCGACCGACATCGCGCGCAGCATGGTGAAGACCTTCGGGATGAGCCCGCGGGTCGGGCAGGTCAGCTTCGAGAAGGATCGGCGCTCGCTCATGATGCAGACGCCCGGAGAGCTCCAGCTGCGGGGCGACTACAGCGAACAGACGGCGCGGGCGATCGACGACGAGGTCCGCCGCATCATCGACGAGCAGCGCGACCGCGCCGCCGAGATCCTCGCCCGCCGCCACGAGACCTTGCTGCGCGCGGCGCAGCTCCTGCTGGCCAAGGAGACCATCACGGGGCAGGAGCTGCGTGATCTGCTGGCGTCGACCGAACCGTCGGAGCCCGAGAGCGAGCCGCGGGCGTCCGACGTCCACGCCGTCTAACCAGCCCGGCGCCTGAAGCTCCCCGGGGTCACCCCCGCCCGCTCCAGAAACGGCTCGCATGCAATGAAAAACGGCGGCAGCGATCGCTCGCTGCCGCCGTCTATCCAACGCTGTCAGCGTCGGGAGGTCTTGCTTGGTGCGCGCTGACTAGCCGGCCGCCCCGCCGGCTCCACCGCCGCAGGTGTAGCGGCGCATCCCGCCGGCTCCAGCCTCGCAAGTGCAGGTTGCCCCGCCCGCGTCCTTACAGGTCTCCGCGCCCGTGCAGGCGTCGCCGGCCACGCACGCTCCGCCGCCGGCGCCCGCGGCGCCGTTCGCCCCGCCGGCGCCGCCGCCGCAGGTGTAGCGGCGCATCCCGCCGGCTCCAGCCTCGCAGGTGCAGGTTGCCCCGGCCGTGTCCATGCACGTCTCCGCGCCCGTGCAGGCGTCGCCGGCCACGCAGGCTCCGCCGCCGGCACCCGCGGCGCCGTTCGCCCCGCCGGCGCCGCCGCCGCAGGTGTAGCGGCGCATCCCGCCGGCTCCAGCCTCGCAGGTGCAGGTTGCACCGGCCGTGTCCTTACACGTCTCCGCGCCCGTGCAGGCGTCGCCGGCCACACAAGCACCACCACCGGCACCCGCGGCGCCGTTGGCCCCGGCTGCGCCGGTGGTCACCGTGCAAGCGCCCGCGCAGGTGTAAACGAGCTCTCCGCCCGCGGCGCCTCCGGGACCTCCACCGCCGACGCGTGCCGCGCAGGTACAGGTCCGGGTTCCGGTCTCTGCGCCCATCATGCAGGCCTCTTTGCAGGTATCGCCGGTGGCCGCGCACATGAGCATGTTCGCGCAGCCGGAGGCGCCAGCCGCGCCCGTCGCGCCGCCGGTTCCCGCCGTGGTCGTCCCACCGGTTCCGGTCGTATTCGTCCCGCCGGTTCCCGTCGTGGTCGTCCCACCGGTTCCGGTCGTATTCGTCCCGCCGGTTCCCGTCGTCTTCGTCCGCGGTTCCGGTCGTATTCGTCCCGCCCGTCCCGGTGGTGGTCGTCCCGCCCGTCCCGGTCGATTCACCGCCCGTCCCGGTCGATCCGCCGGTCCCTTCCGTCGTTCCGCTCGAACCGCCGCAGCTCGGGGCCAGCAACGCGAAAGCCAGCATCGCACAGCCACCCGCGGCCAACAGAACCTTCTTGGACTTGATCAAGCGCGTCATGAAGTATCCCCCGGGGAAAGAGTTAACTGGTGGGATATGTGCGGAGCCCGGGGGGGCATTATCAAAAAAAAATCAAAAGTTCATCGCATTGACCGCTCCCGAAATCGTTGAACGTCTGATTTTCATGAACGTGTGTAATGCGCCGCGTCTGCGGCGACGGGCCTCGCCTGCCACTCCCTGCCGTGGGCTCTACCCGGCGAGATGATCGCGCCCCAGATTGTTCCGACGACGACAGCGACACCCCAGCGCCAGATCAACGATCGCATTTCGGCCTCCCACTCGCAGCCGCCTAATGCAGGCGGGACGCCAGATGACCCCACCCGCCGACCGTCGCGATTTCGACCCGTTACGGCGCGGGGATCTCTCCCTCCGTTCCACCCCGGTGACGCTCATCGCCGCGGCGGTTACCGCCCGCGGACCGAGGAGCGGAAATCGGGGGCTGCCCTCTCTTGCCTCGCCCCGCCGTGACCTTAAAAGAAGTTCTTAAAGGAACGTCGTGAACGCAGAACTTTCTTCGCACCTGGCCGCGGAATCTCTGGCCGTCGGACCGGACGGGCTCAATGTTCTGTTGGTCGACGACGAGCCGGACATCGGCCTCGCCGCCGGCGAGGCGCTCCGCGACGCCGGGCATCGGGTGAGCATCGCGACCAGCGGCGCCCAGGCGCTCGATCTGGTCGGCAAGCAGCTCTATGACGTGATGATCTGCGACATTCGGCTCCCCGGGATCGATGGGCTGACGCTGTTCCGCCGGACGCGGCAGGAATCGCCGGAGACCACCGTCATCCTCATGACCGCCTTCGCCGCCGTTCAGGACGCGGTGGCGGCCGTCAAGGAGGGGGCGCACGACTACCTGACCAAACCGTTCGACATCGACGAGATCACCCTGCGGGTCCGCCGCATCGCCGAGCACCGCGCGCTCCTGCGAGATCTGGAGGAGGCGCGGGCCCAGCTGGCCAGGCAGAGCGCCGGCGAGACGGTGATCGGCCGGTCGACGCAGATGCTGCGGCTCATGGACCGGGTCAACACCCTCGCCACCAGCCACGCGCCGGTCCTGATCCGGGGCGAGAGCGGCACCGGGAAGGAGCTGGTGGCGCGCGCGCTGCACGAGCGCGGACCACGGCGTGGCAACGCCTTCGTGGCCGTCAACTGCGCGGCCTTCCCCGACACGCTGCTGGAGGCGGAGCTGTTCGGGCACGAGCGCGGGGCCTTCACCGGCGCGGTCCGGCGGCGGGACGGGCGGTTTCGGGCGGCCCACGGCGGGACGCTGCTGCTCGACGAGGTGGCGGAGATGTCGCTCCCCGCGCAGGCCAAGCTCTTGCGCGTGCTGCAGGAGGGGACGGTCGAGCCGCTGGGGACGAACGAGTCGCTCAAGGTCGACGTGCGGGTGGTCTCCGCCACCCACCGCGACCTCAAGGAGCGGATCGCCGACGGCAGATTCCGCGAGGACCTTTACTACCGGCTCAACGTGCTCGACGTCGACATCCCCCCGCTGCGCGACCGCCGGGGTGACCTTCCGCTGCTGGTGCAGTACTTCCTGAAGAAATTCACCCGCCCGGGACGGGACCTTCCGAGCGTCTCAGCCATGGCCTGGAGCGCGCTCTCGCAATTCAGTTTCCCCGGCAACGTCCGCGAGCTCGGGCACGCCATCGAGCACGCCGCCGTCCTGGCCGACGGCGCGGACATCGACGTCCGCCACCTTCCGCGCGACATCGCGCGCGCCGGCGAGGTGGAGAGCGGGACGACGGCGACCCCGCGCCCGCTCGGCACCGCGCTCAAGGAGTTCGAGCGTGAGTACCTTCAGCGGGCGCTGGCACAGGCCGACGGCAAACGGACGGTGGCGGCCGAGATCCTGGGCATCTCCCGGAAGAACCTCTGGGAGAAGCTACGGATGCACGGCTTCAACGACTAACCGCTCTCAATCGGAGGCGAAGCCAAACGCGCAAAGCGGAGGCGACAGGGATGTCTCTCCGCCGCGAGCCCGCAGGCCGCTCTGATCCTTCGCGGCTGAGGATTCCTTTTCGCGAGCGGCGGAGAGACATCCCTGTCGCCTCCGCCCCCGCGCGAAAGGGAGCGCAGCTACGGCGCTTGATGAATCTCGGCGGGGACGGAACCCGACGGGAGTGACATCGGGTTGCGGGTCAGAAGGTCGCCGAACACGCCGGCCATCATGACCAGCGAGAAGACGATCGAGACCAGGAACACCAGGCGGTTCGCCCCGGGCGCCTCCGTCATGTGCATGAAGAAGAGCACCACCAGCGAAGCCTTGGTGACGGCAATTGCCAGCGCGACGATGATGCTGGGGTGGTAGTGCCCCGTGTAGACGGTGAGCCCGGTGAAGCAGAGGAGCAGCGCCCAGACGATCCAGTAGCGCGCGGCCCCGTGACCATGATGCTCGTCTCCCTTGGCGGGAACGGTGTGGTTTGCTGCGTCCTTTTCCTGGGCCACGATTGAATCTCCAGTGCGCTAAATCAGGTAGAGCAGCGGGAAAAGGAAGATCCAGACCAGGTCGACGAGATGCCAGTAGAGCCCGCCCAGCTCGACCGGCACGTAATGGGTCGACGAGAACTCTCCCTTGAGCACGCGTGTCAGGATCCAGATCAGAATCGACATCCCCACGATGACGTGGATGGCGTGCAGGCCAGTGGAGAGGAAGTAGATGGTGTAGTAGAGGTTGGCGCCCGGCGCCGTCACCTCGGAGAAGTGGAAGAAATTGCCCGGCAGCGCGCCTTCCTCGAACTTGTGCTTGTACTCGATCGCCTTGATGCACAAGAAGGCCAGCGCGCAGAGGATGGTGAAGATCAGCAGCCCCGCACATTGCTTGGTCTTGTTCTGCTTGATGGCGTGGTAGGCGAGCGCGACGCTCAAGCTGCTGGTGATGAGGACGATGGTGTTGGTCGTCCCCGCCCAGAGGTCGAGGTGGCGCGAGGCCTGGTGAAACGCCTCGTAATAGAAGTGGCGGTAGACCGTGTAGCCGAGGAAGAGGCCAGCGAAGAGCAGCACCTCGGTGCCCAGGAACAGCCACATGCCCAGGCGGACGGCGTAGTCCTGCTTCTCGATGGTCTCGAAGTGGTGCGCCAGATGCGGATTGTGCGGAGTGGCGTGGGCGCCCTCAGATGACGACATGCTCCACCTCCTCCCCCGGCTCCTGGTACGAGTGCGCGTCGCGCGTGATCACCGGCGTCACGTCGAAGTTGTGCTTGGGCGGCGGCGAGCTGGTCATCCATTCGTAGCCGCGCGAATCCCAGGGGTTGTCGGTGGCAACCTTGCCCCGGGCCAGCGCGTAGATGAGGTAGATGAGGATGATGACGAATCCGATCGCCAACAGTGAGGCGCCCGCCGTCGACGCCACGTTGAGCGCCTGGAACCGCTCCGGGTAGATGTAGTAGCGACGCGGCATCCCGGCGTTCCCCAGCAGGAACTGCGGGATGAAGGTGGCGTTGAACCCGAGCACGATGAAGCCGGCGGCGACCATCGCCCACCCCTCGTGATACATCCGCCCGAACATCTTGGGGAACCAGTAGTGGAGCGCGATCAGGAAGGCCATGATCACCGCGCCGACCATGATGAAGTGGAAGTGGGCGATGACGAAGTAGGTGTCGTGCCAATGCACGTCGAGTGAAACGGTGGCCACGGCGATCCCCGTCATCCCACCGAACACCACGAAGAAGAGGAAGCCGCAGATGTAGATCATCGGCGCATTGATGACGATGGAGCCCCGGTAGAGCGTGGCCACCCAGTTGAACACCTTGATGGCGGTGAATACACCGACGAACATGGAGATGACCGCGAAGGCGCCGTTGTCGAACGACGACTGCCCGGAGACGAACATGTGGTGCCCCCAGGCGAAGAATCCGACGAAGGCGATTCCCAGCGATGAGTAGGCGATCGCCTTGTAGCCGAAGATGTTCTTCCGCGAGTAGGCGGAGATGGCGTCGGAGACGACGGCCATCGACGGCAGGACCATGATGTAGACGGCCGGATGCGAGTAGAACCAGAACATGTGCTGGAACAGCACCGGATCGCCGCCACGGCTGGGGTCGAAGAGCCCGAAGTGGCCGACCTTCTCGATCCCCACCAGCATGACCGTGAGGCCGATGACCGGCGTGGCCAGCACCTGAATGATGCTGGTGGCGTAGATGCCCCAGACGAACAGCTGCAGCCGCATCCAGCCCATGCCCGGCGCGCGCAGCGTGTGAACGGTGACGATGAAGTTCAGGCCGGTGAGAATCGAGGAAAAGCCCAGGATGAACACGCCCAGGAGCACCGGGAAGAGCGTCATCGGCGTCGTCGTGCTGTAAGGCGCGTAGAACGTCCAGCCGGTGTCGGTCCCACCCATGATCATCCCGGAGAGTGCCAGCGTGGCGCCGGTCCAGTAGAGGTAGAGCGACAGCAGGTTCAAGCGCGGAAAGGCGACGTCCTTGGCCCCCAGCATGAGCGGCAACATGAAGTTGCCGAAGACCCCGGGGATCGCGGGGATCATGAACAGAAAGATCATGACCACGCCGTGGAGCGTGAACATCCGATTGTAGGTGTTCGCGCCCATGATCGTCGGGCCCGGCGTGAGCAGCTCGAGCCGCAACGCCATGGCGAAGATGCCGCCCATCAGGAAGGCGATCAACACCGACACCAGGTACATGACGCCGATCCGTTTGTGATCGATCGTGGTGAGCCACGACCAGACGCCCCGATCGGCGTTCAGGTAGTTGACGGCCGGGATGACCGGTTTGTCAGCGTTATCGGTGCTGAGCTGGTTTGACTGGCTCATAAATCGCTTCCTTCGAGGGAACGGCCTCGAGACCCGGCGTTCGCAACGACTTGATGAACTCGACCAGCGCGGCGGCATCGGGCGCCGTCAGCCGCCCCTTGTAGGTCGGCATCAGGGGCTTGAAGCCCTTCACGATCTTTCCGCGCGGATCGATCATCGAATCGGTCAGGTAGGCCTCGTCGGCGACGACTGTCTCGCCGTTATCCAGGGTCTCTGTCTTGTCATAGAGGTCGAGCCAGGTCGGGCCGATGTGCGGCTCCCCGTCGAGCGAGTGGCACTTGACGCACCCTTGCGCCATCGCCACCCGCTTGCCGTATTCGACGATCGATCCGTGGAACGACGGTCCGTCGTCGCCTCCGGAGTCGACCCGCGCCGAGAGCGCGCCGCGTCTCTGCTCCAGCATCCACTCATCGAACGCCGGCCCGTCCATGACCACGATCTCGCGCCCACATCTGCGAGTGCCAGGTGCCGCAATACTGCGTGCAGAAGACCTGGTAGCGCCCCGGCTTGGTCGCCTCGAACCAGGTCTCCGTGTAGCGGCCCGGGATGACGTCCTGCTTGATGCGGAAGTCGGGGACGAAGAACGAGTGGATGACGTCGCGGCTGGTCATGAGCAGCCGCACCGGCCGGTTGGCCGGTACGTGCAGCGTCCCGATGGCGTTTGGCCCCTCGCCGCCGTACGAGAACTTCCACATCCACTTCTTGGCCATCACGTAGACGTCCATCGCGTTCTCGGGCGGCGTGGTGTACCAGACGTAGTCCTTGTAGCCCTGCACGAACCAGAGCAGGAAGAAGAACAGCGGAACGCCGATGACCACGATCTCGAACTTGACGCTCGGGTTGACCAGCGGCGTCGACTGGTTCTTGCGCCGCTCGCGATACTTGAAGAGGAAGAAGACCGCCAGGAGCCCGGTGAGGAGCGAGGCGATCATCGTCACCGTGATGACGAAGAAGTGCAGCCGGTCGACCGGAACGGCGAAGGTCGACCCGGGCTCCGGCAGGAAGAGCATGTGCCGCATCAGGTCTTCGATGGCGGTCATGCCGTCCTCCCGTGCCCCGCGGCGGCGGCGGCGAGACGCTTTCTCATGGCGAACTCCTTCCGCCACAGCACGGTCATGAGACCGGCCAGGGCGAGGAAGACCAACCCGGCGCCGATGCGCATGAAGCCGAAGACGAACGGCCCGTAGCGGCGGGTGGTCGGATCGTACCGGTAGCAGGAAAGGATGACCTTATCGAGCGAGGTCCCCACCTTGCCGTCGCTGGCCTCGACGAGCGCCATGCGGAAGTCACGGACGGGATAGTCGATGCCATAGAGGTAGCGCGAGATTACCCCGTCGGGCGTCAGCACGAAGGCGACCGCGTCGTGCGCGAACTGCTTCGACGTCGGGTCGTACTTGTAGCGGAAGCCGACCGCATCGGCGAGCGCCCGCGCCGCGGCGCCACCGTCCGCCGAAGAGAGCCAGAACGGCCAGGCCTCGCGGCCCAGGGGCTTTCCGAGCCCCTGCCCGGCCTGCGTCAGCACGCGGTGCTGGTTCTGCTGCAGGAGCTTGGTGTCCTCGCCCGGATCGATGCTGATGTCGACCGCCGTGTAGTCCTTGCCGAGGGCGAGGCCCACCGTCTGGGCGGCCTTGGCCAGGCCGTCGAGCACCAGCCCACAGAGCATCGGGCAGCGGTGGTAGCCGAGCGTGACGACCACCGGCCGCCCCTGGCCGAGCAGACCGTCGAGCGGCATCGGCGCACCGGTCACGTCGGTGAAGGTGAGGCCGCGCGGTACGCGCTCGCCGAGGTGCTCGACGACGTCGATGTCCTGCAGCGCGGCCAGCGGCTCGGCGCTCCCTTGCGGGAAGACCACCTGCGGCTCGGCCTGGGCAACGGCCGCTGGCAAGAGGAGGGCCAGCAGCGCGCCCAGCGTGAGGCCGATCGGTCCCCCGAGGCTCCGGCGAGCGGCGAGGCGCGGGCTGCCCTGCCACCTCACTTGGGCGCTCCGTCGGGCAACGTGCCGGCCGCCGCCTCGTCCATCGCACGCTCAATCGGAATGTGGACGAGGCCCTTGGTGCGATCGGTCCAGCCGTATCCGTTCAGCTTGGCAGCGCGCTCGGCGCGCCAGGTCGCGAGGCGGTGGTCTCCGTCGAACAGCACCTGATCGACGATGCCGATCTCCGGCCTGCCCAGCAAGGGCTCACGCGCAGTTCCCGTGGCGGCGCGCGCCTTCTCCGTCTCGTGGTGGAGGATCCCCACCGCCCAGACCGTGCCGAGCGCAAAGACGACCAGCGAGATGACCCCCACCAGGATCACCTTGAAAAAGTCGATCTGGTCCTCGGACTTGTGCCCGGGGGCGTGATCGTCGTGGGTGTGCTGGCTGCTCATGGCTGCCTGTACCGAATCGATTCGGCGATGTAGGGGTCCTTGACCGGAACGGGGAGCTTGCCACGCAGCAGCGAGACGCCGTAGGCGATCCCCACCAGGCCGACGCCCAGGAAGGCGGTGACGTCGGTCCAGCGAAGCGCGAACCCCTCGGGATCGCGGCTCGGCATCACCAGCCAGAAGATGTCGACCAGGTGGATGAACAAGATCCAGTACGCCACCCTCTTCAGTCTCTCCGGGTTGCGCTTGAGCGACCGCGACAGGAGCGCGCCGAACGGAATGAAGAAGTGGCCCAGGATGAGGAGGATCCCGATCGGGGCCCAGCCGCGGTTGAAGCGGGTGATGTAGAACGGCGTCTCGTCGGGCAGGCCGGCGATCCAGATCAGCATCAGCTGCGAGAAGGCGATGTAGGTCCAGAAGCAGACGAACGCCAGCATCAGCTTGCCGATGTTGTGCGTGTGCTCGTCGTTCATTTTGCCGCCGAACAGGCCCGCCACCCGCCCCTTGGCGGTGATGATGGCCAGGAGCGACAGCGACGAGACCAGGCTCCCGCCGAAGTAGTAGACGCCGAACACGGTGGAGAACCAGGTCGGGTTCAGGCTCATCAGCCAGTCGAACGCCGCGAAGGTGATCGCCAGGGCGATGAACGGCAGCCCGCCCGCCCCGAGGTTGCGCTGCTTCTGCAGAAGCCCGACTTCGCCGGTGGCGTCCTGCTTGAGCGACCAGCCATAGAGGCTGCGCGAGATGACGATGGCGACGATGAAGTAGATGACCCCGCGGATGATGAAGCTCTGGACGTTCAGGTAGGCCTTCTTGCCGGCGATCAGCTTCAGCGCTTCGCGCCCCAGGCTCTCCGGCGGATCGACCCAGACGTAGACGTGCTTCATCGCCACGATGAGCGGGATGAAGAGGAACAGGAAGACCAGCACCGACGCCGACATCACCTCGACCGGGCGGCGGAGGACCGTCACCCAACGGGCGTGCGTGGCGTGGAAGATCATCAGCAAGATGACCGACGCGAAGGCGATACCGGCCCAGTAGGCAAACGCCATCAGGTAGGAGAACCCGGCGTCCTTGGGGTTCATCGCCATCCCGATGAAGGTGACGATGAGGAGCAGAACGCCGGCGACGCCGCCGCCCATCATCCAACTGCCGCCCCCCTTGAAGGGGGCGATGTCCAGCGTGCGGCCGGCCGGCGCTGGCGCGTGTGACGTTGCGGCGCTCACTGCTTCTCCTGCTGGTGCTGCTCGCCGGGCGGGGCGAGCGGCGCATCCATGTCCACCGGCAACGACTCCAGCTGCTGGCGAATGTCGGGCGGCAGCGCGCCGACCGTCGTGTTCTGACTGAGCTGCAGCGCGCGAAGATACGCCACCACGGCCCAGCGCTCTTCCACCGTCAACTCGGCGGCGTAGGACGCCATCAAGCCGAAGCCCTTGCTGATGACCTCATAGATGTAGCCGGCCGGCTTGGCCACGTACTGCGGCTGCTGCAGCGACGGCGGCGGGCGGAGCGCCATCTGCGTC
>CAVRRT010000051.1:0-14496 GCA_963723305.1 uncultured Pseudomonadota bacterium
GACCCGGTAGGGACCTCATGTTCGACCTGTTGGCCGTCGTCCTCGTCGCTCCAGGCCTCATCTTCGGCACTGGCGCGCTCGGACCAAGGTATCACCGGCCCGTCGAAGATCTCGTCCGAGGCATCCGGTGCAACAAACCAGGGGTCGGTCTCCGCCTCGAGCTCAGGGACGAGCGTGCGCACGAACGGACTCGGAGTCGCCGCCTCCATGGCGATGGAGGGCGATGAAGGCGGACGGCGGCGCCCAAGCTGCTGCTCCTGCTCGGCCGGCAACGCCGCGAAGCGCCGCAGCGCCCGCGCCAGATCCTCCACGGAGGGGAAGCGCCTCTCCGGGTCGGCGTTCATCGCCCGCAGCACCACGCTGTCCAGCTCGGCGGAGATCTCGGGCCGTCTGGCGCGCGCGGACGGCGGATGACCGGCCGCGATCGTCCGCAGGAGCTGCTGCAGATCGTCGGCCAGATAGGGGGGCTGGCCCGTCAGTGTCTCGTAGAGGATGGCGCCGAGCGCGTACTGATCGCTCGATGGACCCGCCGCCCGATGATCGGTGACCAGCTCGGGGGCGAGATACATCGGCGTTCCCACCCCCTTCCAGGCCAGCGGATCGGGCGCCTCCCCCTGGCCGACCCCGTCCTGGTCGGTGGCCACCCCGAAGTCGAGCAGCATGGGATGAAGCCGTCCCTCCCGGGCCGTGAGGAAGATGTTCGAGGGCTTAAGATCGCGGTGGATGACGCCACCCCGATGGGCCCAGGCGACGGCGTCACAGATGGGGACGAGAACCTCGATCGCCTCACCGATCAACATCGGGCCGGAACGGTGGAGCCGGCGCGCGAGGTCCTCGCCCGCCAGGAGGTCCATCACCAGGTAAACCCGCTCCAACTCCTGGCCACTGTCGATGATGGAGACGATGTGCGGGTGTGGAACGCCGGCGGTCAGCTTCGCCTCGTTCAGGAATCGCGCGCGCGCGACCGGCTTTTCGGCCAGGTCGGCAGCGAGCAGCTTGATCGCCACGGGCTTGGCGTCCGCGACGCGCACGCCCTCGTAGACGGCGCCCATCGATCCGACACCGAGCCGGCGCCTGATCTCGTACGCTCCGAGGCGCGTCCCAAGCGGAATGGCCGCGGGCCCGGTCTCCTCCGGCGAAGATGCCGCGTCCGTCTGTTCCGGAACGCCGTCTGCGATCGCGCTTGTCTCCTGTGCCACGAGCGTCGCTATGTGGAGCCAGCCGTGGCGTCCGTCGAAGCGCCCTCAAAACCGTTGATTAACCCGCGCGCACCATCCATCCACGTCTCCATTCCCGGAACAGCCCCCTTTGATCGTATTGCGAATTCCGGCGCCACTTATGAAAGGAAGTCGCGCGAGGCGGATCAGACGGCGCATGCGTCCTCCCCGACCTCGGCCGGAGCTTAGCGGATCTCGGCGGAGAACGAGCGCCGCCCGTCAGCACGGGGCCCTGGGTGACGAGCCCTGGGCCTGGGATATTTAAATCTTTTCAATAAGTTAACTGCACTGCGCCAGCCTCGCGGTCGTCGAGCCCGGTAGAGCGGCTTCTACTCACGCGATGGTCGACGCGCGCGACGCCATGGACGTTGAACCACCCCGGGGTGTGGGTCCAGAACGCTAGCGATATCGGCCGTCGTGGTCGTGCCGATGATCGTAGTAGCCCCCGCGTTCCGGTGGCCGTCCACGGTAGTAGCAACCCGAGAGAAGAGCGGCGATCGCGAGGAGGATGGCGCCGGCACTTGCGCCGATCGTGCGGGACGTCCGGGCTGGCTGGCGGATGGATTCCATGAGACCCAAGCTGGAGACGGTCGGACCGTAAGGCAATGGCTTAGGCGTCCTGCCGCCATGAGAGGCCCTCGGCAACCTGCGACTTTACCGGACCTCATCCGTGAGAAGTGCACGGCGCTGAAGCGACCCCGAGACCGACAGGCCCTGGAAGCCGCCCTCGGGAGGCCGATTCGCAGCTGGCATCGCGGCTGCATCGAACTTTGTGGTGGGTTCTCGACGCCGGGTGGCGAGTCGCGCGCACAGTCGATCGCTTGGTCGACACAAACGCCGGCAGTCGCTTCACCGCGACGCATGGAGGGCTCCGATCAATGTTCGCCCTGACCGGTAGGGAAAAGGTCGACGACGGAACCGCCGAACAGAGGCGTGGGCCACGTTCCCGTATCCTGGCCGTCGAGGACGACAGGCACATCCTGCGGATGTTCGAGCTCAGCCTCGCCGCGGCGGGATACGAGGTTCTGCAAGCGCCGACCGGCCAGCGCGCGCTCGAGGAGGCGCGTACCCGCAATCCCGATCTCGTGCTTCTGGACCTGGGGCTTCCCGACATCGACGGTCTGTCCTTGGTGACCGAGCTTCGAAAGAGCACCGCCGCCCCCATCATCGTGGTGTCGGCGGATCATCAAGCGGCAGACAAGGTCAAGGCTCTCGACGCCGGAGCGAATGACTATCTGACCAAGCCGTTCGCGATCCCGGAGCTCCTGGCCCGCATCCGCGTGGGGCTCCGCGGCTGGGCACACGTCGAAGGCTCTGCGCATGCCACGGTCACCTTTGGTGACTTCACCTTTGACCTGCGATCGCGCCTTCTCCTCAAAGGTCGGCGACAGATCCGCCTTTCGAGCGTGGAGGTCAGGTTGCTGGCCACGCTGGCGCGTCACGCGAACGCGATCGTCACTCCGCACACCTTGCTGAGAGAGGCCTGGGGGTCGGCCTACGCAGCCCGGACCGGATACGTCCGCGTCTACATGCATTCGCTGCGGCACAAGATCGAGAAGGATCCCCGGCGGCCTCAGTACCTCCTCAACGAGATCGGCCTCGGGTATCGTTTGCGGACAACGGACGCCGGCACCGTGAAGGCCGCCGCGTTGTGAACTGCACGCGCCGGAAGCGCGGAATGCAACCGCCGCGATCTCGGCGACGGGAACGCCCGCGAAACGCGGGCGCTGGACGGCGCCGGACGCGACGTTGGCCTGGTCTTTCTCTTGCAGTCCTTGGTGTTCGAAAGCGAGACGCATCATGAAAAAGATCGAAGCCACCATCAAACCGCATCGCCTGGACGAGGTGAAGGATCGGCTGCACCAGATCGGCGTTACCGGCATGACCATCTCCGACGTCAAGGGGTTCGGGCGCACCGGCGGAAGGCACGAGGTCTACCGGGGCTCCGCCTACGTCGTCGATTTCGTCCCCAAGATCCGGCTGGAGGTCCTGGTCAAGGACGTCGTGCTCTACGACGCCGTCCAGGCCATCTCCAAAGCGGCGCGGACTGGAACCATCGGTGACGGAAAGATCGTCGTCACCACCATCGACGACGCCATCCGGATCCGGACCGATGAGCACGGTGAGGATGCGATCTGAACCCTCCCCGGCAAGGACTCACGCGAAGTAGTGCCCCTGCTCGAGATCCTCGAGCAGTCCGGGGTGCGTCGGCTTCCAGCCCATCCGCTGCTGGGTCAGCGCGCTGGAGGCCGGCTGGTCGATCGCGAAGAACCGACCCAGCCAGCCGAAGTGGGCGCCGGCGGCCTCGGGCGGGATCGAGGCGACGGGCAGGCCGAGCTTTCTGCCGATCACCTCGGCGATCGTCCGCGCCGTTATCCCCTCATCCGCGACCGCGTGAAGCATCGCCCCCGACGGCGCCTTTTCGAGCGCCAATCGGAACAGGTGGGCGGCATCCAGCCTGTGGACCGCCGGCCAGCGATTCGACCCGTCGCCGATGTGACCCGAGACGCCCTTCTGGCGGGCGATCTCGACGAGTCTCCCAACGAAGCCGTGGTCGCCCTTGCCGTGGACCGTCGGTGAGAGCCTGACGAACGACACGCTCACCCCGCGCTGCGCCAGCGCCAGCGCGACGACCGCGTTGGCCATGCGCGGGTGCATCTTGGACTCGAAGGGGATCTCCTCGGTCGCGATGCGGCCTGGCGCCATCCCCAGGAGCCCGGACGCCAGCACGAACGGACGGCCAGAACCCGCGAGGGCTGCGCCCATGGTCTCGATCGCCCGGAGGTCGGTGCGCACCGAGGCCTCGAAGTTGTTGAAGTCGTGGATGAACCCCAGGTGGATGACGCCGTCGGACTCCGCCGCGCCCGCGCGGAGGCTTTCGGCGTCGTTCGAGATCGCCGCGAAGCACTTCGGCCCCCGCCGCCGCCAGGGCCTTGGCCGATGCCTCCGAGCGGGCCAGGCCCAGGACCCGATGGCCCGCCGAGATGAGCTCGGGAACGACGGCAGAACCGATGAAACCAGACGCGCCGGTGACGAAAACCCGCATGTGACTTCTCCTTGAAAGAGGCCGTCATGTCAGCCGCTGACATTGGATCTAGCGCCGATGTCAGTGACTGTCAATAGCGCGATGTCAGTAACTGACGTAAGGTGTGGTCATGGCCCGATGGGAACCCAACGCGCGCGAACGCCTGGAAGAGGCGGCCATGGAGCTGTACCGCGAGCGCGGCTTCGATGAGACGGCGGTGGCCGATATCGCCGCCCGCGCCGGTCTGACGGAGAGGACCTTCTTCCGCTACTTCACCGACAAGCGTGAGGTGCTGTTCGGCGGCTCCCCGGCGCTTCAGGAGCTGCTCGTTGGCCGAATTGCCGCCACGCCCGGCGCGACGGCGCCGATCGATTCGGTCGCGGCGGCTCTCGCAGCGACGTCGCCCTTTTTCGAGGAGCGTCGCCCCTTCGCCAAGGCGCGCCAAGCCATCATCGCCGCCAACGCAGCCCTGCAAGAGCGCGAGCTCATCAAGTTCGCGTCGCTCGCCTCGGCAATCGCCGAGGCCCTGCGCGCCCGCGGGGTTCCAGACCCAGCCGCCACCCTCGCCGGGGAGACTGGAATCGCGATCCTCAAGCTGGCATTCGAGCAGTGGGTGAACGACGGCAAGAAGCGAGACCTGGCCCACCACGTGCGCGGAGCGCTCGACGAGCTCAAGGCCGTCGCCGCCGGCGGGGCGAGCCGGCCCGTGCATCCCCAAAAGAGCCCCGCCTCTGGAACGAAACGAATCACGCATTCCCACCGGTGACTCTGGGAAGTCCCCTGCCGCCCAGGCCTCCGAAGCGCCCGTTTTCTGCTATGAATTTCCGATGATGAAGGGCTATCGCAGTCGGACCTCGACGCAGGGACGGAACATGGCCGGCGCGCGCTCGCTCTGGCGCGCCACGGGCATGAAGGACGCCGACTTCGAAAAGCCGATCGTCGCCATCGCCAACAGCTTCACCCAGTTCGTCCCCGGGCACGTGCACCTGCACGACGTCGGGCAGCGCGTGAAGAAGGTCATCGACGCCGCGGGCGGGTGGGGCGTGGAGTTCAACACCATCGCCGTCGACGACGGCATCGCCATGGGCCACGGCGGGATGCTCTATTCGCTCCCCAGCCGCGATCTCATCGCCGACAGCGTCGAGTACATGGTGAACGCGCACTGCGCCGACGCGCTGGTGTGCATCTCGAACTGCGACAAGATCACGCCCGGCATGTTGATGGCGGCCATGCGCCTCAACGTCCCGACGATCTTCGTCTCGGGCGGGCCGATGGAGGCCGGCAAGATGGTCGGCACGCACGGGCGCGACGGCAAGCCGCTCGTCCGCAAGCTCGACCTCATCGACTCGATGATCGCCGTCGTGCGACGCCAAGGTCAGCGACGAGGAGCTGGGTGAGATGGAGCGGTCGGCCTGCCCGACCTGCGGCTCGTGCTCGGGCATGTTCACCGCCAACAGCATGAACTGCCTCAACGAGGCGCTCGGCCTGGCGCTGCCGGGCAACGGCACGCTGCTGGCGACGCACGCCCGCCGCTGGGAGCTGTTCGAGTCGGCGGGGCGGCGCATCGTCGAGCTGGCCAACCGCTACTACGTCGAGGGCGACACCTCGGTCCTCCCGCGCAGCGTGGCGCCGAAGGCGGCCTTCGAGAACGCCATGACGCTCGACATCGCCATGGGCGGCTCGACCAACACCGTGCTGCACATCCTGGCCATCGCGCACGAGGCGGGCGTCGACTTCACGATGAAGGACATCGACCGGCTCTCGCGCAAGGTGCCCAACATCTGCAAGGTGGCGCCGTCGTCGCACTACCACGTCGAGGACGTGCACCGCGCGGGCGGTATCTTCACCATCCTGGGCGAGCTCGACCGCGCGGGCCTCATCCAGCGCGACGTCGGCACCGTCCACGTGTCGTCGATGGGCGCCGCCATCGACGAGAACGATCTGCACCGCGCGACGGCCACGGCGGCCGCCAAGCAGCGCGCGCTCGCCGCGCCGGGCGGCGTGCCCACGCAGGTGGCGTTCTCGCAGGACAAGTATTTCAAGGAGGCCGACCTCGACGCCGCGCAGGGCTGCATCCGCGACGTCGAGCACGCCTACAGCAAAGACGGCGGCCTGGCCGTGCTCTACGGCAACGTCGCGCTCGAGGGCTGCATCGTCAAGACGGCGGGCGTCGACGCCTCGATCCTGAAGTTCGAGGGCCCGGCGCGGGTCTTCCAGTCGCAGGACGCGGCGTGCGACGCCGTCATGGCCGACGAGATCGTCGCGGGCGACGTCGTGGTGATCGTCTACGAGGGTCCCAAGGGGGGCCCCGGCATGCAGGAGATGCTGTACCCGACATCCTTCCTCAAGGGCAAGGGACTCGGCAAGGCGTGCGCGCTCCTCACCGACGGACGCTTCTCGGGCGGCACCTCGGGCCTGAGCATCGGCCACGTCTCGCCCGAGGCCGGCGAAGGCGGCGCGATCGGCCTCATCGAGGAGGGCGATCGCATCCGCATCGACATCCCCAACCGCCGCATCGACCTGGTCATCGCCGACGCGGCGCTGGCGGAGCGTCGCAAAAAAATGGACGCCAAGGGCGCCCTCGCCTGGAGGCCCAACCGCGACCGAACCGTCTCGCAGGCCCTGCAGGCCTACGCCGCGCTCACCACCAGCGCCGCGCGCGGCGCGGTGCGAGACGTGACGCAGCTCGGTTCCTACAAACGGCCGTAGGAGCCGATCAGTGAGGATTCTGGTCCTGGTCGAGTCGTCCGCATCAGGGACCTTCGTCGGGAAGGCAGTCGATCTCGGCGGGTGACCCTTGCTTCCCCCGCCGCCGATCCGCACCGATCTCCGCACCGATGGCGGCAACGCCTTCGCTCACCACAGCATGAGCGTGCGGGTTCCCAAGATCCTCGAAGAGGTCAGCGCGCGTAACCCCGACTATCCCCAGTCGGTGCATGATTCCATCGCTCGCCTGCGGGACGACGTTCGCGGCGACGGCCCCTTGCCCCCGCTCGGGTTTCCATCGCCCGACGCCCCGGAGTGGGAGGCGGCGCTGGCCGAGCGCGCCGGCGAGACCTGGCTGGCGACCGACTGGTTCTTCGCCGAAAATTACGTCTACCGCTGCCTGATGATCGCCGTCCGTTACTGGGAAGACGGACGCGATCCGTTCGCCCCGGCCAAGCATGAGGAGCTCGCCGGTGCGAGTCTCTGGAGCGGTCTCCATCGAGCACTGGGGCTGGACGCCGCCTCTGCTGGGGAACGGATCGCGGCGTTGCTGATGGGGGCGCTGTGGGGAAATCGAGTCGACCTCAGTTATGCGGTCGGCGTGGCGTTCGGCGCCGCGGGGGACGGCGCCGACCTCCTCTGCGACGACAGCGCGCACGCCGCCGACCGATTGTTGGTCCCGCGCGGCGACGTCCACGTCGTGACCGACAACATGGGCAGCGAGCTGTCGATGGATCTGGTCCTGGCCGACGCCTTGCTTGCCCAGCCCGGCGCGCGCGTCAGCCTGCACGTGAAGATGCATCCGACCTTCGTCAGTGACGCCGTCGCCGCCGACGTCTGGACGCTGCTGGCCGCCCTGCGCGCCCGGGGCGGCACCGAGGCGGCCCTGGCCGAGCGCCTTCAGCGGGCCTGGCGCGAGCAGCGCCTGCGCGTGCTGCCCGATCCCTTCTGGAACGGTCCCCGCTTCCTTTGGGATCGGCCGCTGCGTCTGGCGCGCGAGCTCGATACCGCGACGGCGGTCGTGCTCAAGGGCGACGCCAACTACCGGCGCGCCGTCGGCGATGGGCGATGGCCCGCGAACACGACCTTCGCCGAAGCCACGGGGTACCTCCCGGCGCCCCTGGTCGCCTTGCGGACGATGAAGAGCGACGCCATCGTCGGCCTCCCGGCTGACCAGATGAGGCGCCTCGACGCCTCCGATCGTGACTGGCGCATCAACGGCCGGCGCGGCGTCATCCAGAGCCGATAGATCGCCCAGGCAGACGCGGCCACCTCAGAAAGGTCCAAGCGCCGTCATCCAAGGAAGTCCGTGTCGAGCTCCCGTAACCCGTGTCACATTTGTGAATCGACCGACCTCTTGGGAAGGACGTCTTGCTAAGGTCTGGCCCCACATGACGGTCTCCGCCGGAACCGAACGGGCGCAACCAAGGGCCATCATCGCCCTCACGCGCGCGATCCGCTGGCGCACGGGGTGGCCTGACTTGGCCGCCTTGCTCTTACTCGGTCTCGTGCTCTACGGCGTGGCGAAGGTGGGGGTCGAGTGGCACGCGCCGCTCCGGGCGCAGGTGGACATCAGCCTGAAGCTGCGCACCCTCCCCCTCTACACGTTCTTTTCGCTCTGCCGCGGGATGATCGCCTTCGCGGTGTCGTTTCTCTTCACGCTCGTTTACGGATACGTCGCCGCCCGGGTCCGCTACGCCGATCGGGTGATGCTGCCGCTGATCGATATTCTGCAGAGCATTCCGGTCCTGGGCTTCATGCCGGGGATCGTCCTGGCCCTGGCCACGCTTTTCCCCAACACGAACACCGGCCTCGAGCTGGCCGCCATCCTGATGATCTTCACCGCTCAGGTCTGGAACATGACCTTCAGCTTCTATCACTCGCTGCGGGCCATCCCCGAAGACCTCATGGAGGCGGGGCGGATCTACCGGTTCGGCTGGTGGCGCCGCTTCAAGCGCATCGAGCTGCCGTCCTCGACCGTCGGCCTGGTGTGGAACGGGATGATGAGCATGGCCGGCGGGTGGTTCTTCCTCACCATCAACGAGGCCTTCCGCCTGGGGGACCACGACTTCCGGCTACCCGGCGTGGGCGCGTACATGAGCGTGGCCATCGATCGCGGCGATCGCCGGGCGATGGTCGCCGCGGTGGTGGCGATGACGGTGATGATCGTGGTCGTCGACCAGCTGTTCTGGCGTCCGCTGGTCGCCTGGGCCGAACGCTTCAAGCTGGAGGACGTGGGCGGCGCATCGGTGAACACGTCGTGGGTCCTCACCCTGCTGCGGAAGAGCGCCCTCTACGCCGCCGTACAGCGCTTCCTCGAGCGGCGCCAGCGGGCCGGAGAGATGCGGCAAACGGCCCGCAAGCGCGATTCCGTGCGGGAGAGACTGGGGCCCCGCACCCGCAACGCGGTGGTCGTCACGCTGGTGATCGCGCTTCTGGCCGCTCTGGCGGCCGCTTCGATCTGGGGGACCGTGAAGCTCACCATGCTGCTGGGTAAGGTTCACGGAGCTGCCTGGCGCGAGATCGGCCGGGACACGGCCTTCACCTTCCTGCGCACCTCCGCCGCCGTCATTCTCGGATCTCTGTGGGCCATTCCGGCGGGCGTGTACATCGGCACGCACCCGCGCGCTGCCAGGATCCTCCAGCCGCTGGTGCAGATCGCCGCCTCGTTCCCTGCCCCGATGCTGTTTCCCCTGGTCCTGGCGGTGATGGCCTCGGCAGCGCTCCCGCTGGGCGTGGGATCGGTCGTGCTGATGATGCTCGGCACGCAGTGGTACATCCTCTTCAACGTCATCGCCGGAGCGATGTCGATCCCCAACGAGCTCCAGGAAGCGGCGCGCGTCTATCGATTCAATCGATCGCAGAGATGGCGTCGCCTCTATCTGCCCGGGGTCTTCCCCCAGCTCGTCACGGGATGGGTGACGGCCGCCGGAGGCGCCTGGAACGCCAGCATCGTGGCGGAGTTCATCCAGGCCTCGGGCACGCTCCGCACGACGCCGGGCCTCGGCTCCCTCATCAGCGTCTCGGCGGCCCACGGGGACTTCCCGGTCCTCACCGCCGGCGTCCTCACCATGGCCGCCACCGTCGTGACGGTCAATCGGCTCTTCTGGAAGCGTCTCTATCACCTCGCCGAACGGCGATACGCACTGTCGAGATAGGAGCTGCCGTGCCCGATCCATCGCCCGTCCTTTGCGAGCTGAGCGGAGTCACCAAAACCTTCCTCTTGCCGAGCGGGGCGGAGGTCAGGGTCCTCGACGACGTCTCTCTGGACGTCAGAGAGGAAGAGATCCTGGCGATTTTGGGGCCGTCGGGCTGTGGCAAGTCGACGCTGATGCGCATCCTGGCCGGCCTGATCCAACCCGTCGCCGGCGATGTGAAGTACCGCGGCCAGCCGCTCTCCGGCCTCAATCCCGGCGTGGCGATCGTCTTTCAGAGCTTCGCGCTCTACCCCTGGCTGACCGTGCGCCAGAACATCGTCGAGCCGCTGGCGGCGCGGGGCAACGACTCGACGAGGTGCGGCTCGACCAGCGAGCGGGTGATCCGCCTGGTGGGTCTCGAAGGCTTCGAGGACGCCTACCCGCGCGAGCTCTCCGGCGGAATGAAGCAGCGGGTGGGGATCGCCCGGGCGCTGGCCGTCGAGCCGGAGATCCTCTGCATGGACGAGCCCTTCAGCCAGGTCGACGCGCTGACCGCGGAGAACCTGCGCAGCGAGGTGGTTCGATTCTGGAGCGATCACGCCTCCAACCCGAAGACGATCTTCATGGTGAGCCACGACGTCAAAGAGGTCGTCTTCATGGCGACACGGATCGTCGTCATGGCTGCCCGCCCCGGGCGCGTGCGTCGGATCTTCGAGAACAAGCTCCCCTATCCCCGCGACTACCGGGCGCCGGCGTTCCAGCGGCTCGTCGACGAGATCCACGGCGTCATCACCGAGGCGGAGATCCCAGACGCCCCGGCGTCGGCGGGGGTGCAAACGCCAGCGCAGGCCAGGGCCCAGCCGCGAACCCCGGTCTGGGAGCCGCTGCCCGACGCGGGACCGAGCGAGATCTCCGGGCTCCTGGAGATGCTCGACGATCGGGGCGGGCGGGAGAACGTGTTCTCGCTGGTCGACGATCTCGGCTGGGAGTTCGGGAAGGTCCTCTCGGTGGTGAAGGCCGGCGAGCTGCTGGACCTGGTCGACACCCCGCGCCAGGACGTCGACCTGACCTCCGTCGGCCGGCAGTTCTTGGCCGGCGGCGCGCCCGAGCGCAAGCAGCTCTTCCAGCGGCAAGTCGTCGAGCTGCGGCTGTTCCGCGACGTGCTGGAGCAGATCCGGAAGGCGGAACGGCAAGAGCTCGACGAGGACGTCGTCCTCGGCTCGCTCGCCCTCCATCTCCCCTACGAGAACACCGATCGGGTCTTTCAGACCCTCGTCGCCTGGGGTCGTTACGCGGACCTGTTCGACCACGACGTCGAACGCCGGAAGCTCTACACCGAGGAGACCCCTGCGGCGAGTTGACGGTCGACGGTCGGATGGGGGCCGACGCTCCGGTCACCGGCCAGAGATATGGTCGGCCGCGCGCAACGCCAAGGCCATCAGAGTCAGGCCGGTGTTCACCGCGCCGGGAGAGGGCAGCGAGGACGAATCCACGACGTAGAGGTTCTCCATCCCGTGAACGCGGCAGCGAGAATCGATGACCGACGAGCGGGGGTCGGTGCCCATCCGCGCAGTTCCCACGCTGTGCCAGCCGCTGTTCCTTCGCGGCACCCGCAGCACGGCGCGGTGGCCGGCCCGACTGAAGATCGACCTCGCCTGCTTGGTGAGCCTGGCCGAGGTTTTCTTGCAAAGAGGGGGATAGGCAATCTGGGCGTCGAGGTCGTCACCGACGAACGTGAGACCGCTCTGCCGGCTGGAAGGCTCCTCGCTCATGCAGAAGCAGACGAGGCTCCGCGACAGGATCGCGCGCGTGTGCGCCCGGTGGCCGGCCAGGGGGAGCTGCCCGGCGATCTGGATGACGCCCTGGGGATAGGGCCAGCCTTCAGACGGATCGTAGAACGAGTTGATGGCGAACGTCTTGGTGTGGAGCGGCGGCATCGGCTTCCAGCCCATGAAAATGACCAGCATCGCCACCGTGTGCCCGCACATGTAGCGCCCGAGGCATCCGTGGCTGTTTCCGATTCCTTCTGGATGAGCGCTGGTGCGCGACCGGCGAAGCAGGAGGGGCGTCTGCTTCAAGCCGGCGCAGACCGCGACGCTGTCGGCGCCGACGATCGCTTCGACGCCCCGGCGCCGCAGCAGCACCCCTGTCGCCCGCCTGCCGTCCGACGCCGTGAGCACGCGCAGACATTCGGTGTTGGTCGCCAGATCCACGTTGCCGGTGGCCACCGCGGGCCGAACGCAAGCGATCTCGGTGTCCATCTTGGCGTCCAGCCGGCAGTAGTAGCCGTCGCAGGTGGAGCACAGGACGCACCTTCCGCCCTCCTTATAGTCGAGGCCCCTGGGGATATGGGCCACCGGAACGCCGTCCGCCTGGATGCGCTCGACCAGGGCCTTTACCACCCCCTGATGCGGGATGGGAGGATAGGGATAGGGCGTCGTGCGGGGTGGCTCGGAGGGATCTCCTACGTTCGAGCCGTGTACGGAATAGACCGATTCGGCGTCACCGTAGTACCGTTCGAGGTCGGCGTAGGTGAGCGGCCAGGCCGCCGACTCGCCGGTTTCGAGGGGCCGCGCCTGAAAGTCCGCCTCGCGAAGTCGGTAGAGGGCCGCTCCATAGAATTTGGTCGGGCCGCCGACGCAGGGGAGACCGCCCGATGGTCCGTAATCCGATTGCGCAAAACCGATGCCCGGCGCCAGCGGATCGTGGGCCAGCGGCGGTTTGAGGAAGTCCCCCCTCTCGACGAGCAGGATCCGATGGCCTCTTTTGGCGAGTCCGTATGCCAGCGTGCCGCCACTCGCCCCGCTGCCGATGACGACGCAGTCATATCGCCGTTTGAAATCGAGGTGGCTGTCTGCTTCCACGGAGATCGCGCTGCCTACCTTGGTTACCGAATTACATTCCCATGCTTCAGACCATTTGCACCGTGATCTGGTTCGCGTTGTAACGATTTCTTCGCAGAATCTTTACAGACTTCATTGATTCTGGCGGGCGGGCGCTATCCGGCAATATCCACGGCAATTGATTGCTTTGATTGCGCGATTCTGTGGGCCAGATTAGCACAAGGACACGAGGTTCGATCTGTGAACACCCCCGAGGTCTCGGTGATTGTGCCGACCTACAACCGGGCGCATCTGGTTGCTCGAGCGGTCGACAGTGTCCTCGGACAGACCTATCGGCCGTGCCACGTCATTCTGGTGGACGACGGCTCCACGGACGGGACCGCCGACCTGATCTCGCGGCGATACGCCCACGAGCCCCGGGTGCACTATGTCCACCAGCGAAACCGTGGCGTGTCCGCCGCGCGCAACACGGCGCTCGAGCAGGCCACCGGCGACTACCTCGCCTTCCTCGACTCGGATGACTTCTGGCGGCCTTGGAAGCTCCAGGTCGACGTGGCCTGCCTGACACGGCTTGGCGCGGAAGGGGTGGAGATGGTCTGGAGCGAGCAAGACATCGTCAACGACGACGGCGTCCTCATCCAACGGAGCGGGAATCGGACGCGGTTCGGGGTCTACCAGCGCTACCGCCTGGACCAGCTGTTCTCCGCCTCGCGACCGCTGGCCGAGTTGGTGCCCGATGCCGCCGATCCAGGCGTCGAGACGCGCGTCCATTGGGGCGACGTCTTCCCCTGGATTGTGTTGGGGAACCTGTGCGCGCCTTCCTCGGTGGTCCTCACCCGCGCGCGGGCAAACAAGACGGGCCCCTTCGATGAATCGATGACGGTGGGCGAGGACTACGACTACCACGTGCGGGCCTGCGCAGTCGGACCGTCGGCGTTCGTCGACGCGGCGAGCTTCGCCTACCGTATGGGCGGCGACGACCAGCTCACGGGGGAGAAGTA
This sequence comes from uncultured Pseudomonadota bacterium, assembly GCA_963723305.1. Lineage (GTDB taxonomy): Bacteria > Myxococcota_A > Polyangia > Fen-1088 > Fen-1088 > JADGRB01. The sequence continues at coordinate 13,930 of CAVRRT010000051.1, forward strand.
CCAGATTCTCATCTCACAAAATGCGCTCCGGACGACGCTGGCGGCGCTGGCAACGAAAGGACTGGGCCAGAAGCTCTCCGCTGGCCTCATCCGGGCGAAGCTCGCCTCTTCCAACGCCTGGATCGGGCGACAGATGCTCGATCGACGTAACCGCGCAGGCGCGCGCAAGCACTTCATGAAGAGCTTGCTCCAGCGCCCCGACCAGCCGAGGGTTTGGGCGCTCCTCGCCGCCGCCACGCTGCCTCACGCGGTGAGGGAGCGGCTGGCCGCCTGGAAGCGGCCGGCGCGGTCGAGACCTTAGAGATCCCCCTCCGGAAGCCGGCGCGCTTTCCAGATCATGTAGAGCGCGGGATAGACCACCAGCTCGAGCAGCGCGGAGGTGACGATGCCGCCCACCATCGGCGCGGCGATGCGCTTCATGACGTCCGCCCCGGTGCCGTGCGACCAGAGGACGGGGAGCAGGCCCGCCAGGATCGTCGCCACGGTCATCATCTTCGGGCGGATGCGCTTGACCGCGCCGTCGAAGATGGCCGCCCGGGCCCCGGCGCGGGTCGTCGGGGCCCGCTC
>CAVRRT010000052.1:0-17401 GCA_963723305.1 uncultured Pseudomonadota bacterium
TCCGGACGTCGGTGCCCATGATCGTGCCCCGGCCTTCCAGCCCCGCCTCGCGCAGGTTGCGGCGCAGCGCCCCGATGGCAGCGCCGTCACGCTCGACGAAGATGGCGCTGGGCGCCCCGCGCGACATCGCCTCCAGGCCGAGGGCGCCGCTGCCGGCGTAGAGATCGAGCACCGGGCCCGGCGGCGGACCCAGGATGTTGAAGATCGCTTCGCGAACCTTCGCCGCGGTCGGGCGCGTTCGCGACCCGCGGGGAACAAAGAGGCGCCGGCCACGTTCCTGGCCGCCGGTGAGACGCATTGAACGACCTTCCTACCCCGCCACCGCCGCAGGGTCAATTCCTGGCATACGGCAAGACGCGTCAAATGGCGCGTTTGGACGTCGCGTCAAAAACCGCCTCAAAGGTCCGTCGTCAAAGGTCCGTCAACGAACAGGCCGGACCTTCACCACCTCCGGTCGAAAGCCGCAGGAAACCGCCACTTCTCAGCCGTCTATGGCCCCGCTCGGGCCCTCTTGAGATACAATGACAGGACCATATGTCGCAGGTTGGCGCCTTCTTCGATGTCGACCGGACCATCGTCTCCTGCAACACCGGCAGGCTCTTCCTGCGTGACCTGCGGCGCCGCGGGGAGATTTCGTTCTTCCGGGCGCTGCGGGCGCTCGGCTGGATGGCCAAGTACCACCTGTCGTTGATCGATCTGCAGTGGGTGGCCGCGCGGGTGGCGTCGCAGATGGCCGGCTGGGTAGAGCGCGACTTCGCCGACCGCTGCCGGCGCTGGGTCGAGGACGACGTCCTGCACCTGATCGTCCCCGGCGCCCGCAGCCAGATCGAGCGCCACCGGAGCGACGGGCACGTGCTCTCCATCCTTTCGTCGTCCCCCACCTACGTCACGCGGCCGATCGCCGAGGCGCTGAACATCGAAGAGGTGATGTCGACGCAGTTCGAGGTCACCGGGGGGCTCTTCACCGGGCGGCTCCTGGGCCCGGCCTGCGTCGGTCCCGGCAAGGTCCACTGGGCCGAGGATCTCGGAGCGCGCCGGCAGCTCGATCTCGGCGCCAGCTGGTTCTACACCGACTCGTACACCGACATGCCGATGCTCGAGCGGGTCGGCAACCGCGTGGTGGTCAATCCGGACCCGCGCCTGCGGCGCACCGCCAAGCGGCGCGGGTGGCCGGTGCAGGACTGGCGACGAGCGGGGCCGCCACCGGGGACCCCGGCGTGAGCGTCTATTCGGCCCCCTGGTACACGCCGGCGGTGCAGCGGATCCTGGATCTGGCGCTCGAGGAGGACGTCGGGCGCGGCGACGCCACCACGGCAGCGGTCATCGACGAGACGCAGGAGGGGGAGGCGGAGATCGTCGCCCGCGAGCGCGCCGTCGTCTGCGGCCTGGGCGTCGTCGAGGCGGTGTTCACCCGCTTCGACTGGCGGACCCGGGTGCGGATGAAGGTGGCCGACGGAGATCCGGTGCAGCCGGGCGCGGTGGTCGCCTCGCTGCGCGGGCCGGCGGCGGCCCTGCTGGCGGGCGAGCGGACGGCGCTGAACTTCCTGCAGCACCTGTCGGGGATCGCCACCGTCACCCAGGCGTTCGTGGCCGCGACCGAAGGGGCCAAGCTGCGCGTCACCGACACCCGCAAGACAACGCCCGGGCTGCGCGCGCTCGAGAAGTACGCGGTGCGGATGGGCGGGGGAGCGAACCACCGCTTCGACCTGGCCTCGGGGATCCTGATCAAGGACAACCACGTCGCCCTGGTCGGCTCGGTGCGCGAGGCGGTCCGGCGCGCGCGCGCCAACGCGCCGCACACGCTGCGGGTGGTGGTGGAGGTCGACACCCTGGCCCAGCTCGACGAGGCGATTGAGTCAGGCGCCGAGGGGATCCTGCTCGACAACTTCCAGGTGCGCGACATGGCCGAGGCGGTCAAGCGCGTGCGCGAGCGGCGGCCGCAGACGGTGATCGAGGCCTCGGGCGGCGTCTCGCTCGACCGGATCCGCGAGATCAGCACCACCGGCGTCGACGTCATCTCGGTCGGCTCGCTCACCCATTCGGCGCGCGCCATCAACTACTCGTGCGAGATCCGCGCCCTCGACGGATCGCAAGGGCGCGAGCCCACCGCCGGGTAGCGCGCCCCGGATGGACGCCGACGCCCTGGACGCCGAGAGGCTGACCGCCTCTCTCGGCACGCGCTGGCTGGGGCGCGCCTTCGAATGGCGCGACCGCTGCGGTTCGACCAACGATCTGGCCGCCGACCGCGCGCGCGCGGGAGTGGCGGCGGGTTTCGTGATCGCGGCCGACGCCCAGACGGCCGGGCGCGGGCGGCTCGGGCGCAGCTGGCACTCGCCCGCCGGCGACAACCTCTATTTCTCGATCGTGCTGCGGCCGACCCGTCCGCCCTCGGAGATCCCGCCCATTACGCTGCTGGCCGGCGCGGCGGTCGCGCGGGCGTTGGCCGCCTTCGGGCTGGCGCCGCGGCTCAAGTGGCCGAACGACGTGGAGCTCTCGGACGACGGGGGTTCCCGCCGCAAGGTCGCCGGCATCCTGACCGAGATGGCGACCGCCGGGCCGAGCGCGCTGCACGTGGTGGTCGGCGTCGGCATCAACGTCAACGGGGTCGACTTCCCGCCCGAGATCGCGGCGCGCGCGACGTCGCTGCGGCGGGCGCTCGGCCGCCCGATCGATCGCGCCCAGCTGCTCGGGGCCTTGCTGGGCGCCTTCGAGCCGCTCTACGAGGAGTTCGAACGGCGCGGCCCGGCGGCGGCGGTGGAGGCGTTCGAGGGCCACGCCGCCTTCCCGGCGCGTTGCCGGGTGACGGCGCCGGGGAGTCCGGGCGATCGGCTGGAGGGAATCGCCCTCGGCATCGAGGCCGATGGCGCCTTGCGTTTACGTGACGACACGGGGCAGATTCACCACGTGATTTCGGGAGAGCTTTCCACATGACCAGTTTCGAGTCGTTGGTCCTGGGCGTCGTCCAGGGCGTCACCGAGTTCCTGCCCATCTCGTCGACGGCGCACCTGCGGATCGTTCCGGCGCTGCTCGGCTGGGACGATCCGGGCGCCGCCTACACCGCCGTCCTCCAGCTCGGCTCGTTGGTCGCCGTGATCGGCTACTTCCTGCCCGAGCTCTTGAAGATGCTGGGCGCCGGCTGGAAGGCGCTCACCGATCGGTCGCAGCCGCCGTCGCGCCCGGCGCGCGAGCTCGGCTACCTGGTCGTGGGCACGGTGCCGGCCGTCATCGCCGGGATACTCTTCAGGCACGCCATCGAGGGGTCCTTCCGCTCGCTGTGGGTGATCGCCAGCGCGATGATCGTCGTCGCGCTCATGCTGGCGGTGGTCGAGAAGAAGGCCTCGCACGTCCGGGCCTTCGACGAGATCACGCTGCGCGACGCGCTGATCATCGGCTGCGCGCAGGCGTTCGCGGTGATCCCCGGCGTCTCCCGCTCCGGGAGCACCCTGATGGCAGCCATGGCCCTCGGCTTCAAGCGGGAGGCGGCGGCGCGCTTCTCGTTTCTGCTCAGCGTGCCGATCGTCGCCGCGGCCGGGGTGTTCGAGATGCCCAAGGTGCTGCACGCACACGATCTCCAGGGCAGCACGATGGCCATCGGCCTCCTGGCGGCGGCCGTCGCCGGTTACGCCAGCATCGCCTGGCTGCTGCGGTTCCTGCGCGCCCGCAGCACGGTCCCCTTCATCATCTACCGGATCGCGCTGGGCGGCGTCCTCATCGCGCTGCTGGCGACCGGCCGGCTCTGATCGCCAGCGCGTTGCTGATGTAACGCTCGCCGGTGTCCGGCAACACCGTCACCACCGTCTTGCCGGGACCGAGCGCCCGCGCCACGTCGAGCGCCACCTTCACCGCCGCCCCCGCCGAGATCCCCACCAGCAGCCCCTCGCGGCGCGCGAGCTCCAATCGCATCGCCTCGGCTTCCTCCTCGCTCACCCGGCGTATCTCGCTCAAGAACGCGCGATCGAGGATCTCCGGGACGAACCCGGCGCCGATCCCCTGAATGCGATGCGCGCCGGGGGCGCCGCCCGAGAGGACGGCGCTCTTGGCCGGCTCGACGGCGATGAGCGCGACGTCCGGCCGCCGCGCGCGCAGCGCCTGCCCCACGCCCGTGATGGTGCCGCCGGTGCCGACGCCGGCCACGAACGCCTCGGGCGCGCGGCCGCCGAGCTGGGCCAGGATCTCGGGCCCGGTGCTGGTGCGGTGGATGCTCGGGTTGATCGGATTCCTGAACTGCTCCGGCATGAAGGCGTACCGATCGGCGGCGGCGATGGCGGCGGCCTTCTCGACCGCGCCGCGCATGACCCGGTCCGTCGGGGTGAGGTGCAGCTCGGCGCCGTAGGCACGCAGGAGCTCCATCCGCTCGACCGACATGTTCTCCGGCATGGTCAGGATCAACCGATAGCCCTTCACCGCGGCGACCAGGGCCAGCCCGACCCCGGTGTTCCCCGACGTCGCCTCGACGATCACCGAGCGCCCGGGGACGAGCCGCCCCTCTCTCTCCGCCGCCTCGACCATCGCCAGCGCGGTGCGGTCCTTGATCGAGCCACCGGGGTTGAGCTGCTCGCACTTGCAGAGCACCTCGGCCGCACCGGCGCCGGGAAGCCTCCGCAAGCGCACGAGCGGCGTGTTCCCGATCCGGGCGAGGATATCGTCGTCGACGGCGGCAGCGCTCATCAGATGAAGTACATGGTGGCGGGGGCGACGGACCGCCGCACGCCGGAGGCCTCCGCCCGCGCGATGAAGTCAGCGAGCGTCGCTTGCTCGAGCACGTCGATGAGGCGCCCCCCGACCTCGCCCCAGACCAGCGCCGGGACGTCGTCCGGCGACGCCGCGCTCCCCGGCCCTGCCGCGACGCCCAGCAGCTCCTCGAGCGGCCCACGCACCGCGCGCAGCACGTCGGCCATCGTGATCTCCGCGGGCGGGCGCGCCAGCGCGTATCCACCGCGCGGGCCGCGGCGCGCCTCGACCAACCCCGCCCGCCGCAGGTCCTGGAGAATCTGCTCCAGGAAACGGAGGGGGATCTTTTGGGCGGCGGCGATCTCCTTGGCCTGGGCCGCCTGCCCGAGGCGGTGAAACGCGAGATGGTAGAGCGCGCGGATCGCGTAGCGGGTGCGGGTGGTGAGGCGCACCTACGCTCCGCGGCTCATATCGAGTAGTCCTCCACGAACACCTTGGCCTCGCGCGGGTTGGCCATCACCAGATCGCCTTCGGCGATCGCCAGCGCCTGCGCCTCCGCCTTCGGCATCTCCACCGTCATGGGCGCGCCGTCGGAGAGCTTGAGCGACACCTTCACCGTCCCCCCCAGCCATGCCATCCGCTCGATGCGCGCCACGGAGATCTGCGGCGCGCCGACCTGGGCCTTGGTCAGCGCCACATCGTGCGGGCGCACGTAGGCGTTCACCGCCGCGCCGTCAGGGGCGCTGCTCCCCTCGGTGACCTCGACCGCCAGCGCGCCGAGGGTGACGCCGCCGCCGAGGGTGACGCGCCCGCCCACCATCTGCCCGCGCATCACGTTGGCGCCGCCCACGAACGCCGCCACGAACGGCGTGGCCGGGCGATCGTAGACCTCGCGCACGCTGCCGGTCTGCGCCACGCGCCCCTCGTGCATGACGACCACCTGATCCGAGACCTCCATCGCCTCCGCCTGGTCGTGGGTCACCAGCAGCGTGGTGACGTGACGCTCCTGGTGAATGCGGCGCAGCCAGTCGCGCAGCTCCACCCGCACCTGCGCGTCGAGCGCGCCGAACGGCTCGTCGAGCAGCAGCACCTTGGGCTCGATCGCCAGCGCGCGCGCGAAGGCCACCCGCTGCCGCTGCCCGCCCGAGAGCTCGGCCGGGTAGCGCTCGGCGAGCCCGTCGAGCTGGACCAGCGCCAGAAGCTCGTCGACCTTGCGGCGGCGTTCGTCCTTCGGCACCTTCCGGACGCCGAGCCCGAAGGCGACGTTGGCCCGCACGTTCATGTGTTTGAAGAGCGCATAGCTCTGAAACACGAACCCCAGGCCGCGCTTCTGGGCCGGCAGGCGCGTCACGTCGTCGTCGCCGAACAGCACCTGGCCGCCGTCGGGCTGCTCCAGGCCGGCGACGATGCGGAGCACCGTCGACTTCCCCGAGCCGGAAGGGCCGAGCAGCGTCGTGATTCCGCCGGCCGGCGCCACGAACGAGACGTCCGCCACCGCGGGCGTGCCGGCGGCGGTGAACCGCTTGCTGAGATTCTTGACGCTGAGGCTCATGGTCGTCCACACGGGGACCCTGGGAGGGTCCCCCTCCCCCCCGCGATGGACTCCGCCGGGCCGAGCCCGGCTCCGTCCGACGCGTTACGCCGCCTGCGGTCAGGCGGCGCACTCGCCTTCCATCTCGACCAGCTCGAAGGCCTTGTTCTCGCCGAGGTCCATGAAGTCCTCGGGCGTCGCCGACGCCGCGTCCATCTCGGTGAGGTCCTTGATCTTGGCGGTCACCTTGGCCGGCTCGATGCGGGAAAAGAAAGCCAGCGGCGTCTCGCCGGGCTGCTTCTCGGCGCTGTACATCTCGACCAGCCGCTCGAGCGCCTGCGGCACGCGGCGCGCCGGCACCTTCCCGGCGATGCGCCCGAACTTGGGCCCGTCCGCGGCGAAGCCACCGCCGACGTAGACGAAGTACTGCGGCACCGGCTTGCCGTCGATCTTGCGCATCCCCCCCTGCAGGCCAATCACCGAGCTGTAGTGCTGGCCGCAGCCGTTGGGGCAGCCGGAGATCTTGATGTCGAGGCCCGGCACCTGCGCCACGAGATCGGGGCGGGCGTCGAGGTGGTCGGTCAGCATGGCGCCGATCGCCTTGGAGTTGGTGACGGCGATCTTGCAGCTCGAGGCGCCCGGGCACGACAGCACGTCGGCCATCGTCATCGCGCCCGCCTCCCCCAGCCCCGCCGCCGTCAGCGCGCGGTGCAGCTCCGCCAGGCGCCAGGTCGGCACGTAGCGCATCACCAGGTTCTGCTCGTTGGTGGTGCGGATCTCCCCCTCGCCGAACTCCGCGGAGAGCGAGGCCAGCGCCCGGAACTGCGCCGGCGAGATGTCCCCCTTGGGCAGACGCACGATCACCGCCGAGAAACCGGGCTGCTTCTGCGCGCGCACGTTGGTCTTCTCAAACCCCGCGAACCCCGGCAGCGCCTCGACGGGGGCGCCCGGCGCGGGGACCGCGCGCGGTTTCGGCGGCGGCGCCACCGCCAGCGGGCGGCCGCCCTCGGCGCGCACTTCCGCCAGATCCTTCTTGTACTCCTCGATGAAGGCGGCCGTGCCGAGCTTCTGAATCGCCCATTTGAGCCGCGCCTTGTGCTTGTCCTTGCGGTTGCCGAGCCGGTGGAACGTCCGCACGACCGCCTCGGAGACCTCCAGCACCTCGGTGACCGGCAGGAACTCGTGCACCAGGATGCCGGCCTTGCGCAGCGTCGACAGACCGCCGCCCATGTAGACCTTGAAGCCGTGGTTTCCCTGGGCGTCGACCGCCGTCAGGAAGCCGAGATCGTTGATCTGCGCCTGGATGTCGTCGAAGCCGCAGCAACCGCCGAAGGCGATCTTGAACTTGCGCGGCAGCGCCGCCGAGAACGGCCCGCGCAAGAGGTGGCGCGTGACCGCGTCGGCGTAGGGAGAGACATCGAACAGCTCCTGCGGCGCGACGCCGGCGAACGGGCAGCCGGTGATGTTGCGGACCGCGTTGCCGCAGGCCTCGCGGGTGGTGAGCCCGACCTCGGCCATCAGGCCGAGTGCCTTTTCGGCGTCCGCCTCCTTGACGAAGTGGAGCTGGATGTTCTGGCGGGTGGTGACGTGCCCGACGCCGCTGCCGGCCCACTTCTCGGCGACCTCGGCGAAGGTCTCCAGCTGCTTCACGTTCGCCAGGCCATAGGGGAGCTTGACGCGAATCATGTAGACGCCCTCTTGGCGCTGTCCGTAGGTGCCGTTGATGAGGCGGAACGCGCGCCACTCGTCGGGCGTGATGTCGCCGCTCTCGAACCGCTCGAGCATGTCGACGAAGGCGTCGATGTCCTCTCGCTCGGCAAAGCCGGGACGGCCCACGCCGTCGGGAACGAAGTCAACGACTGGATTCGCGCTCATGGTGATCCCTTTCCTTGTAACGATCCGACATCAACGAGAAGATCCGCGGCGAGCTCGCTGGCGAGACCGACCACCGCGCCGATGACCAGCAGGCCCGGCGCGCCGCTCGAGGCGGCGGGAATCTCGACGGCGCCGAGGGCGGCCAGCGTCCCCAGCCAGCGCCAGCTCTGGGGCGTGGCGGCGCCGACGACGACCGCCGCCGGCGTCTCGGTCGGCCAGCCGCGCGCCGCCAGCCGCTCGGCGATCCGCGCGCGCTGGCCGAGGCCCATCATCATCACCAGGGTGGCGCTGCCGGGCGGCAAGCCGTCGAGGATCGGCGCGTAGGTCTCCTCGTGATGGCCGGTGACGACCAGAAAGCTCGACGCCAGGCCGCGGTGGGTGAGGGGAATTCCCGCCAGCGCGGGCGCCGCCACCGCCGTCGACACGCCGGGGACGATCTCGAACGGCACGCCGGCGCGCGCCAGCGCCAGCGCCTCTTCGCCGCCGCGCCCGAACACGAACGGGTCGCCGCACTTGAGGCGAACGACGTTGAGGCCGCGGCGGGCGTACTTGATGAGCAGCCGGTTGAGCACGTCTTGCGCGATCGACTGCCGGCAGGCGCGCTTTCCGACGAAGAACCAGCGCGCGGCCGGCGCGTAGAGGCGCATCTCCTGGGAGGCGAGCGCGTCGTAGAGCACCAGGTCGGCCTCCGCCAGCCGGCGCGCGCCGCGCACGGTGATGAGGTCAGCGCTTCCGGGACCGGCGCCCACCAGGCAGACGCGGCCCCCGGCGCGCCTGGGCGGGACGGGCTCGTTCACGGCCGGACCTTAGCGCCAAGCCGGCGCTCCTCATAGAGGCGATTGAGCGCCACCAGAAGCTGCGGGCGCCGCTCGGCCATCGGGACGCCCGCGGCCTGCCAGTCCGCCCGCTGGCGCTGGGCCTCCGCGGTCCAATCGCCGAGGTCGTCGGGCAGCACCGCCTCCAACCCCTCGCGCAGGAGCCCGGCCAGCGCCGGCGCGCGCCCGTTCGTCGACACGGCGACCGTTACGCCGCCGCGCCGTAACGTCCCGGCGCCGTACGCGCTCGCGGCCGATGTATCGTCGACCGCGAGCACGAACAGACGCAGGGACTCCGCCGCCGCCGCCACTATCCGATTGACCCTCGACGGCCCCGCCGCCACCACCAACCAACAGCCGTCGAGATCAGCCGCCTCGAAAGAACGGCGGGTCAGCGAGATATTCCCTTCTTCGGCGACCTTCTCCAGCTCAGGGTCAATCTCGGGGGCCACCACGGTGACGACCGCGCCGGCCTCCAGCAACGCGCGGACCTTCCCGGCCGCGACCGGTCCGCCGCCGACCACGAGCACCTTGCGCCCGCCGAGCTTCAGAAAGAGTGGGTACAACGGAATTGTTGACACTTTTACTTAAGAACCAGTTCCGTGCAGATTCGACGGCATTTTGTGCCAAAACAGCACGGGCATCGTACCCGCCCACCGGTGGCGGGTCAAGCCACCGTGTCTATTCTTGATCAATTTGGTCGACATTCCGCGCCTGCTGAATTCTCCGCTATGCTGCGCCGACATGCCCGCCAACCTCGCGGAAATCGAAGATGCCGCCCGCCGCCTCCGCGGCGCCCCCCCGCCCGAGGTGGCCGCCTGGGCGATGAGGCGTTTCGGGAACCGGCTCAGCATCGCCTCCAGCTTCTCGGTCGAGGACTGCGTCATCATCGACCTGGCGATGAAGGTCGCACCGGCCGACGTCCGCGTCTTCGCGCTCGACACCGGCCGTCTCCCCGACGAGACCTACATGACGGCCGAGCGGGTCCGGATGAAGTACGGCCTCCAGATCGACTGGTTCTTCCCCGAGCGGCAAGCGGTCGAGGGGCTGATTCGCGAGAAGGGGCTCTACAGCTTCCGCGACTCGCTCGACAACCGGCACGAGTGCTGCGGCATCCGCAAGGTGGAGCCGCTGGCGCGCGCGCTCGCCGATCGGGACGCCTGGATGACGGGCCTCCGCAACGAGCAGTCGGTCACCCGGAGCGACACGGCGGAGATCGAGATCGATCGCGCCCACGGCAGCATCGTCAAGGTGAGCCCACTCGTGCGCTGGACGATGGCCGAGGTCCGCGCCTACGCCAAAGAGCACAGCGTCCCCGTGCATCCGATGCACGACCGCGGCTACCCCTCGATCGGCTGCGCCCCCTGCACGCGCGCCATCAAGCCGGGCGAGCATCCGCGCGCCGGCCGCTGGTGGTGGGAGGACCCCGACAACAAAGAGTGCGGCCTCCACCTGCCGATGACCTAGAGAGGAACCTTCGGGACTGGGAATCAGGTCAGCGGGTGATCCGGACCCGAAGGCCGTCGCGCGGCTCCGGCGGTACTTTCCGGAAGTCGAGCGAAAGGTCCTGATCGGGCGCGAACGCCCACTGGTAGCCGCCGCGCAGGAGCTCCACCAAGAACACCTGTAGGAGCAGCGGCGCGAACTCGTAGCCGGCGCACTTGTGATTCTTGTGGGCGTCTCCGGCGCCGTTGGGGACGAAGGCGTGCGGATGGCGATCCTGCTCGTGGCGCTCGGGCGCGAACCGCTGGGGGTCGAACTTGGAGGGATCCACGTAGACCTCGGGGCGCAGGTGCGACGAGCGGATCCCCCACAGCACCATCCAGCCCTCCGGGATGGTGTGGCCGGCGAACTCGAACGTCGTGCGCGCCTTGCCGAAGAAGACGTGCACCACCGGGCTCAAGCGGCGGATCTCCATCGAGACCTGCATCAGGTAGGGCGCCGCCATCAAGGCTTCCAGGGAGAGCGGTCCCGCCGGCAGGCCGGCCACCTCGGCGCGCAGCCGCTCGCGGATCTTCGGGTTGCCATCCAGCTCCTGCACGGCGGTCACGAACCAGGCCCACACGATGAGGCCGGCGACGACGATGTGATGAAGCTCGACCTTGGCCTCGTCGATGGTGATCTGCCGGCCGTCGCGCGCCGAGCGCGCCGCCAGGATTCGGCTGAGCCCGTCGGAGCGGGGGCTGGCCAGGTGCTCCGCCGCATTCTTCGCGTAGACCGCCAGGATCCGATCGAGCGCGCGGCGGGCGCGATCGTAAGCGGTGCCCGGGAGCGGGATCGGCAGGCTGGAAAATCCGCCGCCGACGAGCTCATAGTCCTTGGCCACCGCGTCGAGCGTCGGCCCGGCCGGGAGCCCGAGGATGGTCGTGCTGATCACCTCCAGCGCCAGCCGCTTGAAGCCGGCCAGCCAGAAGAGCTCCTCCCCGGTGGCCCAGCCGGCGAAGGCGGCCGCCACCTGACGCTGCATCTCCGGCAGGTAGCCGCCCAGCGCCTCCCGCGTGAAGGCCGCCATCACGAATGCCTTTCGCTCGCGGTGTTCTTCGCCGTCGAGGACCGGCAGGGCGCGCCCGCCGAAGAGGGCCTGAATGTGCGGCAGCATCCCCCCTTGGCGCTGGATCTTGCTCTCGTCGATGAACTGGCCGGCGGCGTCGGGACCGACGATGACCGCGGTCGGCCGGCCGAGGATCTTGGTCTTGAAGATGGGACCGAGCCGCTCCGTCCGCCCCTCGACGAACCCGAAGCCGTCCTTCAGAAAATCGGTCGCCTCGCCAAGGTAGGGCAGCCCGGTCTTGCCCGGCGGTAACGTGGGTGGCGCGCTCATGGCAGATCCCGGTACTTGAAGGCGCGCTTGCCCGGACCGTAGCTGGCGGTCTCCTGCCCGTGGCCGCGCAAGAGCCAGCGATAAGTGAGGAGCCCGTCGACGCCGACCGGCCCGCGGGCGTGCAGCTTGTCGGTGCTGATGCCGACCTCGGCGCCGAGACCGTAGCGGTATCCGTCGGCGAACCGCGTGCTGGCGTTGTGATAGACGCCGGCGGCGTCGACCTGGGCGATGAATTTCTCGGCCGCCTCGACGTCGGCGGTGACGATCGCCTCGGTGTGCTTCGACCCGTGCGCCGCGATGTGGGCCAGCGCGGCGTCGAGCCCGGAGACCTGCTTGATGGCGATGACGTTGGCGCCGAACTCGAACCCGAAGTCGCCCTCTGTCGCCGGCTTGATCTGGGGGGCGCGCCGGCGCGTCTCGGCGTCGCCGCGGATCTCTACCCCCGCCTCGGTCAGCGCGGCGACGCAGGCGTCGAGCGCGGCGCCGGCATCCGCGTCCCAGAGCAGCGTCTCGGTGGCATTGCAGGCCGCCGGGTAGGTGGTCTTGCCGTCGACGGCCAGCCTGGCCGCCATCGCCGGCTCGGCGGCAGCGTGCACGTACAGATGACAGACGCCCGCCGCGTGCCCCATCACCGGGATGTCGCTCGACTCCTGGATCTGGCGCACGAACTCCGACGAGCCACGGGCGACGATCACCTCCACGATCCCGGAGAGGCCAAGCAGCGCCGCGACGTCCTCCCGATCCTCGAGCAAGACGGCCGCCTGCGGATCGATCCCGGCGTCGGTGAGCACCCCGCGGACGATGGCGGTGAGCGCGCGGTTCGTGGCCAGCGCCTCGCGTCCCCCCTTGAGCAGAACCGCGTTGCCGCTCTTCCAAGCCAGCCCCACGATCTGCACCAGCGCGTCGGGCCGCGACTCGAACACCACGCCGAGCAGGCCGAGCGGGCAGCTCACCCGCTCCAGCACCAGCCCGTCGTCGAGCTCCCGGCGCAGCGTCGTCTTCCCCACGAGATCGGGCATCGCCGCCAGCTGCTCCAGCCCGTCGCACACACCATCCAGCTTGGCGGCGTCGAGCCCGAGCCGCTTGACCAGCGGCGCGGCGACCCCTTCCGCCTTGGCCCGCCCGAGCTCCGCGGCGTTGACCTCGAAGATGATCTTGCGCGCGGCCGGCTCCCGCAGCGCCTCGGCGAGCGCGCGCAACAGCACCGCGCGCCGCTCCGGGCCGAGACGCGCCAGCTTGCCGCCCGCCGCCTTTGCTTCCAGCGCCGTCGCCCGGATGGTCTCTGCCTTCGTGGTCGTCCCTGTGGCCGTCGTTTGCGTCGCCGTCGCTTGCGTCATCAGACTGCTCCCATCACCAGGTTGTCCCGGGTGATGAGCGCGTCGTAGCCGCGCCACCCCAGGATGGTATCGATGTCGTCGCTGTGCCGCCCCGCCAGCTTGCGGCAGGCGTCGGCCGCGTAGTTGACCAGGCCCCGCCCGTGAACCCGGCCGCTGCCGTCGCGGATCTCGACCACGTCCCCCTGTTCGAAGCTCCCCTCGACGCCGACCACGCCGATCGGCAGGAGCGAGGCCTTCTTCTGGCCGTTGAGCGCCGCCACCGCCCCGTCGTTCACCACCAGCGCCCCGCGGCGGCGCGCACCGACCGCGATGTGGCGCAGCCGCGCGGGGCGGCGCGCGGCGACCGTCACCAGCGTTCCGATGTCCTCGCCGGCCAGCGCCCGCTCGAGCACGCCCGGGTCGCCGCCGCCGGCGATGAGCACCGCCGTCCCCTCCGAGGAGGCGAGCGCGGCCGCGGCCAGCTTGCTGGCCATGCCGCCGGTGCCGCCGGCCGAACCGCCGCTGGCGCGCGCCAGCGCGGCCTCGTCGACGCCGTCGAGCTCCGAGATGCGCGCGGCGTTGGGATCGCTCTTGGGGTTGGCGGTGAAGAACCCGCCGACATTGGTGAGCATGACCAGCAGATCGGCGTCGAGCGCCACCGCCACGCGCGCCGACAGACCGTCGTTGTCCCCGAAGACGGTCGAGGCGGCGGCCGCCCCCTGCGCCCGCCGGTACTCGATGAGCTCCGCCACGCTGACGCTGTCGTTCTCGTTGAGCACCGGCACCACCCCCAGCTCGAGGAGCCGCAACAAGGTGGTGCGCAGACAGATCGCCCGGTCGCGATCGGCCAGGTCCTCCTGGGTCAGCAGCACCTGGGCGGCGGTCAGGCCGCGCGCCGCCAGCTCCTGGGTGTAGACGCCCATGAGGTGCCCCTGCCCGACGGCGGCGCAGGCCTGCCGGTCGCCGAGCGAGCGCGGCCGCTCCTTGAGCCCGAGGACGCGCATCCCCATCCCCACGGCGCCGCTGGAGACCAGCAAGAGCTCGCGGCCGGCGCGGCGCAGGCGCCCGAGGCTGTCGAGGAGATCGCCGATCCGCGCGCGCGCCAGGTCGCCGTCGTGCATGACGACCTGCGTGCCCAGCTTGACGACGATGCGGTGCGCATCGGCGAGATGTTGCCGCCCGGGAGACATGGCCCGCTAATTTACAACACCACGGAGCTCGATCGCGTGGACCGAGTCGGGCTACGCCCGGAGGAGCCTGTGGCGGGGGCCGGGGAACCCTCCCAGGGTCCCCGACTTTATGCCGCGCTGGCCTGCAGCTCGAGGTCGATGTCGACCTGCTTACCGACCAGCACGCCGCCGGCCTCCAGCGCCTGGTTCCACTTGGCGCCGAACTCCTCGCGCTGGATCGCGACCTTGCCGTTGAAGGCGATCTTGTTGTTCCCCCAGGGGTCCTTGGCCTTTCCCAGCTGCTCGACGTCGAGGGTGACCGACTTCGTCACGTCGCGGATGGTGAGATCGCCGGTGACCTTCAGCCTGTCGCCGGAGGCCTTCTCGACCTTGGTGCTCTTGAACGTCAACTTGGGGAACTTCTCGGCGTCGAGAAAGTCGGCCGAGCGGAGGTGACCGTCACGCTTCGCGTCGCTGGTCGAGATGCTGGCGGCATCGATCGACACCTCGACGCGCGACTTCGACAGGTCCTGCTCGTCGAGCACCAGCGTTCCCTCCCATTTGAGGAACCGTCCGCGCACCTTGGTGATGACCATGTGCCGGACGGTGAAAAAGATATCCGAGTGGGCCTTGTCGATCTGCCAGGTCTGAGCTGCCATGTGGGGATCTCCTCTCCTGTACCGTTTCGTTCAGACCGAAGGCGCGCCCGCCGCCGGCTCTTGTGCGATAGTCACGAGCGCATGCTCGGCAAGACGGAAACGCTGGCGGTGCTCGGATGCGGCACGATGGGAGAGGCCATCGTTCGTGGGCTTCTCCGTTCGGGGAAGCTGGAGCCGTCGCAGATCTTCGCCACCGATCGCCGCCCGGAGGTCGTGCGCGCCCTCAAGGAGAAGCACGGCATCCGCACCGGCAGCGACAACCGCGAGGCCTGTCAGGCCGCCGCCGTGGTGATCGTCTGCGTGAAGCCGCACGAGGTCGAGCCGCTGCTGGCCGACCCGGCGCTGGCCGCCTCGCTCGCCGGCAAGCTGGTGGTCAGCATCGCCGCCGGTGTCCGGCTCGATCAGCTGGCCGGCCTGCTCCCCAAGAGCGCGGTCGTGCGCGCCATGCCCAACACCCCCTGCCTCATCGGCGAGGGGATGACGGTGATCGCGCGCGGGCCGGGCGTCACCGACGCGCAAGCGGCGACGGCGCTGGAGATCTTCCGGTGCGTGGGCGGCTGCCTTGAGGCCGAGGACAAGGTGATGGACGCCGTCACCAGCTTGAACGGCAGTGGTCCGGCGTTCGCCTACATCATCCTGGAGGCGCTCAGTGACGGCGGCGTCCGGATGGGGCTGCGGCGCGACGTCGCCATGCAGATCGCCGCGCAGATGTTCCAGGGCGCCGCGCGCATGGTGCTGCAGACGGGGATGCATCCGGCGGCGCTCAAGGACCAGGTGACCACCCCGGCCGGCAGCACCATCGCCGGACTGCTGATCATGGAGGACGGGCGCATCCGCTCGGTGATCGCGCGCGCGGTAGAAGAGGCGGCCAAGACCGCCGCCAAACTGGGACAGCCGGGACACGACCCCAAAGGCTAGGGCGCCCGGCCCGCCACCGGGAGAGCAAATTTGATCCCCTGGCGCGGGCGAAGAGTGATAGTCGGCTCGATCCCGAAACCTCGGAGGAGATCATGCCGCTGTCTTCTCGCCGCTACGCTCTGACCCGCGCCTGCGCCCTTTCGGCCGCTCTGCGTTGCCGCCGCGCTGGTGACCGCGCCCCGCGCCGCCCGCGCGCAGGAGCCCGCGCCGACGACCGCCGCCCCGGCTGGGTCGAGCGGCGGCGCCGGGTTCGCGCCGGCCGCCACCCCCGGGGGCGGCTTCGGCCAGGTCGGTCAATGGGTCCTCTCGATGCAGAGCTACAACACTGGCAACGGCCCGTCGTTCTTCATCGCCAAGCAGTCGGGCGGAGATACGAGCCTCCTCGTCCAGCCAGCGCTGGACTACTTCCTCATCAATGGCGTGTCGGTCGGCGGCGTCGTCGGCATCGGCTATCTCGGGGGGACCACCACGGTCGCCCTCGGGGCGCGCGCCGGTCTCAACCTGAACATCGCCGAGCACATCGGCTTTTGGCCCACGGCAGGCGTCGACGTCGACTACCGGAACGGCGACCACACCTCGAGCACCGAGGGGAGCCTGGTGATCGCCGCGCCGTTCCTCTATCACGTCGCGCCGCACTTCTTCCTCGGCATCGGGCCCTTCTTCGGCTATCAGTTCGACGGCAACTACACCGTTTACGGCCTCGACTTCGTCATCGGCGGCTGGCTCTGAGGCGCGCCGCCAGCCCCGACGCGCGGGCGGCGACGTCGGCGTTGCGCACCGCCAGCGCCAGCGCCTTGCGCGTCCCGACCAGCACGCAGAGCCGCTTGCCGCGCGTCACCGCGGTGTAGAGCAGGTTTCGCTGCAGCATCACGTAGTGCTGCGTGTGCACCGGGATGACGACCGCGGCGTACTCCGATCCCTGCGACTTGTGGACGGTCGCCGCGTAGGACAGCACCAGCGTATCGAGCTCGTCGAGCGTGTATTCGACCAGGCGATCGTCGAAGCGGACGGCCAGCGTCTCGTCCGCCCACCCCCTCGACGATGCCACTGTCGCCGTTCCAGACCTCCTTGTCGTAGTCGTTGCGCACCTGCATCACCTTGTCGCCGACGCGCAACGTCCGCTGGCCGCGCACGATGCCGGGGGCGCCGGCGGTCAGCGTCTCCTGCAGCAGCAGATTCAGATTGCCCGCCCCCAGCTCGCCCCGGTGCATCGGCGAGAGCACCTGGATCTCCTGCGGGGTAAAACCGTAACGACGCGGCAGCCGCACCGCGACCAGATCGCGGATCAGCGCCGCCGCCGCCGCCGGATCCTCCTCCTCGAGGAAGAAGAAGTCGCGGCGATCCGACTCCCGATCGGCGGCAGGGGCACGCCAGATCCGGCTGCTCTCCCTCCTGGATCCGGTGCGCGTTGACGACGATCAGGCTCTCAGCCGCCTGCCGGAAGATCTCCGTCAGCCGGACCGTCGGCACGGAGCCGCTGGCGATCACGTCGCCGAGGACCGTCCCTGGCCCGACCGAGGGGAGCTGGTCGACGTCGCCCACGAGAACCAGGCGGGCGGACGACGCCAGCGCGGCGACCAGATCGGCGCCCAGCCGGACGTCGAGCATCGACGCCTCGTCGACGAT
>CAVRRT010000053.1:0-3321 GCA_963723305.1 uncultured Pseudomonadota bacterium
ACGGCACCGAGCAGATCCAGTCGCAGCTCGTCGACGGGAACTCGGTCAAGCGCGACAACAACACCTATTTCGTCAATGGCCACCAGATCATTCGCACCGCGTTGGCGCTCTGGCGAAACGCGAGCGGCGACAAGGCGGTGATCTTCGGGGCCTCCGGCGGCGAATCGGCGAGCGGCCCGCACGGCTGGGTCATCGCCTACAACGTGGCCAAGCTCCAGGCGGGGGGGAATGTCACGCCCGCCGTCTGGTGCAGCAGCCCTGGCCAGGGCGGCGCCGGAATCTGGATGGCGTCCCAGGGCGTGGCGGTCGACGAGAGCGACCCGGGGCGCGACATCTACCTCGCCACCGGGAACGGGCCGTACCAGCAGAGCTTCGGCGCGGATAGCCTCGGTGAGAGCGTGGTCCGCCTCCACTACGACCCCGCGGCCAACACCCTCTACGACGTCGACTGGTTCACCCCGTTCACCGACGCCTCGCATGACCAGAACCACGCCGATCAGGATCTGGGGGCGGCGGGTGTGCTGCTGTTCCCCAACGCGCACACCGTCCTGGCGGGTGGCAAGGAAGGAATCTTCTACAACGTCGACCGCACCAACATGGGGAAGCTGTCGCACACCAACCTGCTCCAGCCCGACTTCGTGGCGACGTTCACGCCGGTGCCGCCGTTCAACTACCTGGCCAACACCAACCAGGCAACGACGACGGACGGCGTCGCAGGAAGCGGCGACGGGCGGACGTTCATTCCCAACCCCGCCGACGGCGGGCGCACGCGGCACGTGCACGGCGGCGCCGTGTACTACGAGAACGCCGGACAGCGGTACGTGTTTGTGATGGGTGAAAACTCGACGCTGCGAGCGTTTCAATATAGCGGCACCGTCCTCACCACGACGCCGGTCGCACAGTCGAGCGCAATCACCGCCGCCTCGGGAACCACCGCTCCGCCGGGCGGGATGGCGGGCGGGTTCCTCTCGGTGTCGTCGGCCGACGCGACCGGCACGAACGGAATCGTCTGGTCGGTGTCGCCCCGGCGCTCGCTCTGGCGCGATCCCGCGGCGAACGCGATTCCCGGACCCGGCGTGCTGCGCGCGTTCAACGCCGTGCCGGCCACGGGCGGGACGCTCACCGAGCTGTGGAACAGCGAAATGGACCTCCACGACGCGGTGGGAAACACCTCCAAGTTTCAGCCGCCGCTGGTCGCGAACGGCAGCGTCTACGTCCCCACGTATGAGAACAAGGTGGTGATCTATTCGACCACCCCCGCCGCCCAGACGGCGCGTGACGTGCGCCGGACGATGGTCCTCATCAAGGCCGCCACCGCGCCGGGGCAAGACCTGTTTGTCCGCGGCGGCATCGATCAGACGTACGGGAACGCGCATGGGCGGAGCTGCCCCACCACCTCGACTCCGGCGCCCGACGATCCCGGCTACTACAACTGCGCGGTCCGGATCGAACACCGCAACACCATCGACTACGGCGCAAATCACGAGCCCTACCCCATCACCAATCGCTGGCAGGTCAACGACAGGTTCCTCGACTGGTACGGCGCCGAGCCGTTTCAGATCTACCAGCGTCTCGGCCCGGGACAGAACCCACAAGGACTGGGGGTCGCGCAGGGGACACCGCTCGACTGGACCACCAACAACGCGAACAACGCCGCCGCGGTGGTCCGCCAAGGATACGGCTTCCTGAAGGAGAATCAGGACGCGGGGCTGGGCGACGCCTATTGGATGCTGGACGTCGACATGGACTGCGAGAGCGCGGTCACCATCAACGGCGTCGCCTGGTTCGAGCTGAAGTCCTACCTGACCAACAGTCCCAATCCTTGGGAGGCCGACGTGGTTCAGGCCGACCGCCCCTACCTGTCGGGCAACCACTTCGGCCAGTGCGGGCGGATCAACATCTTCGCACGGGGGTCCGGCTCGGTCACCTACCGCGACTTCGACACCGTCAACCAATGCTCAATCCCCGGCGTGGAGCGCCAATGCAACAACGGCCACGCGCAGCTCTGCGCGATCGTCGGCGGCGCGAAGGTCTGGCAGGACGTCCAGGACTGCGTACAACTGAACCAGCTCTGTCAGATCTCGACCGGACAGTGCTGCACGCCCTCCAATGGCTTCCCCGGAGCGAACCAGAACTGCCTGTAGCGCGGTCAGCTTCGGGCCACCAGAACCGGCCTGCCTCACCCCTTCAGGATCACCACCTCGAGCTCCGCGAGCTGCGCCGGCTCGCTCACGATCTCCATCTCGACGATCTTCCCGCCCGCGGTCTTGAAGATGAACGCCACGCGCGGCACACCGCCGGGGGCCCAGACCGCTCCCGCGGCGCCGTCGATGAGGGCGGCCTGGGCGGCCTGCGCGCGCCCGGAGAAGACGCCCGCCACCGCCGCGGCGCCCCGGACCTCTCCAGCCAGCTGCGGCGCTCCGTATGCCGCCCGGGCCGTGGCCGCTCGCACCGCCGCCGGATCGACCCGCAGCACGACGGCCGGATCGAGGACGGCCACCAGCGCATCGAACTTACCGTTCCGCGAAGCCGCCAGGAAGGCGTCGACAATCTCCCGGTGGGACGCGGCCCCGGCAGTCGAGTCGGCGGCCGAGTCGGCGTCGGCGCCGCGCACGCGCCGCCGCGCGCGGCTGGCGAGCTGGCGGGCGGCCGTCGGCGAGCGGGCCAGGATGCCGCCGATCTCCTCGAACGAAACGCCGAACAGATCGTGCAGGACGAAGGCGAGACGCTCGGCGGGGGCGAGCGTCTCCAGCACGATCGTCAACGCAGGTCCCATTGAATCGGCCAGCAGCGCCTCCTGTTCGGGATCCGGGCCGCGCTCTTCGCGGGCCAGCACGGCGTCGGCGGCGTCGCCTTCGAACGGCACCTCGGAACGGGTCGAGCGTGAGCGGAGCATGTCGAGGCAGACGCGCGCGACGACGGTGGTGAGCCAGCCGCCGAGGTTCGCCACCTCGCTGGTGTCGGCGCGGCTGAGACGGAGCCACGCTTCCTGAACGGCGTCGTCCGCTTCGGTGGGCGACCCGAGCATCCGAAACGCCACCGCGCGCAGGCGGGCCCTCTCGCCGGCGAAGCGTTCGCTCATCCAACTTTTTTCATCCATCGGTCACATCTCCTCGTCTTCTTCCGTCATGCCTACGACGGGCGAACGCCCTAGAATGTGACCGGCTCGAAGGAGGAACCCCTGCAGTACGTCCTGATGATCTCCCAAGGCACGACCCCCTGCCCGCCAGCGAGGAGTGGGCGGCGGCGAGATACTGGTGAGGCGCAGACGCCGGTGATCGAGAGACGACAACAACAGTCACGATGTGAGGAGGGAACGCG
>CAVRRT010000054.1:0-48680 GCA_963723305.1 uncultured Pseudomonadota bacterium
CTACGACCTGGCGGGCGACTACAGCGCAGCGCTACGCCACCTGCGGATCTGCCGGGACCTCACCCGCAAATGATCGTGGGAGGGGCTACGCCCCTCCCACGGGCCCACCCCACCAGACTGGGCGGGGCCGGATCTGCTCGGCACATAAGTCTCCGGCGGGCAAAGCCCGCCTCCGATCGCCGGAGGTAGATGCGGGCGGAGCGGTTAGGCCAGCTTGGCGTCGAGGGTGATCTTCGCGCTGGAGATGAGCTTGGAGATGGGACACCCGGCGCGCGCGGCCTCGGCGGCGCGATCGAACTTGGAGCGATCGGGGTTGCCGAGCTTGACCGTCACCTCGAGGTGCGAGGTGGTCACCGCGAAGCCGCTCTCCACCTTCTCGAGGGTGACGGTCGCCTTCGAGTCGATGTTCTCCGGCGCGAGGTCGACCTTCTCCAACTCGGCCGACAGCGCCATCGCGAAACAGCTGGCGTGCGCGGCGGCGATGAGCTCCTCGGGGCTGGTTCCGGCGCCGGTCTCGAAGCGTTGCGCGAAATCGTAGGGGACGTTCGAGAACGTCCCGCTGGCAGACGAAAACGTCCCCTTGCCGGCCTTGAGGCCCCCCTTCCAGTTCGCGGTCGCGGATCTCTTCATGGCGTTCTCCTTTTTTGTGAACGCGCGAATTTAACCACGAACGGCGCCCGTCGCCAGCGACGGTTTCGTTGCGCTGGCGAGCGCGGCTAGAATCCGGCGCGATGCCAACGCGCACCAGGGCCGGCCACCTCCGGGTGGCGCTTTGGGTGGCGCTGACGTTGTGCGCGGGCAGTGCGCGCGCCGAGGCCCTCGACGAACCCGGCGAGCCGCCGCGCCAGGCGCCGGTGCCGCAGGCCAACTGGTTCACGCTGCAGACGCCGCACTTCAACATTCACTTCTACGAGGAGGAGCGTTCGTTCGCCGAGCGGGTGGCTCACTTTGCCGAGCGCGCCTACCGGCTCAACACCCGCTATCTCAACTGGCGTCCCAGCGGGCGCGTGACCGTCGTCCTCAGCGACGTCTCCGACGAGGCCAACGGCTCCGCCAGCTCGATCCCCTACACCTTCATCAACGCCTACGGCGTCCCGCCCGACTCGCTCGACGAGCTGAACGACTTCGACGACTACGTCAAGTTGCTCATCACCCACGAGTTCACGCACGTGGTCCACCTCGACACGATGCTCAGCGTCTGCGCGCTGGCCGTGAACACCGTCCTCGGCCGGACCTACGCCCCCAACCTGGCCGAGCCGACCTGGTTCATCGAGGGGATGGCGGTCCTGATGGAGACGCGCCAGACCACCGCCGGCCGCCTGCGCAGCAGCTTCTACGATATGCACCTGCGCGTCCCCTTTCTCGAAGGACGGCTGTTCCGCTTCGATCAGATCTCGTCGATCCCGCTCGCCTACCCGCAAGGGACGGCCGCCTACCTCTACGGCTCGAGCCTGCTCCGTTACGTCGAGGACCGCTACGGCCCGCTCAAGATCCGCGAGATCTCGCACCGCTACGCCGACACCTGCATCCCGGGCGCCCTCAACCGAACGGCGATCAACGCCGTCGGGCGCGGATACGTCGGCGTCCTCGGCCCTGGTCTGGTCGACGATTGGCGGCGATCGATCGCCCACCGCTACACGCTGGAGGCCGAGGAGGCCGAGCGGCGGCCGCTCACCACCACCGCCACCCGCCTCACCTGGGACGCCCCCTCACCGCGCAGCGAAGGGCCGGGGGCGCGGTTCTTCCCCGACGGCACGCTGGTCTTTCACCGCACCAACAACGATCAATCCCCCGCCTACGTCCGCCTCGATCCCGCCACCGGCGCGCGGCGATTGATCGCCGACATGCAGCAGAGCGGCCCCGCGGCGCCGACGCCCGACGGCCAGGCGCTGATCTTCCAGCTGACCAACTTCGTCTCGCTTCCGTCGCGCATCGTCACCAACTCCGACGCCGCCTGGAACGATCTCTTTCGGCTCGACGTCGCCAGCGGGACGATCCGGCAGCTCACCAACGGACTGCGGGCGCACGAGCCGGAGGTGTCGCCCGACGGAAAACAGATCGCCTGCGTTCTGGTGGGAACCGGCACCCGGCGGCTGGCGCTGCTGCCGATCGAAGGGGGCCAGCCCCGCCTTCTCATGCCCGGCGCGCCCGGCCTGGCCTTCACCCCCGCCTTCTCCCCCGATGGCCGCCTCATCGCCTACTCACGGTGGAAGCCGGGCGGTTTCCGCGACATTCACATCTACGATCTGGCGGCCGCGACCGATCGGGCGATCTCCGTCGATCGGCCGATGGACATCGACCCGCGCTTCTCGCCGGACGGGCGCTACCTCCTCTTCTCTTCGGACCGCAGCGGCATCAACAACATCTACGCCTACGAGCTGGCGACCAAGCAGCTCTTCCAGGTCACCAACCTCCTGTCAGGGGCGTTCCAGCCGGTCGTCTCGCCCGACGGGCACCGACTGGTCTTCACCGGCTTCACCAGC
The DNA here is from genome assembly GCA_963723305.1 of uncultured Pseudomonadota bacterium. GTDB lineage: Bacteria > Myxococcota_A > Polyangia > Fen-1088 > Fen-1088 > JADGRB01. The sequence continues at coordinate 2,484 of CAVRRT010000054.1, forward strand.
GACGGATTCGATCTCTGGACCATGCCGTACGATCCGGCCACCTTCGTACCGGCCAAACCCTTCGCCAACGCCCGCCTCGACAGCCCCGCCGACCCCGACGCCGAGACCGACTCTCCCGACGCCGCCCCCGAGGACGCCGCGGCGTCCTCCTTTCCGCAACGGGTCGTCCCCTACGTGCCCTGGAAGTACATGTACCCGCACGCCTGGACGCTCGGATCGCTGGGCGACGTGTTTGGCCTGGGACAGACGTTCCAGGTCCTGACCACCGTCGGCGATCCGGCCGGCCTCCACTCCTTCTCCTTCAACTTCCTGTTCCCCACGAGCGGCAGCCCCTCGGGCCAGATCACCTACAGCTACTTTCGCTTCTGGCCCGCGCTCAGCCTCTCGCTGGCCAAGACGGATCTCATCACCAACGGGCTCATCGTCGACAATCAGAACCTCAACTACCTCCAACGCACGGTGAGCCTGAGCGCCTCGGCTGCGCTGCCGCTGGTGCGCACCGCCGACTCGTCTGCAGACCTCGTCTTCTCCTACAACTACTCGGCCTACGGCCCCATCAGCGCGATCCCCGTCGGCGAGCCGACCGGTGGCATCACCATCAAGCCCGAGATCGGCCCCTACGCGAATTTACAGATGTCCTGGTCCTTCTCCAACGCTCACCGCTGGCAGTACTCGATCAGCAACCAGGAGGGGCGCGGCGTCTCACTCAACCTGCGGCTCTCCGACCCGACGCTGGGCGGGCGGTTTCAGACCACGGAGATCTCCTGGTCTTGGACCGAGTACTTCACCCCGCCCTGGGCGCGCCTGCACGCCCTGGCCTTCATCACCCAGGGGGGATTCGGGATCGGGGACAAACGGCAGTTCTTCGGGCTGGGCGGTTACGCGTCGCAGGACGTTCTGCGCGGCGTGCTGCTCAACCAGCAGCAGTTTGCCTTCCTCCGCGGCTACCCGGTCAACGCCGTTACCGGCGACAGCTTCCTGGTGGCGTCCGGCGAGTACCGGGCGCCGCTGGTCTGGATCGAGCGCGGCTATGGCACGTTCCCGGTCTACTTCCGTCGGATCTGGGGGACCGGGTTCGTCGACGCGGGTGACGCATTCCAGGGGCAGTTCCAGGCGGGCAATGTGAAGGTCGACGCCGGCGCGGAGGCGCACCTCGAGTTCGTGCTCTTCTACTTCATCGACACGCAGATCCAGCTGGGCTACGCGCGGGGGTTCCAGTCAGGCGGCGGAAATCAGCTCTACTTCGTCACCGCGGTCAGCTTCTAACTCGTGGCGAGACCTCGTCGCCAGGAAGGCGTTGCCGTAAGGCAACGGTGAGCGGAGCGAACCGTGCCCGACGCCGTGCCGCCCGAAGGCGGCCTAGTTGGAGGCGCAGCTCGTGCCGTTGCAGTTGTCGTTGGTGCTCATCGAAGCCGGCGTCGGGCAGCAGTAGCTGGCGGTGCAGCCCCGCGGAGTCTGGCAGGAAAGCCCCGGGTTGCACTGACTCTGATCGCCCGCGTCGCCCAAGGAGTGACACATCTGCCCCTCCCCACCCTGGTTGCAGCCACCGAGGACCCAGGCTACGCCAGCGGCCAGCAGGAACGTCGCAGCACGCCCGAGGTGAGATCGCCCTGCTGCAGGCGGCGTTCGAGTCGTCATGGTGAGTGCGCCTCCTCCCGGCTGAGCCGGCGAGCCTGAGCAAAATATATCACCCCTGCGGCCGCTTGCCCGCCGCAGGCGGCGGAGCGACGATGGAGGGCCGTGCATCATCCATCGCCGCCAGCTGCTTCGAGTATGTCCGCGCGCTCAGCCCTGAAGCTGGTGGCGATCCTCGTCACGGCCTGGTGCGGGGCAGGAGCGATCGCCGCCGGTTGCAAGGCGGCCGCGACTTCGACGAACGATTCGGGCGCGGCGACCGGCGGCACCACCGGAACGGGCGGAGGTGCCGGCGGAACCGGCGGTGGCGGAACAACGGGCGCGGGCGGTGCCGGCTCCGGAGGTAACCCGGGGCTCGGGGGATCCGCGAACGGCAGCGGTGGCGCGACTGGCGGCGGCGGAAGGAGCGGCGGCGGTGGCGCGAACGGCAGCGGCGGTGTGAGCGGCGCCAACGGCAGCGGCACCGGCGGTGCGGGCGGCAGCGGCGGTGCCAGCGGCAGCGGCAGCGGCGGTGCCAGCGGCAGCGGCGGCATGGCGGGCCGAGGAGGTGTGGGCGGCGCCGCCGCGGGCAGCGGCGCTGCGGGCGCGGGTGGCGCGGGTGGCCAGGCAACGACGGGGTGCGCCGGCAAGAGCTACAAGCTCTGTGAGGACTTCGAGAGCGGCACGGTCGGCGGGCTCCCGACCGGCTGGACCGCTTACGACGGTTACGGCAACGACGCCGCCAGCGGGATCGGCCTGGCGAAGGATCAGGTCCATTCCGGCGCGATGGCGCTCAAGAGCGATTCGATGGTCCCGGGCGAGGAGCGGATTCAAAAGAGCCTCGCCGCGCTCGGCGCCACCGCGACCACCCACTGGGGACGCGTCTTCTACAAGGTGCAGTCCCCGGCGCCGAGCCCCGCGAGCGGCAACTACTTTCACACCACGTTCGTCGCGCTCGAGGGGACCACGGAGAACCGGGTGGTCGACAGCGTCGAGCAATCGAGCGGAACCCATCAATGGATCTTCAATCTGCCGGACGACTCGTGCTGCACCGGCTCGGATTACGACTGGACCTTCGATGCCAGCTGGCACTGCGCCGAGTGGTACGTCGACGTCACGACGGAGAGCTACCGGTTCTTCACCGACTCGACCGAGGTGACCTCGCTGGCGTTCACCAAGAACGCGGCGGCCAAGATGTCGAATTACACGGCGCTCGTGCTGGGCGCCATCTTCTATCAGACGCCCCCCTCCCCGTTCGTGCTGTGGCTCGACGATCTGGCGATCGACGACGCCCAGATTGGATGCCAGTAGCCTCCAGCTGCGCGGCTTCCGCCGAGGTCAAACGACGGCGTCGAGGCTGTCGGCGAGGATGGCGGTCATCTCGTCGATCTCTGCGGGGGTCACGGTGAGCGGGGGGAAGAGATACATCGTGTCGCCGATCGGCCGCAGGAGAGCGCCGCGCCGGACCGCCTCCCGGTAGACGGCGTAGCCGGTGCGGCGGCCGGGATCGCGCGCGCTCCCGTCGGCCGCGCGGACGTCGACGGCGGCAACCATTCCGCAGGCGCGCAGGTTACGCAGGTAAGGGCGTGTGGCCGCCACGGCCTCCAGCGACGTACGCAGCCGCGGCCCGAGCGCCGCCACGCGCCCCAGCAGATCGTCGGCGGCGAAAACGTCGAGGACGGCGTTGGCGACCGCCACACCCAGCGCGTTACCGGTGTACGTGTTCGAGTGGAGAAAGGCGCGCCCCGCGGCGTGGTCGGCGTCGAAGAGCTGGTAGACGGCGTCGGTCGTCAGCACCGCCGACAGCGGCAGCACGCCGCCGGTCAGTCCCTTCGAGAGCGCCGCGAAGTCGGGGAGCGCGCCGGCGCCGGCGAGGTGGCTGGCCAGGATCGCGCCCAGGCGTCCCATCCCCGAGGCGATCTCGTCGGCGATGAGATAGACGCCGTGCGCGTCGCTCCAGGCGCGCAGGCGGCGAAGCAGATCGGGGCTGAAGAGCAACATCCCGCCGGCCGCCTGCAGGACCGGCTCGTAGACGATGGCGGCCAGCGTCTCGGCCTCGGCGTCGAGCGCCCGTTCGATCGCAGGCCAGGCCTCGCCGGCGTCGTGCCAGAGCGGATCGAGCGGGCCGCTCCGGTACGGCAGCGCCCGCAGCCGCTGCACCGGAAAACAGAGCGATCGGTAGGGCGCCGCATAGAGATCGAGATCTCCGACCGAGAGGGCTCCCACCGTCTCGCCGTGGTAGCCGTTCTCGAACGCCGCGAAGCGCGTGCGGGCCGGTGCCCCGCGCTGCGCTTGCGCCTGCAGCGCCATCTTGAGCGCGATCTCGACGGCGGTCGACCCGTTGTCGGCGAGGAACACCTTGCCGAAGTGGCCGGCGCGCCGCCCCGGGAGCGCCCCGGCGCCCCAGGTCTCGGGCGGATCGCCATTGGCCGCCGCCAGCAGCCGTTCGCAGAGGCGCACCAGCGGCGCGCTGGTGGTGTTGGCGGTGATGACGTGCTCGAACGCCTCCTGCTGCGCGCGCAGCGCCGCCGCCAGATGCGGATGGCCGTGTCCGAGCGCCTTGCACCACCAGCTGGAGATGGCGTCCAGGATCTCGCGCCCGTCGGCGAGGCGCAGGCGAGCGCCCCGCGCGCCCACCACCTCGAGCGGGGGGAAGTCCTGGTAGTCGCGCATCTGGCTGCAGGGGTGCCAGAACGCGGCCAGGTCTCGGGCGACGAGATCGCCCGGAACCTTGGGGGTCGTCATCCCACTGTGACTAGCACGACCGGGGCGCCTCGCGGACAGCTAGGCGGCCGCCCTCTTTCGCCGACGCGAGCGCGTGCAGAGGCCGCCGCCCAGCAGGCTGAAGAGGAACGCGCCCGGACCCGGCGCGTCGTCGCCGTAGGAGCAGCTGCACCCGGCCGGCGGCTGCGCCGTCAAGGAGACGCCGGCATCGGAGTGGTTTCCGGTGTGGCCGCCGGTCGCGCCGGGACCGCTGCCCCCCGTCGAGATGGAGGCGTCGTGAGGCCCTCCGCCGCCGGTGCCGGTCTCGCCCTCGCCGCCAGCCCCCCCTCGGCCCCCGCTTTCACCGCCGCCGCCTGCCGCAGCGCCTGCTCCACCCGTGACGTTCGTGCCGCCAGCGCCGACGCCGCCCGCGGCACCGCCGCCGCCCGCCGCGCCCGCGCTCCCCGTCAGGCCGCCGCTCCCGGCGGTGCCGGTCGCACCGGTCATGCCGGCGACGCCCATTCCGCTGGCGCCCGCGACACCGGTGACCACACCCGCACCGGCCATGCCGCCCTCACCCGGGTTCCCGCCGCTACCGCCCAGGCCGCCCGCGCCAGGGTTGCAATCGGCGAGCGAGAACGTCACCAGCTGCCCAGCCGCGAGCGGCAGGTAGGAGATGGTCTGGTCGGCGTAGCTCTCCGCGCCCGGCGTGCAGAGCCCCGTTATCGGCACGGTCGCGGCGTTGGCGACCGTCACCGTCAACGTCGTGCCGGCCTGGATGGTCGCCGTGACGCCCGAACCGTTGAGCGCCATCCGGTTCCTCACCCGTCCGGCGAGATCGTCCATCGTCGGGCTGACGACGGGGAAGGTCTCCACGGCGCCGTACTTCGAAAACGTGGCGTCCAGCAGATCGGTGAGCAGGCTGTGCCCCGCCCCGTCGTAGTCGCGCGTGTTGGCCTGGTGGAACATCCAGGGGTCGTTTTCGCCGTTCAGCATGTAACTCGAGAGCGCGTCGCTCTGCGTACCGATCATCGTCGCGTAGTCGACGTTGGTCTGCGACAGCAGCGCTTCGTACTCGGGGATCCATTCCGTCGGCTGCGAGACATCGTAGTAGAGCTCGCTAGGGATGCGCGGGATCTCGAGGACGCTCGGCTGCAGCGCGTTCAGAATTCCGGCGTTGGGTGAGGGGTTGTCTTCGCCCGTGACCGAGGTGTCGCTGACGATCTGGGTGATCCCGGAGTCGTGGATGGCTTGCATGGCGTCGGCGCTGGCGAGCCCGGAGATGCTCGGCGTCACCGCGTTGGCCGTGGCGTAGGGTGAGAGCCCCAGCCCACGCAGATACTGATCGTTGCGCGTGAACTCGTCGAGAACGTCGGCGTAGGAGAGGCCGTCGAGGATGGGGTGATCCCAGCTGTGGTTGAGCCAGGAGAACGTCGATCCGAGCGCCAGCACCTTGGCCGTCAGCGGATCGCCCGGCATCGATTGCGACCCCTGGCCGTTGCAGGCCCAGGCGAACTGAAACCCGGCCGTGAGCGGCTGCGCGCGCGTGGCGTTCTCCCAATCGGCGAACGCCTGCAGGTCGGCGCTGGTGATCCGGTAGACGCCGCCGGTGTAGATGTCGCTGCTGAGGAAGAGGTCGTCGACCTGCGGAACGGCGTAGACGTGGCGCTCTCCGACGAACAGTCCCCGCGTCGCCCAGTCGACGAGACCGTAGCCGAGCTCGAGGTACGAAACGAAGTAGGAGGCCTGCGCGAAGGTGAGGGCCAACGCCTCACGCCCGTCGGAGTAGGTGCGGGTCGCGGCGTAGACGTTGCCGGCGGCGTCGACCAGCAACGGGATGGTGGCGGTGTCGGTCGGCGAGGCGGGATAGGCGTACCCCGCGTCGATGTTCACCGGGTTGGCGCAGTTCGTGCCGACGAAGACGGCACGCCCGGCGGCCGTGCAGGTGGCGCTGATGGGCGACTGGGATGGGTCGACGCTGCCGTTGTCGGAGAGGCCGTAGTCCGCGGTGGGCGAGGTGTAGAGCGAAACGCGGCGCACGCCGAACGAGGCCTCGTAGGTCGTCAACGTGGTGAATTCGGCGTCGGTGAAGGCGCTCGTGCCGTTGACCGAGAGATCGCCAATATCCAGGAAGATCGCCTGGTACTTCCCGTGGCTCGCCGAGCCGAGCATGGCGGCGGTCAGCGTCGGTCCGGTCGTCGCGTTGAGCACGTCGAACGGCGTTCCTAGATATTGCAACGTGCTCTCGATGGCCCCCAAGGCGGCGTCAGTGCCGTTGGCGGTGATGATGAGAACGCGGGCGTCGACCGCGGCGTTGGCGATCTGCGCCGCGAACGTGAGCGGGGCGACGTGGGCGCCGGGCGCTGCCACCAGGGGGACCACCGGCGTTCTCGGCGATTGTGGCGCGTGGCTTATCCGCTCGCGCGCCACCGCCGGGCTCCCCTCCCGTCCGGCGTTGCAACCGACCACCGTCCCCATCGCGGCGCAGGCTGCCACCGCGCCCACTCGACCGAGAAACTTCTTCATGAGCATGCTCCCCGCAAAGACGACCGCGCCCACTTCGGCGACCAGGAACCGAGCAGAACGCGTGCCAGGCGAACCCTCGATCCCTTGGCCGCCGGCGCTACCGTTCGGTGCCCGGGCGTGACGCCGCGGTTCCGCGAACGGGCACCTTTGCGGGGGCGGTCAGTAGGCACGCGCGCCGCGGCGCCGTCGCGCCGCGATCGCCACGCCGAGGAGGACCAGCGACATCGCCAGGGGATGCAGATCGTTCCCCTCGACAGCGCACGCGCAACCCGTCGATGGTTGCGCCATGCCCGTGGGCCCGACGCCGCTGGCGGTGTTGCCGGGGACCGTGCCGCGCCCCGTGGAGACGCCGCCATCGACGCCGCCTGCGCCACCTGCGCCGGAGCTTCCACCGTCGGGAGCAGCGGCCCCTCCGGCGCCACCGTCCGCGCTCGCGCTGTCGGAAGGGCCCGCGCAGCCGGTCAGCGGGTAGGTCGCGGTCTGCCCGTCCCCGAGCACGAGGTAAGAGATCGTCTCTCCGGCGTAACTCTCCGCGCCGGGGGTGCAGAGGCCGGTGATGGGAACCGTCGCGGCGTGAGCGACCGTGACCGTCAGGCTGCCGTTGTTCACGGTGGCGACGACGGCAGAGGCGTCGAGCGCCATCCGGTTCCTCACCCGCCCCGCCAGGTCGTCCATGGTCGGGCTCACGATCGGGAAGGTCATCAGCGCCGCGTACTTGGCGAACGTCTCGTCGAGCAGATCGCTGAGCAGGCTGTGCCCCGCGCCGTCGTAGTTGCGGGTGTTGGCCTGGTGAAACATCCAGGGATCGTTGCTGCCTTTCACCATGTCGCTGACCATGTCGTCGCTCTGGATCCCTCGCACCGTGGGGTAGTCGATGGCGGCGACCCCGCGCAGCGCCTCGTATTCAGGGATCCATTCCGCCGGCTGCGAGACGTTGAAGAAGAGGTCGGTGGGGATACGTGGGACCTCGAGGACCGACGGCTGCAGCGCGTTCCAGATCCCGGCGTTCGGCGAGGGGTTCTTCTCTCCCACCACCGAGGTGTCGCTCACGATCTGCTGGATGCCGACGTCGTGGATCGCCTGCATGGCGTCGGCGCTGCCGAGGCCCGAGACATTGGGGGTGACCGCGTTGACCGTCGCGTACGGCATGAGGCCCAGCCCGCGCAGGTACTGGTCGTTGCGGGTGAACTCGGTGACGACGTCGGCGTAGCTGAGCCCGTCGAGCACGGGGTGATCCCAGCTGTGGTTGAGCCAGGAGAATGTCGATCCGAGCGCCATCGCCTTGGCGGTGAGCGGATCGCCGGGCCGCGACGATGACCCGGCCCCATTGCAGGCCCAGGCGATCCGCAAGCCGGCGGTGATCGGGTTGGCCTGGGTCGCTGTCTGCCAGTCGGCGAAGGACTGCATGTCGGCGTCGGTGATCCGGTAGATGCCGCCCGTGTAGATGGCGCTCGAGAGAAAGAGGTCGTCGACCTGTGGAACGGCGTAGACGTGTCGCTCGCCGACGAAGAGACCGCGCGTCGCCCAGTGGACCAGGCCGTAAGCGAGCTCGAGATAGGAGAGGTAGTAGGACGCCTGACCGAAGGTGAGCGCCAGCGCCTCGCGCCCGTCGGGGTAAGTCCGGGTGGCGGCGTAGACGTTGCCGCCGGCGTCGACGAGCAGCGGCGTCGTCGCGCTGTCGGCGGGCGCCGCCGGGTAGGCGAAGCCGTCGTTGATCGTCACGGGGTTCGCGCAGTTCGTCCCCACGAAGACGGCCGCCCCGGCTGCCGTGCAGGTGGCGGCGATCGGCGACGCCGTCGGATCGAACCCTGCGGTGGTGCTGGTGAGCCCGTACGAGGCATCCGGCTCGGTGTAGAGCGAGACACGCCGAACGCCGAACTCGACCTCGTAGGTCGTGAGGACCGTCCATTCGGCATCGGTGAAGGCGCTGGCGGCACCGACCGACAGATCGCCGACGTCGAGAAAGATGGCGTCGTACTTCCCGTGCGAACCGGACGCGAGCGCGTCGGCGGTGAGCGTCGGCCCGGTGGAGGCGTCGAGCACGTCGAACGGCGTCCCCAAATACTGCAGCGTGGTCTGAATGGCCCCCAGCGTGGTGCTGTCCCCTTTGGCGGTGATGACCAGGACGCGCGCGTCGACCGAGGCGCCGGCGACTGGTGCGGCGCCGGTGGAGGGGGCGCTGTTGACGGCCGCCCCCACCACGAACGGCTGGACCGCAACGCGCGGGGGCGCCGGCGGCGCCAGAGAGATCCGCCCTTGCGCCACCAGCGCGTCGGGATCCCCCGGACCGCTGCAACCCTGCACCGCCCAGGAGAGCCCCACCACCCACGCAATCCCCGCCCAGTGCTTCATCGCCGCGCCCTCCGCAGACCAACCACGATCTGCGAAGAGGGAACCCAGCAGAACGCGTGCCAGCCGGGACGCGCGGATCTCGAAGAGTCGCAGCTACCGATCCGTGCGCTCGGGGCGGAGACGAGTTTCCGGGCGGGTCAATCCGCAGCGGCCCTAAGTGTCAGTCAGTACCGTCGGTGCGGGGTCCGCCCAGGCCGTGCTCCTCCATCTTGGCGTAGAGCTGCGGGCGGCCGATGCCGAGCAGGCGCGCCGCCGCGGAACGATTTCCTTTCGCCCGATCGAGCGCCCGGAGGATGAATTGCTTCTCCAGGCGCGCGACTGCGCCGTGCAGCGAGAGATCGTGGTCGTCCACCGGGAGCGGCGTCGCCGGGGACGGGGCGCGGAGGCCATCGGGCAGATCCCCCACGTCGATCACCTCGCCCGCGCAGAGGACGGCCGCGCGCTCGAGGACGTGGAAGAGCTCGCGCACGTTGCCGGGCCAGGGATTGCCGAGGAGGCGCTGCATCGCCGCCTCCGACACCGCTCGCGCCCTCTCGCCCCGCAGCGCGTGCGCGACCAGGAGCGGAATGTCGCTGCGCCGCGTGCGCAGCGGCGGCAGCTCGATCTCGATGACCGCCAACCGGTAATAGAGCTCCTCACGAAGGGTCGCGCCGGCCGCGCCGGGACGAACCGGGCGGTTGGTCGCGGCGATGAGGCGCACGTCGCCGGCGATCGGATCGTTCCCCCCCACCCGTTCGTAGGTCCCCTCCTGGACGACGCGCAAGAGCTTCGACTGCAACGCCGGATCGAGATCGCCGATCTCGTCGAGGAACAGCGTGCCGCCGGCCGCCGCCTCGAACCGGCCGCTGCGGCGGGCGGTCGCTCCGGTAAAGGCGCCCCGTTCGTGGCCGAAGAGCTCGCTCTCGATCAGCGTCGGCGGCAGCGCGGCCAGGTTGACCGCCACGAACGGCTTGCGCGCCCGCGGCGAATAGGCGTGGATGGCGCGCGCCACCAGCTCCTTGCCGGTGCCGGTCTCGCCGGTGATGAGCACCGGCGCCGTCGAGGCCGAGGCGCGGCCGATGAGCTTCCAGATCGCGAGCATCGCGGCGCTGGTCCCCACCAGGTCCTGGCGGGCCTCCGGCGGATCGAGCGTCGGTCCCGGCCTCTCGCGCCAGCGCGCGCTGGTTGAGCGCCCGCTCGATCGTGGCCCGCAGGATCTCGAGGTCGAACGGCTTGGTCAGGTAGTCGAATGCGCCGTCGCGCATGGCGCGAATCGTCCGCTCGCTGTCGCCGTAGGCGGTGGCCACGATGACCGGAACGCCGCGCGCCGTGGCCCGCAGCTCGACCAGATAGTCGAGGCCGTCGCCGTCGCGCAGGCGAATGTCGAGCAGCACGCAGTCGACCGCTTTGGTCCCGACAGCCGCACGCGCCTCGCCAATCCCGGCCGCCCCGAGCGGCTCGCACCCCATCACCTTCACCACGTCGCAGAGGCCCTGCCGCAGCCCCGGCTCGTCTTCGACGATCAGCACCGTCCCGGTCACAGCCGCGCGTCCTCCGCGGCCGGCGCGCGCGTCCCCGTTCTCTCGCCCGGCAACGTCAGCTCGAGCCGCGTGACGTCGCCCTCGCGCCGGTAGATCAGATCGCCGCCGTGCGCCCGCGCGATGGCGCGCGAGATCGCCAGGCCCAGTCCCGTGCCGTCGGGTTTGGTGGTGAAGAACGGCTCGAAGATCTCGCCGGCTCGACCGGAGGGAACGCCGTCGCCGCGATCGGCGACGCACATGCGCAGCGAGCCATCATCCGTCTCGACCGTCGCCTCGACCGTGGACCCCTCGGGCGAGGCCTCGACCGCGTTCCGCAGCACGTTGTCGAGCGCCCGCGCCAGGGCGTCACCGTCGCCGACCGCGCCCGCCTCCCCGCGCACGGCGATCGTCACCCGCCGCAGCGCCGCCCAGGGGCCGAGCGCCTCGGCCCGCGCGCGCAGCAACCCCGCCACGTCGAGCGGCGCCCGCGGCCCCAGCGCGCGCCCCGCCACGATCAGCAGATCGGCCACCAGCCGATCGAGCCGGGTGATCTCCGACGAGGCGTGATCGATGGCGGCGCGCGCTGCGGGCGGCAACGCCACGCCGCCGCCCGCCGCCAGATCGAGCCGCAGCTTGATCGACGCCAGCGGGTTGCGGACCTCGTGCGCGACGCCGGCCACCACCCGGCCCAGCGCCGCCAGCCGCTCCTGCCGCGCCAGATCGCGCCCCATCTGCTCCTGAATTCGCCGTGCCTCCTCGAGCCGTCGGGCCAGCGTCCCGATCCCGACCGCGATGTCGTCGAGCTCACCGATCTCGGATCGGGAACCGGCGCGGTCAGATCGTCCGCCAGCGCAGCCAGCGCCCGCTGCAACCCCGTGGCCGCACGCCTGACCGAGACGAGCGAATACGACGCGCTCGCCACCAGCAGCAGCGCCGAGAACGCCAGCGCCACCACCAACAGTCGCCAGCTCTGCAACGTCGGTGACGGGCGCACCATGACCGCCGCCCAGAGCAGCGCGCCGCCCGCTGCGGGCGCGACGCGCGCGACCAGCTGCCCGCCGTCGATCTCGGCCTCGATCTCCGAGGCGGCGGCGCTCGCCGCTGCGCGTGCCGCGGTCGCCCGCATCGCCTCGCGCCAGCCCGCCGGAACGGCCGCTGCGATCTGCGCCGGCGCGGGAGCGCCTTGCGCCATGCCGCCGCGCAGCCCCACCACCGTCGAGACGGTCGAGGCCACGCCGGCCGGGCCGAACGCCGCCAGCCGATCGATCTCGTCACGAACCGCCTCGCGCCCGCGTTCAAGGCGCTGCGCGCGGGTGACCGAGATGGCGCGGTAAAGCGCGTCGCCGGAGAGCGCCGCGGTGACCAACCCCAGCACCGCGACGGCCATCAGGCGATGCCGAATTCCTCGACCGATCCGCACGCGGTCCTCGTCAAGCAAGCGCGATACCGCCCGGTTGCCGCAGCGACGCGGGGTTCGACGCACGCACCAGCTGCCTCAACGCCCGACAGGTGTCCAGAATCGATACAGGTTAGCGCCCCACGATCCCGCTGGCCAGACCGTGCCATCGTGCGGTCCAGGGCAGTTGGCGCTGGCCCGAAAGTTGCGAGGCTGCAGCCGCCGGAGCTGTACCGCAGCCACGATCTTGAAGGTAATCTCCCCGCCCATGCCGCCCCGCTCGTTCGTCGTCTTGATCATCCCGCTCGTGATGGTCGGCGTTTTCGTCGGGGCGCGCGCGGCGAACGATCCGACCGACGCTGCTGCGGAGCCGACGCCGCTGTCGCTCCACCAGGCGGAGCAGATCGCGCTGCGGAACCAGCCCAACGTGCGCGCCGCCCGCGGGCTCGAGGAGGCGGCCGAGGGACGCGTCGAGGAGGCGCGCGCCGGCTACCTGCCCCAGGTGACCCTCACCGGAACATACGAGCGGACGACCGGCAACTTCGCCACCCGCCCGGGCGTGCTGCCGCAGAGCCTCACCACCTCCGGGATGGGGGGTGGCACGGGGACCGCCGTGATGGCCGGCGCCACGCCGATAAGCTGGGACCCGAAGTACAACTATTACCAATTCAACGCCGGCGCGAGCCAGCTCATCTACGACTTCGGCCAGACCAGCAAGAAGTGGGAATCGGCCGGCGCCAGCCGCGACGCCGCGGGCGACAACACGCGCACCACGACGCTTCAGACCTTGCTCAATGTTCGCCGCGCCTACTTCACCGCCCGCGCCAACCGCGATCTGGTGGCGGTCGCCGAGGAGACCGTGACCAATCAGGAGAAGCACGTGGAACAGACGCAGGCGTTCGTCCGCACCGGCATCCAGCCGGACATCAACCTGGCCACCGTCCTGACGGCGCTGGCCAACGCCAAGGTGCAGCTGGTGACGGCGCGGAACAACTTCGCGGTCGCCGAGGCGCAGCTCTCGCAGGCGATGGGCGTCTCCGTCAGCGAGCAGTACACCCTCTCCGACCAGGAGATGCCGCCCATCGCCGGCGAGGACGGCCCGCCCGCGCCGCTGGTCGAGCAGGCGGAGAAGAACCGTCCCGAGATCGCCAGCCTCATCAATCAGCGGCGTGCCCAAGAGGCGACGGTCGGCTCGCTCAAAGGCGCCTACGGTCCCAGCCTGAGCGCGCTGGCCAACCTCTCCGACACCGGCCTGGCCCTCGATTCCCTGGCCCCGAACTGGTACGTCGGCCTCGGCCTCACCTGGAACATCCTGCAGGGAGGGCTGACCCGCGGACAGGTCCGCGAGGCCAAGGGGACGCTCGAGAACCTGAACGGCCAGGAGGCGGCGCTGCGGCTACAGGTGCAGGTGGACATCGAGCAGGGACGCCTGGGCGTGCAGGCGGCCAAGGCGACGATCGGCGCCGCGGACGAGGCGCTGGTGAACGCCCACAGCCAGCTCACGCTGGCCGAGAAGCGCTACGAGCACGGCCTGGGAAGCGCCGTCGAGCTCGGCGACGCGCAAGTGGCGTACACGACGGCCGAGGCGCAGGTCGTGCAGTCGAAGTTCAACCTGGCGGCGGCGCGCGCGCAGCTGCTCACGGCGCTGGGGGATCGATGATCGCGACGAAGCGGAGAGTCTCATCTGGGGCGCTGGCGTTGGCCGTGGCCGCGGTGGCGGCCGGCTGTGGGAAGAGCCAGGACGGCGCCGCCGGCGCGGGAGCGGGCGCCAAGGCCGGGGCCGCCGCCGATCGGCCGGTCCCCGTCCTGGTGTCGACGGTGCTGACCAAGGACGTGCCGATCTACCTGGAAGGGCTGGGCACCGTCACCGCCTACAAGACCGTCAACGTGCGGTCGCAGGTCGACGGCCGTATGGATCGGGTGGCGTTCCGGGAAGGGCAGACCGTCAAGAGCGGCGAGCTCCTGGCGCAGATCGATCCCCGCCCGTTCGAGATCATGCTCCACCAGGGCGAGGCGGCGCTGGCCCGCGACCAGGCCCAGCTGGACGGCGCCCAGCGCGACTACGACCGCTACGTGGCGGTGGGAGGGCAGCACCTCTTGCCGCAGCAGCAGATCGACGATCAGAAGCGCGCTGGTCGAGCAGCTACAAGGGCACGGTGCTGAACGACAAGGCGACGATCGAGAACGCCAAGCTGCAGCTCGACTACGCGCGCATCAAGTCGCCCATCGACGGCGTGACCGGCGTTCGTCTGGTCGATCCCGGCAACATCGTGCACGCCGCCGACACCGGCGGGATCGTGGTGGTGACGCAGATCGATCCGATCGCGGTGCTGTTCACGCTGCCGCAGGACGATCTGCCCGACGTCGCGCGCCAGCAAGCGCCGGGCCCGCTCGAGGTCGAGGCGCGCAGCCGCGACGGATCGCCAGATGCTCGGCACGGGGACAGCTGCTGCTGATCGACAACCAGATCAACCAGGGGACCGCCACCATCCGGCTCAAGGCGATCTTCCCGAACCCGAACCACGCGCTGTGGCCGAACCAGTTCGTCAAGACGCGCCTGCGCCTGCTGGTGCGCAAGGGCGCGCTGGTGATCCCGGCGGCGGCGGTGCAGCGCGGCCCGCAAGGGACGTTCGTCTACGTCGTCGAAGGCGAGAAGGCCGACATGCGGAGCGTCGGCGGTCGAGCGCATCGAAGGGGAGAACGGCGCTCATCTCGCAGGGGCCTGACTGCGGGCGAGCGGGTGGTGCGCGAGGGGCAGAGCCAGCTGCGGCCCGGCGCGAAGCTCGCGCGCGCGCGGACGGCAGGCCGCCGGGCGGCAAGAGCGCCGCCCGGCAGGCGGCGCGCCCGGCGCTGCGCCGCCGGCAGGGCGCGACCGCCAGGCAGCGGGCGGCGCTCGCGGGGGCGCCGGCACAACGAGGCCGACGCCGCAGTGAACATCTCCGAGCCGTTCATCCGGCGCCCGGTCGGCACCGCGCTGCTCATGATCGGCGTGGCGGTGGCCGGCATCGCCGCCTACAAGCAGCTGCCGGTCTCCGCGCTGCCGCAGGTCGACTACCCGACCATCGTCGTGTCGACGATTCTGCCGGGGGCCAGCGCCGACACCATGGTCTCGGCGGTGACGACGCCGCTCGAGCGGCAGCTCGGGCAGATCCCGTCGCTCGCGCACCTCACCTCGGTGTCGAGCGCCGCCAGCTCGCAGATCACGCTGCAGTTCACCCTCGACCGCGACATCGACTCCGCCGAGCAGGACGTGCAGGCGGCCATCAACGCCGCGTCGAACCTGCTGCCGAAGACGCTGCCGACGCCGCCGACCTACAGCAAGAGCAACCCGGCCGACGTGCCGGTCATCTCGCTGGCGGTCACCTCCGACACCACGCCGCTCTCGGTGGTCGACGACTTCGCCGACTCGATCCTGGCGCAGAAGCTGTCGCAGGTCTCGGGCGTCGGCCTGGTCACCCTCAACGGCGGCCAGCGGCCGGCGGTGCGCGTGCAGGTCGACCCGGTGGCGCTGGCGGGGCGCGGCCTGGCCCTGGAGGACGTCCGCTCGGTCCTGGCGCTGGCCAACGTCAACCAGCCCAAGGGGAACCTGGACGGCCCGCGCCAGAACTACCTGGTCGACGCCAACGATCAGCTGCTCACGGCCGAGGGCTACAAGCCGCTGGTCATCGCCTACCAGAACGGCGGCGCCGTGCGGCTCTCCGACGTCGCCAAGGTGCTGGACGGCGTCGAGAACGCGCAGCTCGCCGGCTGGGCCAACGAGCATCCGGCGGTCATCTTCAACGTGCAGCGCCAGCCGGGCGCGAACCTCATCGAGGTCGCCGAGCGGGTCAAGGAGCTCCTGCCGCGCCTGGAGGCGTCGCTGCCGCAGGGGATCAAGGTCACCGTGCTCTCCGATCGGACCGAGACGGTGCGCGCTTCGGTGCGACGACGTCGAGTTCACGCTCCTCCTCACCATCGGGCTGGTGGTGGCGGTCATCTACCTGTTCCTGCGCAACGTACGGGCGACGATCATCCCCGGCGTCGCGGTGCCGCTGTCGCTCATCGCCACCTTCGGCGTGATGCTGCTCGCTCGGCTACAGCCTCAACAACCTCACGCTGATGGCGCTCACCATCTCGACCGGGTTCGTCGTCGACGACGCCATCGTCATGATCGAGAACATCTCCCGCTACATCGAGGAGGGCGATCCGCCCTTCACGCCGCGCTCAAGGGATCGAAGCAGATCGGCTTCACGATCCTGTCGCTCACCGTGTCGCTGGTGGCGGTGCTCATCCCGCTGCTGTTCATGGGCGGCATCATCGGCCGGCTGTTCCGCGAGTTCGCGGTCACGCTCAGCATCGCCATCGTCGCCTCGGGGATCATCTCGCTCACGCTGACGGCGATGATGTGCGCGCACATCCTGCGGCCCATCCGCAAGGAGGACGAAAGCCGGATCGCCCGCGCCTCCGAGGCGGCCTTCGACTGGATGGTGAAGGTCTACGATCGCGGCCTCGGCTGGGTGCTCGACCACCAGGCGCTGACGCTGATGGCCACCATCGCCACCGTGGCGCTGACGTTCTTCCTGGCGGTGGTCGATCCCCAAGGGCCTCTTCCCCGAGCAGGACACCGGCCTCCTGCTGGGGATCACCGAGGCGCCGACCGACATCTCGTTCCCGGCGATGATGGAGCTTCAGCGGGCGGTGGCCGACGTCATCCGCGTCGACGCCGACGTCGACAACGTCGCGTCGTTCATCGGCGCCGACGGGACCAACCCCACGCTCTCCAGCGGGCGGCTCTCGATCACGCTCAAGACCCGCGAGCAGCGAAAGTCCAGCGCGCAGGAGATCATCGATCGGCTGAACGCCAAGCTGTCCCAGGTCGGCGGCATCACCGTCTATCTGCAGGCGGTGCAGGATCTGCAGCTCGCCAGCCAGGTGAGCCGCACCCAATACCAGTACACCATCGAGGACGCCGATCCGGACGAGCTGGCCGGCCTGGGCGCCGCAGATCCTGGCGCGCCTCAAGAAGATCCCCGAGCTGGCCGACGTCGCCAGCGATCAGCAGGACGGCGCGCTGCAGATGACGCTGGTCATCGACCGCGACACCGCCTCGCGCATGGGGATCACCGCCGCAGGCCATCGACGACACGCTCTACGACGCCTTCGGGCAGCGGCCGGTCTCGACCATCTTCACCCAGCTCAACCTCTACCGCGTCATCCTGGAGGTCGCGCCCGAGTACCAGGCGAACCCCCTGGCCTCGGACCAGATCTACATGCGCGCGACCACCGGCGAGTCGGTGCCGCTCGAGCGCGTTCGTCCACTTCGAGCACGACGCAGACGCCGTCTCCATCGGCCACGAGGGGCAGTTCCCGTCGGTCACGCTCTCCTTCAATCTCGCGCCGCGCGCCGCGCTGGGCGACGCCGTGCGCGCCGTGAACGAGGCGGTGGCGGGAATGGGCGCTGCCGATCGGACTGCACGCCGACTTCCAGGGGCGCGCCGCCGGCGTTCGGCGACTCGCTCGTCGTCCGAGCCGCTCCTCATCCTGGCCGCGCTCATCACCGTCTACATCGTGCTCGGCGTCCTCTACGAGAGCTACATCCACCCCATCACGATCTTGTCCACGCTGCCGTCGGCCGGGGTGGGGGCGTTCCTGGCGCTCATGCTCTGCCGGTCGGAGTTCACGGTGATCGCGCTCATCGGGATCGTGCTCCTCATCGGCATCGTCAAGAAGAACGCCATCATGATGATCGACTTCGCGCTCGAGGCCGAGCGCGAGGAGAAGAAGTCGCCCCGGGAAGCCATCCACCAGGCCTGCCTGCTGCGCTTCCGCCCCATCATGATGACCACCGTGGCGGCGCTGCTGGGCGGCTTGCCCCTGGCGCTGGGAACCGGCACCGGCGCCGAGCTGCGCCGTCCGCTGGGCATCACGCATCGTGGGCGGCCTGCTGCTCTCGCAGGTCCTGACGCTCTTCACCACGCCGGTCATCTACCTCTACATGGAACGTCTGGCGGCGCACTTTCGCCGTGGCAAGAAGCACGAGCCGGAGCCTGCGCCCGAGGGAGCCCGGCCGCGGGCCGGCCCCTGTCCACGGCGCGGCGGTGGCTGCCCGGCCCGCGCCGTGAGCAGCCATGAACATCTCGGCGCCCTTCATCCGCCGGCCGATCGCCACCTCACTGCTGGCGGCGGCGATCATCCTGGCGGGCTTGGTGGCCTACCGAGGCCTGCCGGTGGCGCCGCTCCCCAAGGTCGACTTTCCCACCATCCAGGTGTCGGGGGCGCTGCCGGGAGCCAGCCCCGCCACCATGGCCTCCTCGGTGGCGACGCCGCTCGAGCGCCGCTTCGGTCGCATCGCCGGGCTCACCGAGATGACGTCGGTCAACACCCTCGGCTCGACGTCGATCACCCTGCAGTTCGATCTCGATCGGGACATCACCGGCGCCGCGCGCGACGTGCAGGCGGCCATCAACGCCTCGCTGGCCGAGCTCCCCCCCAACCTCCCCAGCCTCCCCAACTACCGCAAGGTCAACCCGGCCGACTCGCCCATCCTGATCCTCTCGCTCACCTCGGAATCTCTACAGCTCGCTCAGGTGTTCGACGCCGCCAACAGCGTCCTGGCCCAAAAGATCTCCCAGATCGACGGCGTCGGGCAGGTGTTCGTGGGCGGCGGGCAACAGCCCGCGGTGCGGGTGCAGGTCGACCAGGAGGCGCTGGCCGGCCGCGGGCTCTCTCTCGAGGACGTGCGGGCCGTCTTGGCCTCGTCCTCCGCCAACCAGCCCAAGGGGATGCTGACGGGAGCGGCGACGTCTTACAACATCGCCGCCACGGACCAGCTCCTCAAGGCCGACGCCTACCGCGAGCTCATCGTCTCGTACCAGAACGGCGCGACCGTCCGCCTCGGTGACGTGGCCAAGGTCTTCGACGACGTGGAGAACAACCGCCTGGCGGGCTGGATCGACGGCACGCGCTGCGTCCTCATGATCATCCGCCGCCAGCCGGGCGCCAACATCCTCTCCACGATCGCGGGGGTCAAGGCGGCCCTCCCCTACCTGCGCGAATCGATCTCGCCGGCGATCAAGCTGGAGGTGGCCGTCGACCGCAGCACCACCATCCGCGCGTCGGTGCGGGATGTGGAGACGACGCTCATCTTGAGCGTCATCCTGGTCACCCTGGTGGTGTTCATCTTCCTGCGCAGCGCCCGCGCCACCGCCATCCCCAGCATCGCCGTGCCGCTGTCGTTGATGGGAACGTTCGGGGTCATGTACCTGCTGGGGTACAGCCTCGACAACCTGTCGCTGATGGCGCTCACCATCTCGACTGGCTTCGTCGTCGACGACGCCATCGTGGTGACCGAAAACATCGCCCGCCTGATCGAGGAGGGGAAGGAGCCCCTAGAGGCGGCGCTGGAGGGTGCCAAACAGATCGGTTTCACCATCATCTCGATCACCCTCTCTCTGATCGCCGTCTTCATCCCCATCCTGCTCATGGGCGGGATCATCGGCCGACTGTTCCGCGAGTTCGCGGTGACCCTCAGCGTGGCGGTCGCGCTCTCGGCGATCGTGTCGCTCACGGTCACGCCGATGCTGGCGGGACGCTGGCTCCGCCATGTCGACGAGGAGCACCAGGGGCGCTTCGCCCGCGTCTCCGAGCGGTTCTTCGCGGCGCTCATCCGCGGCTACGATCGCGGCCTGCGCTTCGTCCTCCGCCACTCCTTCGTCGTGCTGCTCCTCACCGTGGCCACCTTGGGGATCACCGGCTTCCTGGCGGTCAAGGTGCCGAAGGGTTTGTTCCCGCAGCAGGACACCGGGATGCTCTCCGGCTTCTCCGAGGCCTCGCAGGACATCTCGTCGGGTGCCATGCGGACCGCGCAAGAGAAGCTGAACAAGATCGTTCAGAACGATCCCGACGTCGACCACACCATCGCCTTCGTGGGCGGGTCGTCGGGCGCCGGCAACACCGGGACCTTGTTCATCAGCCTCAAGGACTACAGCAAGCGCAAGAGCACCGCCGACCAGATCATCGCCCGTCTCCGCCCCAAGCTGGCCAAGGTCCCGGGCGTCTCCCTCTTCTTGCAATCGGTCCAGGACGTGCGCATGGGCGGCCGATCGACGCGCACGCAATATCAGTACGCCCTCGAGGACGCTGACCTGGCAGAGCTGCAGGACTGGGGGCCGAAGGTGCTGACCAAGCTCAAGTCGCTCCCGCAGCTGCGCGACGTGGCGACGGACCAGCAGACGGCCGGCCTGGTGCTGTCGGTCGACGTCGACCGCGACAGCGCCAGCCGGCTGGGCATCACCTCCCAGATCGTCGACGACACGCTCTACGACGCCTTCGGCCAGCGGCAGGTTGCGATCTCGTACACCCCGCTCAACTATTACCGCGTCGTCCTGGAGGCCACGCCGGCCCAGCAGGCCAGCCCCGATCAGCTGGTGCACGTCTACGTGCGCGCAGCGGGCGGCAATCTGGTCCCGCTGCCGAGCATCGCCACGGTGGCGGCCACGCCGACCCCGCTGGCCATCACCCACCAGGGACAGTTCCCCGCCACCACGCTGTCGTTCAACCTGGCGCCGAACGCGGCCCTCGGGGATGCCGTCAAGGTCGTCGATGCGGCGACGCGCCAGCTCGGGCTCCCCTCGGGGATGCACGGCAGCTTCCAGGGGACCGCGCAGGCGTTCGGCGATTCGCTCAAGAGCGAGCCTTGGCTCATCGCCGCGGCACTCTTCACCGTCTACATCGTGCTCGGCATGCTCTACGAGAGCCTGGTCCACCCGATCACGATCCTGTCGACGCTGCCGTCGGCGGCCCTGGGCGCACTGATCGCGCTTTTCGTCTTTCGAACCGACTTCAGCATCATCGCGCTCATCGGCGTGGTCCTGCTGCTCGGCATCGTGAAGAAAAACGCCATCATGATGATCGACTTCGCCCTGGAGGCCGAGCGCAACGAAGGGCTCGATTCCAAGGAGGCGATCCGGCGCGCCTGCCTGCTCCGCTTCCGCCCCATCCTGATGACCACCCTGGCCGCCCTGTTCGGCGCCGTGCCGCTGGCCGTCGGCTTTGGGGCCGGCTCCGAGCTGCGGCAGCCGCTCGGTATCACCATCGTCGGCGGCCTCTGCGTCTCCCAGCTCATGAACCTCTTCTCGACGCCGGTCATCTACGTCTACCTCGATCGGTTGCGGCGCGACAAAGCCGTCGAGCACCAGACGACGACCGTCGAAGCTCGGGTATGATCTCCGCACGGACTGCATGAGATGTGGATTCGGCCTGGTGGTGGCGGGCGTCGCGGCGTCGTGGGGCGCAGGCTGCTCGTCGCGCACGCCGATTGAGGGCTGGGTCGAGGCTTCGTCGGCCTCCTTCGACGTCCTGACCCGATCCAACAGTCCGACCTGTCCGGAGTTCTTCGCCGAAGCGGAGCGACACTACGCCTGGGCGCACAGCCATCTCGGCCTCACCAGCAGCGACCGCGTGACCTACTTCAAATACCGGGACATCTCGGATCTGATTGCCAACGCAACCTGCGAGGAGGAAGACCTCAGCCCACCTGACAGCGGGTGCGCGACGGCCGGCTCCGTGCAGGCCTTCGCGCCAATCAACGAGCACGAGCTCATGCACGCCTACACCCTCTCTCACTGGCAGATGCCCCGGTTCATCGAGGAGGGGATCGCGGTCGCCGCGACCTGCCCGGTCTACCTCTCTCCCCCCACCGGCGCGGTGACCTGGCAGACGTTGGTCGGGATGGACGCTCTTCCCCCCGCGCAGGCGCTGGCCCTCTACGCGTCGGCCGGCCAGTTCGTGGCCGCACTGCTGCGTCAGGAAGGGGGGCCGGCGGCGCTGGCCGCGCTGGTCGCGGCCTATCCGTTCGCCGATCCGACGACCGAGCTGCCCGGCGTGTTCGCCGCCACCACGGGCCAGGACCTCGCCACCTTCTGGAATGCCACCCAGCAGGCGGGCACGCCGGCCTGCGAGTCGGCCTGGCAGTGCGCGCTGCCGCTCGATCCGGGCGGCAGCGCCTGGACCGACGACTGCTCGCCGTATCTGGTCGTGCCGACCAGCGCGGCCATCGGTCTGCACGTGACAGCCACCGGCAACAGCTTCACCACGATCGGCTGCGGCACCGGCGTGCGCGACGACATCTCCTTTCCCGTCACCCCGGAGGGGACGCCGAGCGACAACTGGATCATGCCCGGTGCTCACGACCTGGCGGCCCGCCCTGAGGGGAGCTCGCAAACCGGACAGGGACAGAACGCCAACCTGACGGCGGAGCTCTTGCAGACGCCCTGGGCGACCCCGACCTGCGGCGCCGGCGTCACCGTGCCGCTCCCCGCCGATCGTCTGACCTACCTCGACTTCAGCGCGTCGACCGCGCCGCTCTACGTGACGCTGGCGGCGCCCGAGATGGCAACCTCGTTCTCGTTTGGAACCTACTCGACCGGCAATCTCGAGGCGGCGATCTGCTCGTCATGTGCGGCGGAACCGAGCGACTGCCAGCCACTCGACTTCGACAACGGCAACCCGATCACCCTCCAGGGGACGGTCGTGCTCCAGATAACTTCAGTCACCACCAGCATCGACGGGGGGTGGGCAACCTTCAACTTCATCCCCGAACCAAGCTGACTTGATCGAGAGCGCCCGCTCCGGCGCCCGCTCTCGCGCTCTCGAATGATCGATCGCCTGGTCCGACAGGCGGATACGCACAAACGGCCCCGGCGTCGTCTCGACGCCAGAGCCGTTTCTTGACTCGCCTCGCCGGAGCGAAAGGAGGGCTACTGCCCCATCATCCCGTCGCCGCCATGGTGCTGGAAGCGGCCGCGCGCCTCTTGGATGAAGGCCTGGGCCTGCTGGCGCTGCGCCGGCGTCAGCACCTGCGCCGTCTGTACCAGCCCCTGCGTGAACGTCGATGACATTTGATCGGCGACGCCCATCGCCTGCTTGCGCAGGGTTTCGATGGTCGCCGGGTTGATGGTCGATGCGCTCAGCGCGGCGCCGATCTGCTGGCGGATCGCCTGGTGCTGTTGATGGAACGACTTCAGCTGGGGGCGAAGACCGTTCCAGATCGCCTCAATCTGGCCGCGCTGGCTGGCGGTGGCGCCGACCTTGTCGAGCAGCCGCTCGAGGCGGCGCGCGCCGAAGCCGCCAGCTGGACCGGCGTCCGTGGCTTCGGCTGTCTGGGCCTGTGCCGTGGTGTAGGTCCCTCCGGCGATCCCCAGGACCGCCAGCGCCGGGATGACCAGGAGCCACGACCGCCGACGGGGTCGGACGATCGCGGTGTGAGTGTCGGGGGTCTCGGTGTCGGTGCGCATGAGCTGTCTCCTCTCGTAGATTTCGCTTCGTGGCCTTCGCCCGATTGACCCGATCCGGACCGCAAAGGTTAGCGGGGAGATCTTTTGGCTCGGCCGTGCGTCGGTAAGATGCAGGAGGCTTCAAATGACCACGCGCACTCGCAAACGGACCTGGCTCACGACGCTGCTCGGGATGGGATTGCTTTTGTTGGCCGCCGACTCATGCGCGGCGTCACCGCTCCCCGGCGGGCAGCCGCTGCGCGACCGGGCCGCCGGCTACGAGATGACCGTGCTGATCGACGGCACGCCTGCGGCCACCTACGAGTACGGCGGCGGGACCTACGTGCTCGGCCAACTGGGCGCGCGCTACACGCTCCGGGTCGCCAACCATTCGGGCCGTCGCGTCGAGGCGGTGGTGTCGGTCGACGGACGCGACGCCATCGACGGGCGGCCGGCCGACTTTCGCGGCAAGCGCGGCTACCTGATCCCGGCCTGGGGCTCGGTCGACATCGACGGCTGGCGGAATCTCGCACAGCGAAGCGGCTGCCTTCCGCTTCTCCTCGGTCCCCGACTCGTACGCGGCGCGCACCGGCAACGCGCGCGAGGTGGGAGTGATCGGCGTGGCCGTCTTCCCCGAGCGCTACGTTCCGCCGCCGCCGCCCGTCTACTACCCGCGCCGCCCGTACGCGATCCCCGAGTCGTCGCGCCTGCGCGACGAGAGCTCGTTCGGCGGCGGCATGGACGACAAGGCAGCTCCGGCGCCGCCAGCCTCGCCGCACGCATCGGCCGCGCCCAAAGGAGCGGGAGCCGGCACCCTCGGGCGCAGCGCCAGCGAGGCGCCGATGGATTCCGAGGAGCAGGCGGCGCCCGCCAAGAGGTCTCGCCCGGGGCTGGGGACCGAGTACGGTGAGGCGGTCAGCTCGCCCATCTATGAGGTCGAGTTCGTGCGCGCCAACGCCGGCAGGCCGGCCGCGTTCCTGGGCGCGCACTACAACGATCACGACGGGCTCCTGGCGATGGGGATCCCGGTCGACGGACCCGAGACGTGCGAGGACGACGCCGATCTGCGCAACACGGCCGACCCGTTCCCCGCCAGCGACGGCCGCTACGCAGCGCCCCCGCCCGGATGGCGGCGCTCTTGCGGCTGGCGCTAGAGGCGGCGAGGATGCCGTCCAGGTGGACGGCGACTTCTCGGACGAACAGCTGCTGGCGGCCTACCGAGGTGGCGACGTGCGTGCGTTCGAGAAACTCCTCGCCCGTTACGAAAGGCCGATCTGGAGCTTCCTCCGCCGCTTCGTGCGTGACGCCGAAGCGGCGGAGGATTTGTTGCAGGAGGTGTTCCTGCGGGTGGTGCGCGACGCGCAGGCGTCGGGGCCGGCCTGGAAAGGCGAGGCCAAGTTCTCGACCTGGCTCTACACGATCGCCCGCAACCTCTGCATCGATCGCGCTCGCCGCACGGCCGTCAGAGGGTCGGCCTCGCCGTCGATCGACGGCCCGGCCGGCGGCGCCGGCGAGACGGAGACGCTGCACGAGCGGATCGCCGCGCCGGGACCTTCGCCCGACGCCCTGGTCGCCGGGCGTGAGGCGGCGCGCCGGATCGAGCGCGCGGTGGCCGAGCTGCCTGACGATCAAAGAGAGGTGTTCCTGATGCGCGAGGTGATGGAGCTGCCGTTCGCCGAGATCGCGTCGGTGGTGGGCGTGTCGGAGCCTACGGTCAAGAGCCGGATGCGCTATGCGCTCGAGAAGCTGCGGACGGCGCTGGCCGATCTGGGCGGCGAGGCCGGCAGCGGCGCGGCCACGTCAACGGGGTCAGGATAAGGACAGATGGCGCAGATGGCGATCGACTGCCAAGACGTTTCAGCGCGCATGATGGAGCTCCTCTATGGGGAGCTGTCGCCCGACGACCGCGCCGCGGTCGAGGCGCACATCGCCGCCTGCGTCAGCTGCCGCGCGGAGCTGGCCGGATTCCAGAGCGCCCGCGCCATCGCCCGCCAGGCGCTCGACGCGGACGCGCCGCCCGCGCGCGCGCATCAAGCGATCCTGCGCGCGGCCGCGGCGGCTGTCGCGAGCAAGCAACCTCAGCCGATCGCGGCGCGGCCCGTCCCCGCGCGGCCGTCGCTCTGGGAGCGGTTCCGGGGGCGCTGGACCTTGCCGACGTTCGCCACCGTCGGCGCGGTGGCCGTCGTGGTGCTGGCCAGCAAGGTTTTCCTCGAGCCGGACAAGACCGTCGAGCTGGGGCGGCAGGCGCTCCGCCCGGCGCCCGCCGCAGCGCCCGTGTCGCCGCCGGTCGGCGCGGGAGCGCCGCAAGAGGCACAAGAAGCGGCCCAGACCGCTGCGCCAGCGGAGAGGAAGCGCGAGCCGAGCGAGGAGCAGCGGCTCCAGCCACCGGCGGCGGACAAGGCGCCGGCCCGTTCGATCGCCGCATCGACGGCGCTGCATCGCCGTTCAGCTCCCGCCGACGGCCTCGGGACGCTCGGCGGACTCATGAAGGGGGGCGACGGAGCGAGCGCGGCGCGGGCCAAGACTGGGCTGTCGGACGATCTCTCCGCCGGAGAAGACCGGACCGACGCACCGGCTGCCGCCAAACCGTCGAAACGCCAGTTCGCGCCGCCACCTCCACCGCGCGCCGAGCCCACCAGCCCGTCCGCGACCGGTTCGCTCCAGATGAAGGATCGCCGGAGCGAGGAGGAGCGGCTCGAGGATTTTGCGCCTCCGCGCGGAGGCAGCGGCCGGGTCGGAGCTGGCGCTGGCGCGGCGCCACCGGCGACCCACGCCGCCGCGGCGAAGAAGGCGGCGGCTCCCGCCGGCGCGGATTCTCGAGGGCGCGTCCACCGCTGCGTCCGCGCCCGCGCCTGCTCCCGCTCCCCCCGCGCCCGCCGCCAAGGAGGACCAGGACCTCACGACCGACGACGCCAAGAGGGAAACCAAGAGCGACGCCAAGCCGGCCGCCGCGTCGCCCGTGGCCCGCGCCGATCGCCTGTTCGCGGAGGGGCACTGGGCGGCCGCGGCCCTCGCCTACCGCGATCTGCTCCGCCACGATCCGAGCAACGCCGACGCCGCTCGCTGGCAGCGGCGCCTAGCTGCTGCCCAGGACGCGGCGTCCTCACAGGCCCCGGCGGCCGCCTCTCCCGGGCGCTGACCGCCGGCGCGCGCTAGTCGTTTTTCAGATCGCTCTGGAACGGCGAGACGACCTCGGGGCTCGCCAGCCAGAAGAACGCCGACCGCGCGCGCAGGTACTCCTCGGCGACGACCTGCGCCAGGTGCTGCGGCAGGGCATCGATGTCGATCCCTTCCCAGGCGAAGCCGGGAACGCCGTTGGAGCGGGCCAGCAGGCCTCCGGTGTTCAAGCGATCGCGCGCCCGCCAGCACCGGGTGACGATGGTCTTCATTGCCACCGCGAAGAGCGGCGGCTCCGCCAGCGACTCGGGGAGCGCCACCCGATCGAGGCCGACCGACCAGCAGAGCCAGCTGAGCGCACCCCAGTCGGCCTGCGCCTCGCCGAGCAGCGCCGGGACGCCGAGCCCTGCCGTGGCGATCTCCTCGTCGATCTCCACCTCGACGGTCTGCGCACCTTCGCCATCCTCCCCGCCTGCCTCGACGGAGAGACGCGTTCGCCGCAAGGGCGCCATCCCGCCGGGGAGCAGCGCCGACAGATCGGGCGGCAACCAGGCGGGCGTCGCGTCCGGCCCGATCAGCGCCTGCACGGCCGCGCGCAGGCGCCCGAGGCGCGTGGCGTAGACGGCGATCGCGGCCCGCACCTCGTCGAGATCGCGCACCAATCCCGCACCGATCTCCGCCAGCGACGGATCGGGCGCCAGCGGTTCGCCCGCGGGCCAAAATCCGAAAGGACGCAGAGCCGCCGCCAGGTAATCGACGAACGAGGCCGCGGCGTCCGGCGATTCGGTGGCCACGATCTCCGCATCGGCGCGCGCGCCACGTTCGTCGCCGTGCTGGAACCGGATGAACGCCCGCGTGAGGTAGGTCCTCGGCCGCTCCGGCGCCAGCAAGAGCGACGCCGCCACGAAGTCCGAGGCCGCGGCGTTGGCCCCGGGGAGAACGGCCCCCAGAGCGCGGAACACCGACGCCGCGTCGGCGCCGGTCACGAGTCCGTCCAGGATCGACGCCACCGTCACCTCGGTCGACTGCGCGAGCGCGTCGCCCCGTTGCGCGGCGAGAGCCGGCGCCAGTGCCACGACGTCAGCGGCGAGCGCCCGCTCGAGCGCGGCGCGGTCTCCCTCGCGCGCGGCCGCGCGCGCCGCCGCGCAGAGCCCCTCGCGCACGCGCCCCTCCGCACGCCAGGTGCCGCCGAGGGCCCGCCACGCGTCCGCCGTCAGCTCAACGGCGCCGGCGCCCGTCGCGAAGGCCGGCGAGGCCGCCTCCCCTCCGTCGACGAACGGCAGGCCGCGCGACACCTTCCGCAGGGCGGCACCCTCCCCGTCGAGGAAGGTCCAGCTTCCCACCGCCTGCCCGCGATCGAACGTGCCGCGCTCCTCCCGGATGGCAGCATCGGCGTACGGGCTCTCTGCGCCGGCGGCCAAGCGCCGCCGGAAGCTCCCGTGGCGGCGCCCGTCGGGCGAAAACTCACACTCCTCCTCGATCCCGCCGGCGGCGTCGAAGCTTCGCTCGGCGCGCCGGAAGCCGTTCGAAAACTCGACCTCGCTGGTCAACACGCCCGCCTCGGTCCAGAAGCGGTGCAGCGCGGGCCGCCGGCGCGCCCACCGTGCGCCGGCCTCGTCGTATTCGGCGTCGTCGGGAACAGCGGACGGTCGCGGCGGCCAGGGGCGGCCGTCGGAGAGGATCGGCCGCCCGGCACCGTCGTAGAAGACCTCCTGCACGAGGTTGCCGTCCTCGTAGCGGACGTCGAGACGGACGGCGGCGGGGGGCACGCAGCAGGCGCGCAACGGCTCGGCCCCCGCCCCGTCGCCCACGTAGGCCGAGACGATCCCCGCCAGACGCCCGGCGGCAAAGCTCCCCTCGCGCGCCAGGCCCCCGTCGGGATGGAAGATGGCGAACGGCCCCTCTTGCACGCCGGCCACGAACCGACAGCGCGATTGCAGGCTGCCGTCGCGCCGGTAGAACAGACATTCCCCCTCGCGCGTACCTTGCGCGCTCTGCCGGGAGACCTCCCAGCTGCCGACCTCCGGGTTCCAGAAGCCTCCTTCGGGAACCCCGGCCGGCCGTTCGGGTGCCACCGCCGCCACGGGTATTGCCGAGGATACCGTGCGCCGCCAGCCGCGGCTATCGGCGGCGGCGGGAGGCCACCCGGCCGCCAGGTGCCGCTATCGGCTGATGTGCGTGAAGGCCCAGAACAGCGTGCCGGACAGCAAGATCGAAACCGGCAGCGTCAGCACCCAGGCCATGAGCAGGTTGCGCACGGTCCCCCACTGCAGACCGGTCCTGTTGGCGGCCATGGTACCCGCGACGCCCGAGGAGAGGACGTGCGTGGTGCTCACCGGCAGGCCGAAGGCGTCGGCGGCGCCGATGGTCACCATCGCGGTGAGCTCGGCGGCGGCGCCCTGCGCGTAGGTCAGGTGGTCCTTGCCGATCTTCTCGCCGACGGTGACCACGATTCGCTTCCAGCCGATCATCGTCCCCAGGCCGAGCGCGATGGCGACCGCCACCTTGACCCAGGTGGGGATGAACTTGGTCGCCTTGTCGAGGTGCTTCTTGTAGTTCTTGAGCACGTCGGCGTCGGCCGGGCCGACCGCCGGCAGGTGCGACTTGTCCATCAGACGCAGCGCCTCGCTGATGAGGTACATGTCATTGCGGAAGTTGCGCGTCTTGTCGACCGGGACGTTGCGCAACTCCTTGTAGATCGACATGTCGTGCGAGACGGCGGTGACCATCGTGCGCAGGCCGGCGAGCGTGGTCTCTTCCAGGTGGCGGGTGCGCACGTAGGCGGTCACCTCTTCGCGTCCGTCCCCCGCGACCGGAACGTTGGTCGCATAGTGACCGATCGACGTCTGCGGCTTGCGCCGAGACCGCGATGAAGTCCTGCGACTCCTGCGGCGAGACCGCGTGGTTGAGCGCGTAGGCGGTGGGGACGGTGCCGATCAGGATCAGCATGATGAGCCCCATGCCCTTCTGCCCGTCGTTCGAGCCGTGCGCGAAGCTGACGCCCGTGCAGGTGAGGAGCAGCAGGCAGCGAATCCAGAACGGCGGCGGCGCGGTCCCGACCGGCGCCTCGTAGAGGGCCTTGTTCTTGATCACCATCCTCATCGTGATGAGCAGCAGGCCGGCGCCGGCAAAACCGACCAGCGGGGAGATCAGCAGCGACTTGCCGATGTTCGAAGCCTGGTGCCAGTCGACGCCGCTGGTGGCGGTGTGCACGGCCATGAACTGGTTGGCCAGGCCCACGCCGATGACCGAGCCGATGAGCGTGTGCGAGCTCGACGACGGCAGGCCGAAGTACCAGGTCCCCAGGTTCCAGATGATGGCCGCCGTCAGCAGCGCGAACACCATGGCGAAGCCGGCGCCTCCGCCGACCTGCAGGATGAGCTCGACGGGCAGCAAGGAGACGATCCCGAAGGCGACGGTCCCCGTCGACACCAGGACGCCGATGAAATTCCACATCCCCGACCAGACCACCGCGATCTGCGGGGCGAGCGAATGGGTATAGATGACGGTGGCGACCGCGTTGGCGGTGTCGTGGAAGCCGTTGACGAACTCGAAGGCGAGCGCGACCAGGAGCGCGATGCCCAGCAGAATGAAGGGCATCGCCGACGTCGGGTGAACGTTCGCCAGATCGCTCAGAAGCTGCGAGCCCGCATATCCAAGCCCGACGACGAGCGCGATCCCGAAGATAGCAAAGCCGACCTTGCCGGGACCGCCAGCCATCTTGGCGTGGAGCGCGGATTTATGGGAGCTGGGTTGTTCGAGAGCGGCGGCTTCTGTGGTCATTGGGCGCGCACAATACCCATCGGCGCGTGGCGTGCCAGCAACCGTCGGGTGACAATTTTGTAACGAGCGACGAACGGCGCACATCGTCTGCGGTTTTCGCCACCGATGCTGGCCAGATCTCAGAATTTCGAGGTGTTACGCGGAAAGGTATCTGGCCAAGCCGCGACCATAAATTGGCCAGATGATTGGCGTAAAATTTGCCGCTGACAATTCCAACGCTTCGACGACCACAGCACCGGCTGAAGCGAACGCTCTTCCGACGGGCTGCCGGGCGCTGTCGCCCGATCAGGGACTGCCCAGCAGGCGCGCGGCGGCAACAGACAGATCGGGGAGCACGGCATCTGCGGCGGCGAAGTCGCCCCCGACGGTCAAGCCCGACGGCACCACCCAGCAGGCGAGGCCGGCCGCCTTGGCGGCGCGCAGGCCGCGCTCGGAGTCCTCGATCACCAGGCAGCGCGCGGCCGGAACGCCGAGGCGCGCGACCGCCGTCAGGTACGGCTCGGGATCTGGCTTGGACTCGCTGATAGTCGGCGCGGGTGAGCACCAGCTCGAAGTGGGGCAGAAGGCCGGTGCGCGCGTGCGTGCGCGCGAACGGCCCAGGCTCGGAGCTGGTGACGATGGCCAACCGGAAGCGCCCCGCCAGCTTCGGCAGCAGCTCGGCGACGCCGGGGATGACGATCGGCGCCCGGTCAAGCAGCTCGAAGTAGCGGCGATCGCGGGCGGCGCGCAGCTCCTCGATGCCCGCCGGCGAGACGCCGCGCGCCTCGGCCAGGTGCCAGGCGCCGAGGCCCTCGCGCAGGAAGAGCTCCACGTAGCTCGCCTCGTCGAGCACGACGCCGACAGCGGCCAGCGCCTCGCGGTTGGCCTGGAAATACAGCGCCTCGGTGTCGACCAGCACGCCGTCGTTGTCGAACAGGATCGCGTCGAGCATCTAAGGATAGGGAAAGTCGGCGGTTGGCTCGGTCGTTTCGATATCGTGGAACTTACGCAGATCGAGCAGCAGGTGACCGTCCGGCGTCTCGCTGAGCACGTCGGCCAGGCGGTGCCCCCAGAGAATGTCGCGCGCGAAGTAGCGGTGCCCGCCGTGCACCATCTGCATCGTCGCGTCGTCGATCCCCATGACCTGCACCTGCAGCTCGATCTCCTTGGCCGCCAGTGAAGCAGGCGTCTCGCCGTAAAGCGGGCTCTGACGATCGATGACGTGCAGCGCGTTCCAGGAGCGCGACAGCGACAGTGCGCGCTGGCGCGTGAGCGCCAGATCGAGCATCCGGTAAAAGGTCCTCCCCTCGCTGGTCCGCTCGGTCCGCACCAGCAGCACCTTGATCTGCGCATCGACGATCTGGTTGCGGCGCTGGTTCCCCAGACGGAACGACAGCGTGGGAACGCCGTCGAGCAGCGAAACGGTGGCCCGCTCGGTGAACATGAGCCGCGCCGTCGAACGCGAGAACTTGGCGAACACCAGGCCGGTCGCCAGGGCCGTCAGCGTCAGGCCAGTGATCGACTCGGCGGTGACCAACAGATTGGCAGCCGTGGACTGGGGAAACATCGCGCCGTAGCCGACCGTTCCCATGGTCTGTACGCTGAAGAAGAACGCGTCGCGAAATGATCCGGCCCCGGCGTGCGCCACGCCCCCGACGATCAGGTAGAGCACCCCGAAAATGCCGTTCGAGATGAGGAACGCGCCGCTGATGGCGGCGATCGAGACCCACCAGGGGAGCCCGAGCAGGGCGTGGTAAAAGTCGCTCAGCGGCGCGCGCTTTTCCCCGACGATCCGGATCTCGTAGTCCGCGCCCGGTTCGCGGATCCGCCTGACCTGGTTGGCGCCGTGCACCGGGCGACGTTACTTCAGTTCAGGCCGGTGATTCATCAGAAGGTGATGGCGTTGACCAGCGACGGAACGCCGGTCGCGCCCGCCGGCGCGATGTCCAGCAGCACGGCGCGCGCCCCCGGCGGCAGGTCGCGGCGCGCGGCCTCCAGCGTCGCCTGCAGCGGGTCCGTTCCCGCCGGCACCTCCAGATCGATCGCCCGAACGCCCCAGGCGAGGTGCAGCCGGCGCGTCGTCTCGGGGACGCGGCTGTAGGCGAGGATCGGACGGCGCGGGCGAAACGCGGCCAGCCGCTGCGCGCTCACGCCGGTGCGGGTGGGGACGATGATGGCGGCGGCGTCGAGATCCTCGGCCAGATCGGCGGCGGCGTGGGCCAGCGCGTTCGAGCTGTCGGTGCGGATGGGCCCCTCGTGCGGCGGCAAGAGCGGCTCGGTCTCGCAGAGGAGGCGGATCATCATGTTCACCGCGCCGGACGGATCGTGTCCCACCGCGGTCTCCTCGGAGAGCATCACCGCGTCGGTTCCGTCGAGCACGGCGTTCGCCACGTCGGTCACCTCGGCGCGCGTCGGCAGCGGGCTCGACACCATCGACATCAGCATCTGCGTCGCGGTGATGACCGGCCGTCCGGCCCGGTTGGCGGCGCGGATGATCCGCTTCTGCATGGCCGGCACCCGCTCGATCGGGATCTCGACGCCGAGATCGCCGCGCGCCACCATGATCGCGTCGGCGGCGCCGACGATGGCGTCGAGGCGCTCGAGCGCCTGCTGCTTCTCGATCTTTGCGACCAGGGGCAGCCGGGTGAGCTCTCGCGCCTCGGCGATGTCGCGCTCGTGACGGACGTAGGAGATGGCCACGAAGTCCGGGGCCAGCAGGTGGATCTCGGCCGAGATCCGCCCGGTCCTTGTCGGTCAGCGCTGGCAGCGACGAGGTGTCGAACGGGATGTTGATCCCCTTGCGCGAGCGCAACGTCCCGCCGACCCGCACCTTGCAAGCCACCCAATCGGGCCCCACCTCCGTGGCGATGAGAGCGATCGTTCCGTCGGCGATGAAGATCGGATCGCCCGGACGCACGCGATGGTAGAGCGACGGATCGCCGACCGGGACGCCGCCCGCCCCCAGCGTGAGCGCCTCCCCCTCCTCGACCTTCAGCTCGGCGGGGAGATCGGCGAGGCGCAGCTTCGGTCCGGCCAGGTCGACCAGCACGGCGATGTCGGGGCGGTGGGCGCGCGCCCGCCGGACGCGGTCCGCCTGTGCACGGGGCCCCGCGTGCGACAGGTTCACGCGCAGGATGTCGACGCCCGCGTCGAGCAGGCGCTCGAGCGCGCCCGGCGGATCTTGCGAGGGACCGAGGGTGGCGATGATCTTCGTGCGGCGCTCGGACATCGCCGTCGACTCTACTCCAGCTAGCGCGCCTGAATCATCCCGCCGTCGGTCAAGACCACGTTTCGGTGGCGGTGAGCCCCGGTAAATCCCTCGATGTCCTGAACCCACGCCGAGTCGGGGTAGTGGTTCACCGCGTACTCGGCCTCGCCGCGCGCCTCCTGAGGCATCCCCTCGGCGGCCAGCGCGTGAATGAGGATCGACGCGCGCTCGGGGGCGGCCGGGCTGTCGGGGAAGCGCCGGTTCCCGGCGCGCGCCAGCTCGACCGCCAGCGGGAAGTTGCTGCCCGCGACGCTGCGGAGGCGCGCCATCAGGACCGCCTCGTTGAGCGGCGCGGCCGCCTCGGAGCCGGCGGGCGGCGGCGCCGCCGTGGTCGAAGGCGACTGGTCGGGCCCCGGCGGGTGTGGCGCCGGGGAAGCTGGACCAGCAGGAGGCGCCGGCGCGGCGACAGCCGGCGGCGCAGGAACCGGCCGTTCTTCAGGAACCGGCTCCGATGGAACGGGCCTGGCGCGCAGGAACGTCCCCGCGCCGACGCCGACCCCGGCCAGCACGACGAGCCCGGCGATCAGCTGCTTACGCGCCCGCGGTTGCACTGCCCGTAGTCTACGCGGTCAGGGGCAGGCGTTCAGTGTCGCCATCTGCGCGGTGTAGAGGTTCTGCATCGGCGTCTTCATCGTCGGCCAATCGGTCGTCGTACCGCTGTCGTCGTTGGTCGTGTAGTTCCAGGACC
The DNA here is from genome assembly GCA_963723305.1 of uncultured Pseudomonadota bacterium. Taxonomy (GTDB): domain Bacteria; phylum Myxococcota_A; class Polyangia; order Fen-1088; family Fen-1088; genus JADGRB01. Next base: position 36,661 of record CAVRRT010000054.1, read on the forward strand.
AGGCACCGTTGTAGCCGTTGGTGTAGAGCGAGGTGTAGGTGTCGGCGCCGTTCACCCCGTCGGTGGTGATGGCGTAGAACTCGCCCATCACCACGTTCTTGTCGAGCGCCCAGTTCGACGCCGGGTGGGTGAAGCAGGAGACGCTCGACCCGTTCGAGGTGTAGTAGTGCACCTCGTAGAAATCCAGCGTCCCGTTCGACTTGCCGCCCGCGGCTTGCAGCGCGCTGTTCGAATAGAGGTTGGTCATCCCGCTGGCGTTCGAGCAGGTCCCGAAGGTCTGGGCGCCGCTGGTCACCCGGGCGTTCGGATCGGCCGAGTGAATCGCCGCCGCGAACACGTTGACCGTCTTCTGGATGTACATCTGGTCGACCTCGGTGCCGCCGTTGGCCGTGGTCCAGCCATGCTGGGTGGTCATCCCCTCCGGCTCGTTGAAGATCTCGTACGAGTAGACGCCGGCGTTCCCCTTGAGCGCGGTCACCATCGGCGTGAGCACATTGGTCACGTAGGCGTTCCGGTTGGCGTCGACAGTCAGGAGGTTCTGGTTGTTGGTGCGCAGCGCGGTCGTGATGTTCTCGCCCCCCTGCAACATGTCGAACGACCAGAGGCTGATGTTGAGCGCCACCCCTGCAGTGTGGGCGGCGTTGGCCAGGCTGATGAGGTCGTTGGTCGCGGCCGTCGTGAGCGGCATGGCCATCCCGCTCGAGTCGTAACCGGGCGTCACCGTCCCGTTGGTGTGGAACCACCAGCGGATCACGCGCCCGCCGACCGCGGCGCTGTTCGTGAAGATCGTATTGAAGGTGGTGAGGTTCGGGTTCGGGATGTCGCTGGCGAAGTTCACCCAGGCGACGTTCAGCCCGCTGGCGAACTTGCAGATCGCGTTGCTGGCGGTGCCGCCGGTACCGCCGGTCGCCGGTGTGCCACCGGTCCCGCTCGCTCCGGCCTTACCTGTCGTGCCGCCGGTCGCCGGCGTGCCGCCGGTTCCGGTCGTCCCGCCCTTGCCCGCGCCGCCAGTCCCGGTCGTCCCGCCGGTGGAGACATTGCCGCCCGTCCCCGTCGTGCCGCCGGTCGCGGTCGTGCCGCCGGTGCCGGTCGTCCCGCCGGTCCCGGTCGTGCCGCCGGTCCCGGTCGTGCCGCCGGTCCCCGTCGTCCCGCCCGTCGCGGACGTCCCGCCGGTGCCGGTCGCACCGCCGGTGGCGACCCTGCCGCCTGTCCCCGTGCTGCCGCCCGTGGCGCTCCCGCCGGTGCCGGTGGTGCCTCCGGTCGAACCACTGTTGCCGCCGGTGCCGTTGTTCCCGCCTTCGCCGGAGCTGCCGCCCGTCCCGCCGGCATCGTCTGAGCTCTCGGGCGTCGCGCAGGAAGCGATGGCCAGGGTCAACAGGATTGGGAGCAGCCGAGCTAGTCTCATGGTTCCTCCGGAGAACGGGTCGATAGGCGAGAAAACGGCGGTTTGTCGGCGCATAGGGCAGCTCCTATGGCAAACCTTCACGAAATCGTCCGGACACCGAACGCCGAGGAGGACCCCACGCTCAGCGTCGGGTCTGAAGCGCCAGCGCCCTGAAAGGTCCTGCCGGATACCGCTGCAAGTAACGGGCGCCGAGCGCCGCGGCGTCGCCGTCATGGTGGGCCACCGCCGCCTCGATCGACAGCGCCAGCGCCTCTTCGGCGAGCGCGCCATTCGGGTGGCGCCCGAGATACCGCGCCAGCAGCGCGCGGGCGCGCACCGGGTCGTGGTCCAGCCGGAGCGCGCGCATCCCGGCCAGCACCGCCTGCGTCTCTTCTTGGGCTTCGGCTTGGGCCTGCGGCGGTTGGGAGCCAGGCGCCGCGTGGTGCGCGTGCGGCGCCGCGACCGGATCCCGGCTGGCGATGGCGACGGGGGCCGCGGGCGCGACGGGGAGCGCGGGCGCGGGCCCGCTCTCCGCTGTCGACGTGGCCAGCGCCAGCGGGCGCCCCGCGGCGATCCGGTGCGGGCGGGCATGCTCCGACGCCGACGCGACAGGAGCCGACGCCGAAGCCGGAACGAGCCGCTCGTAGGCACGCCCGATCCAGCCACGCCAAGGCCCGATCGCAGCGCTGGCGAACGCGCCACAGCCGATCAGCACACCAGCCACGATCGCCGGCCGCAAGACGAGCGGCGGCCGGCGAACGTTCGACCGGCCGAGGCTGAGCAGCACCCGCTGCTTTCGACCCGGCGGCGATTTGTAGGGGCCCGTCGACTGCAAGAGACCGACGGTCCAGGGATCGGCCGTCGGATCGTCGGTGAGCCGCAGCGGATGGCCGGGCACCCGATGGGAGTCGCCCGACTTGAAATCGTCGCCGCTCACCGTGAGCCCCCACGTCCGCTGAACGTGGTCATCATCCTCGCATTCCTGGCGCTCCTCGCGCTCCCGGATTCGTCGCCTCGCGCTCCCGCTCCCGCCTCCGCCTCGCGCCTCGCGCGCAGCTGCGCCTCGCGGAACTTCGCGGCCAGCACGCCGAAATCTTTCCGCGCGTGGTGAAGGCGCGTCCAGACGGTGTTGAGCGGAACGCTCTGAATGCGGGCGATCTCCTCGCCGGAGAGCCCTTCGACCTCGAACAGCACGAAGGCAGTTCGGCGCTCCTCGCGGATCTTCCCCAGGATGGCCAGCAGGATCCGCTGGTCTTCCTTGCGCTCGAGCGCGGCGGCCGGACCGCCGGCGCCGCTCTGCAAGGCGTCGGGATCCTCGACCCTCCGCTTGGTGAAGATGTGCTTGACCCAGCTCCGGCGGCGAAAGTCGCGCACCTGCCTGCGGGTGATCCGGTAGAGCCAGCCGGCCGCGTTCGCGCCGTCGAAGGCCTCGAGACGCCGGCGGACCACCAGGAAGACCTCTTGCACGATGTCGTCGCGGTCGGCGTCCGTCCCGCCGAGCGCACGAATCCAGCGCGCCACGTCCTCGAACCAAGCGTCGTAGAACGCGCGAAAGTCTGGGGGGAAGCCGGGCGACCGGAGTGCTTCATGCGCACTGCTGGAAGGGCGCGCTCTTGCCAGGACCTTCATGGCAGGCGCGGATTGTAGCCGGGGACCGCGACAACGTCTCGCCCAACCGGCGGCGATTCGGATATCGTGACACGGTGCCTCGCGTGGTGCGTGAAGGGGTCCTTCGCGGCGCGGGTTTGGCCGCCGCGGCGCTGCTCGGCCTGGGGGCAGCATCGGGCGGGCGGGCCGCGCGCGCGGCGCCGCCCGAAGAAGCGCCGGGAACACATGAGGTCGCACCGCCGGCGGCTGCACCGGCCATCGACCCGTCGTCCATCATCGGCGGCCCCAGCGGCTGTCCGCGACCGAGCGCCGTCTGGGACGAGCTGGTGACGCTGGTGCCGCGGGCGCGCCTCGCGGCCCACCTCCGCGCCGTCGCGGGAGGCAAGACGCCGCTGGTGGAGATCCTCGACCTCGGCGTGCCGTACAGGATCATTGCGGCGGGAAAGGTCCGTGAGTACCGCGATGAGAGCCGGGATTGCGGCTACCGCGCGCGCATCGCGGCGGTGTTCGTGGCGCTGGCGATCGATCCGGCCGAGCTGCCGGCCGAGCTGCCGGCCGAGCTGCCGGCCGAGCTGCCGGCGCCGCCGGCAGCGGCCGCCGGACCAGTCGCCGGCGCCGCCGCCCTCCGCCCGCGCTCCGTTGCCGGCTCCGGCGCCGCCGGCAGCGCCGGTCGTTGCGGCGCCGCGCGCCCGCCTCGATCTCGGCGCCGCGGCAGTGGGCGGCCTCGGCCCCGATGACCACGTCGGGCAGGTCGGGGCCGAGCTGCGCTGGTCGGCGGGACGCCGCCAGCTCGGTCCGGAGGCGGGCGTGACGGCGCTTCTGCCGGTCGACAACACGGTGGGCGGGGTTCGGCTCCGGCAGTGGCGGCTGCCGGTCGATGCCGGCATACGGGCACGAAGCTTCGGGCCGCGTTTCGAGCGGTATGGCGAGATCGGCGTCTCGGCGGCGCTGCTCTCCGAGCGGGCGCTCGATCTGACCAGCCCGAGGGCGCAGACCGGGATCGAGGTCGGTCTGCGCGTCGGGGTGGGCGTTCATGCGGCCCGCGCGCGCCTCTCTCCCTTCGCCGCCCTCTCCGCCGAGGTGGTCCCGATTCCCCCGACCATCTTCGCGCTGCCGGCCGGTGTCTTGGGTCACACCCCGCTCTTCTGGATCGGCGCGACGGCCGGCCTGTCGTTAGGATTCCTTTGATGCGCGCCCGGTTGGTATCTGCGGCGATCCTCGCGCTGGCGGCGCTCGCCGCTGGGTGCGGTCAGCTCGACGTCGGCTCCGATCTGCTCTGGACCGCGCGGTTCGAGACCGGCGACTTCAGCGAGTGGACCGGCGCCATGGGGGGCAACGCGCAGGCCTTCCCGATGCCCCCCAACATGATCGCGGTTTCGAACACGGAGGCCCACCGCGGCAGCTACTCCGCCGCGCTGACCATCACCGCCGGCAGCGACGGGACCCAGGAAAACGCCGTCCTCTCGCGCGCCGGTTACCTTCCCGTCGAGGCCTACTACAGCGCCTGGTACTACCTCCCCCGCAGCGTCTCCGTCGGAACGTTTTGGGTGATCTTCAAGTTTCGCATGCGGACCGACGTCAACGACGCCAACACGGAAAACGAGCTCTACGACATGGACCTGGCGACGCTGCCGAGCGGCGAGATGACCCTGCAGCTCTACGATCACACGACGGCGGCCAACATTCCGCTCGACGTGACCGACCCGGTGGTGCCGGTCGAGGACTGGTTCCAGCTGGAGGCGTTCTATCGCGCGAGCAACGACGACACCGGCCGGCTGACCTACTGGCTCGATGGCCAGCAGGTGGTCGACATCGCCGGCGCGCCGACCAGCCCGACGTCCTGGGTGGAGTGGGACGCCTGCAGCGTGGGCGAAGACCTGACGCCGCCGATGGCGACCGTCTACGTCGACGACTGCGCGATCAGCCGCTCGCGCGTCGGCCCCTCGGGCCAGCTCACCGAGTGAACGGTTTCAGGCCGTTCGTCTCCACGGCTACGGCGCGGGGCGGGTGGAGCCGACCATCGCCTTGAGCCGGACCCATTCCCGCGACGCCTTGGACTCGATGGAGCTCGCGACCTGCGCGGTCCCATGGGGAACGTCGTGCGCCGAACACCACCTCACTGCGGCCACCGTCGCCGTCGCCACGAGCAGCGAAGCAATGAGACGTGGGGAGCGATTGCGCGGAACCTTATCGAAGCCGCGGAAACCCAACTTGGGCGGAACCAGCGTCGGATCGTCATGGGGCAGATTCTGGAAGCCGGTCGCTTCGAGCTGATCGCCCTTGCGGAAAAATGCTTGGGTCCTGGCTCCCAGGCGCATCGTCGTCGTCTTCAGCTTAGAGAGCAGCACAATCCTTCGACTCGGCTGCTGCGGGACGCTCATCTAGACAAGGTGCTCATCCATCGAGAATCCGCAAGCGCCGATGCCGCCTGCCCGCTCGACGCGCGACCGAGGCGGGATGACTCCCGGTTCGCGTTGGCGCCGGGGAGGGCCGTGCTGGTGCTATTTCTGCAGCGCCGCCGCCAGCAGGCTCGGCAGATCGTAGTCGCAGAGCTCGCCGATCCGCCCCAGCGTGATGTCGGGGGGCGGGAAGCGGGCCACTTCGGGCGCCAGCGCGTAGTGGCCCTGGCGCGGGAAGACGGTGGTGAGCCGCTCACCCCAGATTGCTTTGACCGCGGTGAGGATCCGGATCTTGTCGTCGATGAGCACGTAGTGCTCGGCCGGGTAGCGGCGCTCGACGTCGTCCAGCTCGTTCTCCTTGTGGATGTAGATGAGGACACGCTTCTCGACGGCGTCGAACAGGCCGGCCCGCTCGACCTTGCGGGGCTGGAACACCACGTCGCCGTCCGAGAGGATGACCGTCTGACCGAAGGCGGCCACGTGCTCGACGGCGTCGAGCGATCCGGGGAACAACCGGTTGGCGAACGGATAGTTGATGAGGAAGGAGGAGACCGCCAGGAGGTGTGGATCGCGCGGATGGACCAGCCGGTAGCGCTGCAGGGCGCCGAGGTAGTCGGAGTAGCCGAGCTCCGTCCGCAGCACCTCGAAGATCTCGAAGTACTGCTCGGCCCGCCCGGCGCCCACCTCGCTCACCAGGTAGCGGCGCAGATCGGCGCTCACCCGATCGTTGTCGAGCAACGTGTTGTCGACGTCGAACAGGAAGACGACCTTGCCCTGGCCGCTCACGGCAGATCCGATCGCTTGAAGACCTCGACGTGGCCGTCGGGGTGGCCGACCAGCACCCGCTCGGCGGTGCCCAGGAAGAGGCCGGTGTCGACGACGCCCGGGATCCGGCAGATGGCCGTCTCCAGCGTCCGCGCCAGCGCCGGCTCGGCCAGCGGCCGCGCGCACGCGCAGTCGAGGATCAGGTTGCCGTTGACCGAGACGAGCGGCCCGCCCGCCGCCGCATCGGCGCGCACGACCGGGCTCAGACCGAGCGCCTTCAACCGGCGGAGCGCCAGGCCGGCAGCGAGCGGAATGACCTCCACCGGGAAGCCATCCTTCGCGCGACCCCGGCAATTGCTCTGGCTTCGTTCGTTCGTCTTGCTTATCGCCGAACTGGCAGATCATGCCGCGTCACCCGAGCCACGGACAACAGCCAATCCAAATCAATTTACAGACTGAGAACCTCCTTGCGATCGAGATTGCGCCAAGCCAGCCGAACTAAAACCATTTAGCCGAGGAGGCGGAACCATCGCTGAAGCTTGCGAATTAACAGAAGGCAAAATAATGGCTTCATTCACGGGCACCGGTTCAGAATATTGTCCAGCAGGTAAAACGTCAGGATTCACACGGGAAGCAGCGAGATCAGCCGCACGAGGCGCGACAGGTTCAGAAACAGCCCTGAGGCGTCCATCTGGAATCAGGGCCAGCGACCGGCGAGCCTTCAAAAATAGGCCTGCAGATTGACAAGCGCAACGTGTAGTTCTTGGCTTGATTTACGACAGTTATGGGTTCAGGGTTTAATCAACTATGAAGATATTCATGATTCCGGAGTCAATCGGAAAAATTGAGCGAATAATGTCTTTAGTTTTGATGATTATAGCTTGGCTGTTTTTGGCAGGAAGTTTGATATTTTATGTGCGTGCAAGCCTTGTAGAAGATCATCATCTTAAATTGGGCATTATTTCGTGGATTTTCTTTTGCGTAAACTTCTTGTTGCTATTGCTGATTCCTTTTCAGTTGGTGCGATATCTACTCAAGAGGAATGGTAATCCAAGGAATTGATTTCGAACGATACCGTTTTTTGCTGCATCTTTTTGTTCACTGGTTATTCACTGGGTTATTCACAGCTCACTTTGTTGTTGTATGTTATATTCATAGCTTCGGAAGTTTGCCATTTAATGCCTTAGTGATTTTCCGTTTTCTGCTAAGGCGCTGCACCCTAATCATAGATGCCTGCTTCCTGGATTTTCTTCTGAGTGGCAGCAACGTCATACGCTGACCTGCGGAGTTCAACTGTTCCTTCGTCCATGTCGTAAACCACATATGCGGCCTTGGGATTGTTGTCTCGAGGTTGCCCCACCGCACCGGGATTCACATAATACTGTTTACCGGGAACCACCTTAAACTTTGTGTATGTGCCGCCTCGGACAACGGTTTCGCGGGTGAAAGCGATAGGCACATGGGTATGGCCAAAAAAGCACAGCTCGGTTTTCTGATAAGGAAAACTGGCCGCTGCCGCGAGCTTGTCCAACGCGTATTGCCACCGTTCTGGTTGATCGAGAGTCGCGTGGACAATGGTGAAGTCTTCGACCTGGCGCACATAGGGAAGTTTCTGCAGCCATTGGCGGTCGTCTGCGGTGAGCTGTTTGCGAGTCCACTCAACGGCTTTGGCGACATGGGCATTGCTGCCATTGAGATGCATGTTCGTTGCGCAGTATTCGTCGTGATTGCCCTTGACGCACGGGGCGTTCATGGCGCGCACGATATCAACGCACGCTTTCGGATCGGCGCAATACCCCACAAAGTCCCCCAGAAAAACATGATGCGTGCATCTTTGTTCTTTGGCGTCTTCCAAAACTGCCCGCAAAGCTTCCAGGTTTGCGTGAACGTCGGCTATGATCGCGAACTTCATTTTCTTTGGAAGAAATAAAATAATTCAAAAGACTTTTGCTTGCACCAAGAAACCTGATTTGGGTCAACCATCTGGCGGCGAAAGTTTTAGGAAGCCGTCGATGATTCAGGGTGACCCGGCGGCGAGCCGTTGCAAAATATTCGCGACCCACGCCGGGGCATGTTTCCGGTCTTTCAGCAGTTGCACCTTATCGCGGTCGTCGGGTTGGTGGCGCAGGCTTGAAGACCCAACCCAGGCCATGTCCAGATATACCAGAGCTTGCCTTTGGTTCAATGACTTGGGTTGGTTTTTGCGGTCTTTTCAGGTTGAAAATAGTGATATTTTTTACAACAGAAAACCAACCTCGCCTAGTTTTATTACCAGCGCCGGTGGATTCATGGCGCATCCTGACACTGCCCCCCCCCAAACTACGAACCACCGGATACTGTATCACGCTCGACCCATTTACAAAGAACAGCAAAATACGCCGGTGGATTCCTGGAAGTAAGATAAACTTCCTAAACCCTCCTCGCGGCGGTTGTTCGATGAGATCGCGAGCGGCAGGCTTACCGTGGTCAACCGGACCAACAAGCGCGCGTACTGGCTTTACAAAAAAAACCTCGGCGTCATTTGCTGCAGGAGCGCCAGAAGTTGTCGGATGCGAGATTTGAGGCCAGTATCCCCTGCCCTTGCCCCAAACTACCAAAACCCGTGTCACAAAACAGCGGCGGCATGTATCAGCATTTGTTACTACAACATTTTGTTCGGCGATGTTGGCCTCGTTGGACATTATCGACGTTGCATCGTTTTAATGGATGGGACTGTCGTTAAGCCTGAGTGGCTCGGACGCGCACCCAAGCATGATGCAACCTTTTATCGTGATGAATAAGTTGAATGCCAAATCTTACACTGCCATGTCCTTTTAAGCTTGTATGGGACGTTTAGTTATTGAATTGCACGGCTAGCGTACCGTGGCCATTTGGAATCGGGGCCCGAGACCGCCAAACCTCAAACAATAAGCCGAAACTTTGCACTCGCCAGGTCTTACCGCGAAGCGTTGCGCCAATGGCGCAAGCCAACCAACAAACCGCCCAAAGCGAAGAACGCGGAAGAGTTCGGTTCGGGAACGGGGGAAGTGGAAAATTGAATGTTATCGAGAGTCATCACGCCTCCCAAAGACGTTGTAAAAAGTAATTCGCCTGTGTTCCCGGCGTATTGCGAAATATCGGCTTGATAAACGTCGTAATTGGGGGTTGTGGCGATTACATTTACGGACAAGGTATTTCCAGCAAAAGACACTTGGTCTGGACCTCCGAAAAAATCAGCCAAAAACGTCAGAGACCGGGCGGATGGAGGGATTTGCCCCGTTTGTCCAACCCCGGTCGTGGTTTCATTGCCTGGATAATTAACACCCATCAGCCTCAAATAATAGTCACCTTGTAGTTGAAGGGACGGCCATGAATTGTTGTCATATAACGAAACAAATCCCCCGGCTAAAGCAATTGTATCATACAGCATGTCCGGATATGGATTTCCGTCTGAATAAGCGGTCCACCCTGGCATCGCGCTAGAAGGAGTAACGAAACCAACATTAGGAACCGGAACTGAAGGGTCACACACCCAGGTTGGATTCTCAAAATCCTAATCCGTAAAAGCTTGAGAAAAGCCGCGATCGACCGATGCGATCACGAGACAACAGAAGCAAAGTGTAGTTTTCACATCAATTTTTATTTTAATGGCAAGCTTACTTCTAAGACCTTAATTCCAATGGTCTTATAGTAGCACATCCGATAATTGTGTCAAGGGTTAAAGCGTCGCTTTGGTGATTGATAGCGAGCCTCGTAAAAACATTTGTGCCCCTGCCCTTGCTCCAAACTACCAAAACCCGTGTCACAAAACAGCGGCGGCACCGGGGTCGGAGGGCTGAGCTTTGCGAGGCCGGTTGACGGTGGCCAATTGGAACCAAGGCCAGCGGGTGGCGATCCTTCAAAAACAGTCCCAAACCTTCGACTTAAGAAAACAACTTGACGTCGTTTTTGAAGCCTCGCACAAGTGACATGAGCAAAAACAGCTAGATTTAGCTTGTTTAATCGCCCGAAGGTATTCAACTTCAACAAGATGAAAATCACTTTCCGTGTGATTTTTGCGTCCGTCCTGGTAATGTATATTTGCTACATAATCAGCTACCATGACGGTTCTCAAATTACTCCTCCACGCTACTTTTTCGCCCCCTCAAGTGCCAGCTTATCGCGTGAAAACCGCGTCAATTGTGTTTTCGAGGTCCAAACTGGCACTGTATTTCAAGTACACAATGAATAGCGGTTCTTAATACGGTGTTCATTTGTTATGGTGACTTCTCTCGAAAAATCGAGATTGAAAGAGCTTGCGCAGCATGACCTGCCAAACTAGCAGAAGAGCGCCAACAGCAAAAAACCCTGCGCCTAGAATGAGGGACGGTAAGCCTTGAAAAATGGCCGCAACGATTTTGGCTGCACCAAATATCAGCAAGGCGACCGATTCGATGTTCAGAAAAAAGCCTGGTCCCGGGCTCCTCGCAAACGGGCTATCGCTAAACTTCGCCACACTCCATCCACCACGCTTGAACGTCATCACGTCGTAGACGCACCAAAAGACCAACTGAAAGACCGCAGCAAAACTGAGCGCGACAGCGATGTATAATACTATACTCCAGGCGTCTTCCGCTGACTCGGCACGATACGTCACGACGCCAACCGTAGGCAATACGATCAGAGCAATTTTAAGGAACTCCCAACGTTTAAGCTTCATAGCGAAACGCTTCGGCCTGCTACCGATGCCTTTCAATCAGTATGGTCAATTGGGGTTCGAAATCAAGTTTTTCCAGAGTCGTTGTAGCGAGGTAAAACGAGCCGGGGCAAGCTACGCGCCTTAGCTCGCAGCCCCGGCGGACGTCGGTTCGTTGGAGTTTCTGCTTTTCTTGTTTTCCTGGCCGAGCGGACGCTTCCAGCTTGTTCCGCTGAGTTCAATGAACCGCTGCCTCATCGGATTGTTGCTTGAGCACCTTCTTTACAACGCCGTGGTCATCGCGAAAAATAAATTCCGAGTCCGTAATGAAAACAATTTCATCGCGAGATTCCTTGTTGATCGGGACCCCTTTTTGATCGATGTTCGTGATTGTCGTAAAAAGACATCCCTTTTCTACTTGCCAAATGCCGGCGGCATTTGCCGTCGGCAATTCCTCACCATCCTTTATCATTGTGCCATGCCATAATGCTGCGCCATTTGTTTCGTAAATACTAAAGAGGCAAACAGCGGCATGCTTAACCGGATTAGTGTATGAATATTCCCAAGTTCCCGTAAGTTTGTGGGTAAGATCGTCATCTGCCATCAAAGGACATGGTGCGTCAATCCGGTGGAAGCGAGACTTTTTATGATTCGAATTAACATCCTCGTTTTCCTGAATTTGAACCATGGTCGATTTGTTTAAACTGTCTATTTTGGTGATTTCCTTCGCATCTGAGCTCGCCCCGTTAAGTGTGGAATATGTAATCGTCTCCAAATGATTGCCATTTAACATCCAGCCACCAAATTCTGAACCATTTGGAACCCGGGTGTCCGAGCTCGTGACGGTTCCAACCCACATGTGATTAGTATAATATGTCACTCTAGCGTCTGCTACGTTGGCATCCAGCTGCCAGGAGCCGATTAATTGCATTTCCGTGTAATGATGGTTGTTGCATCCTGTTATAGCGATGGAACACGACAATGGCACAAGCAGTTTTAGTACTTTTGATGCAATAAAATGAAGCGGGTTTTTGAGATTCATGGTCACCGTTATGGTAATTGCGAATCTAATGCTGAGAAGCACTATCTTTCGCCATGATCGGCAGTCCGAGACTTGGAGATTCTGGAAAGTATCTGTACGAATTGAGAAAAAAAGAACTAGGAACCGGTTTGGAAGCTGTTGCCGGTGCAGACTGGCAAGCTGATTTAA
>CAVRRT010000055.1:0-14260 GCA_963723305.1 uncultured Pseudomonadota bacterium
GGTCGTGCAGGAGGGAGGAGCGCACGACGTGCCGCCCACGTACTTCCGGCAGGCGCCGTTGCCGTCGCAGAACCCGTCCGTGCCGCAGGTGGAGCTTCCCTGGTCGTGGCAGGTCGCTTGCGGATCGGCGGTTCCGCTGGGGACGTTGGTGCAGGCCCCGGGCGATCCGGTCAGCGCGCAGGACTGGCAGGCCCCGGTGCAGGCGGTCTGGCAGCAGGTCTGCTGTGAGCAGAACCCGGATCCGCACTCCGCCGCCGTCACGCAGGCCTGGCCGATCCCCTTGAGGCCGCAGGAGCCGTTGCTGTTGCAGACCGCCGGCGACTGGCAGTCGGCGTTCGAGGTGCAGGAGTTCTTGCAGATGTTGAGGCCGCACTGGTACGGGAAGCAGGGGGTGTTGTTCGGCGTGACGCAGTTCCCGGCGCCGTCGCAGCTGGAGGTCCCGGTGAACGTCGACGTGCCGCTGGGGCAGCTCGACCCGATGCAGGTCGTCCCCGACACGTAGAGCGCGCAGCCGCCGTTCCCGTCGCACTTTCCGTTGGTGCCGCAGGAGGTGGCCCCGCGGTCCGTGCACTGGCCGGTCGGGTCGACCTGGGTGGCGGGCACGTTGGTGCAGACGCCGAGCGAGCTCGGGAGCGCGCACGTCTGGCAGGCCCCGGCGCAGGGGGAGTTGCAGCAGTAGCCCTGGGCGCAGGAGAGCCCGGTCTGGCACTCGTCCGTGCTGGCGCAGACCGCGCCCGGCGGCTTGGGCCCGCAGGAGTTCGTCGGGCTGCAGGTGTTGGGCGCCTTGCACTGGTCGTTGGTCCCGCAGACGTTGAAGCACTGCGATCCGTTGCAGATGTAAGGCGTGCAGGGATGGGAGTCGGGGGCCACGCACTGCCCGGTCGTGTTGCACGTCGAGGCACCGGTGTAGACGCCGCTGGCGCAGGTCTCGCCGGCGCAGACCGTCCCGCTGGCGTAGCTCTCGCAGCTGCCGGTGCCGTCGCACTTGCCGTTCGTCTTGCACATGGCGGCGCCCATGTCCTGGCAGAGGCCGCGGGGATCGGGGTTGTCGGCGGCGACGGTCATGCAGAAGCCAGGCGAGGTCGGGAGCGCGCAGAACTGACAGGTCCCGGAGCAGGCGCTCTCGCAGCAGACGCCGTCGACACAGAAGTTGGTGGAGCATTCGCTGGGGCCGGCGCAGGTCGCGCCGATCGGCTTCGGACCGCAGGTTTCGTTGATGCAGGCAGTCCCGGTGTCGCAGTCGTTCACGGACTGACACGACGTCGTGCAGGCGCCGTCGACGCAGCGGAACGGGTGGCAGTCCTGCACGCCGGGCGCCCGGCAGGTGCCGAGGCCGTCGCAGGTCCCGGCCGTGTTGAGGCGGTTGCCGGTGCACGACGGCTGGAGGCACTGGGTGTCTCGCGCGTAGTTGGCGCAGCCGCCGACGCCGTCGCAGGTCCCGTTGTGGCCGCAGGTCGACGAACCCTGGTCCTTGCAGACGCCGCGGGGGTCGGGCTTTCCGGGATCGATCGGCAGGCAGGCCCCGAGCCGGCCGGGGAGATCGCAGGCGACACAGGCGCCCTGGCAGGCGATGTTGCAGCAGACGTTGTCGGCGCAGTACCCGGAGAGGCAGCCGCTGTCGTCGTTGCAGTGCGCGCCGGCTCGCGCTTTGCCGCAGCTCCCCGACGTGAGGTCACAGGAGTGCTGAGAATCGCACTGCCCTTGCGCGGTGGAGCACGACTCGAAGCAGGTGCCGCTCGTCGGATTGCAGGTGTACGGGACGCAGAGCATCTGGGTGATGCCCGGCTTACAGGCTCCGGTTCCGTCGCAGGCGTACGCGCCCACCACCGAGTCGCCGCTGCAGGTTCCGCCCACGCAGGTGTTGCCCAGGAAATAGTGGCAGGCGCCGGCGCCATCGCAGGTTCCATCGAGCCCGCAGGTCGACGGGGTGTCGGCCACGCAGTCGGCCGGGTTGCGCGGCGCCGCGCCGAACGAGCGCTTGACGCAGAGGCCGCCGGCGTCGGGCGCCGAACAGGTCTCGCAGCCGCTGGTGCAGGCGTTTTCACAGCAGAGCCCGTCGGCACAATGGCCGCTGCCGCACTCGGCGTCGCACGCACAGGCTGCTCCGAGGCCCTGCGTCGGTCCGTTCATCCCGCAGGTGTTGACGGCCCCCGCGTCTCCGTCGGGGCTGCCGCCGTCGGGGTGCACGGTCAGCTTCATGTCGTCCGCCCGATCGTGCCCCTGGCCGGCGTCCTTGTGCGCCGCAGGCCCATTGCCGCCACCACAGCCGGCCGCGACGGCCGCCAGTGAGGAGAACAGGAGGAGCGCCGTCGCTCTGCTAAGGAAGGACTTCATTGAAATTTCTCGGCCGCCGCCGCCCCTTTTTGAAGCTCCCAAACTATCACGAGCGAAAGCTGTGATGCCACCTTCATCCGGAGCACGGCCGAGGCGTTCTTTCCGGGGCATTTCCGGGGCATTTCCGGGGCATTTCCGGGCATTACGGCAGGTGGGAGGACCTTGCTTTTTTCGGGGCAGCTGGCGTAGACCGGCGGAATGGCAAACCTCATCACCAGCGGGTCGGATCCCGAACCTGAAAGTTCCACCGGCACCGCCGCTGTCCCCACTGCGGTCCCGGCGTCGAACGAGTCTCGGGAGGCCGAGGCGCTCAGTAACAAATTTCGCCGGGTCATCCTCGGCAAACCGCGCGACCTGCGCGACAAACGAATCTTTCACCAAATATCGCTCATTCCTTTCCTGGCCTGGGTCGGCCTCGGCGCCGACGGCCTCTCGTCTTCGGCTTACGGTCCGGAGGAGGCGTTCCGGAACCTCGGTTCGCACACCTACCTTGCGATCGGCCTGGCGGCGATGACGGCCCTGACGGTCCTCATCATCTCGGCGGCGTACCGCGGGATCATCGAGGAGTTCCCCCACGGCGGCGGCGGCTACGTGGTCGCCACCAAGCTGCTCGGCAAGGGCGCCGGCGTCGCCTCGGGCTGCGCGCTGCTGGTCGACTACGTCCTCACCATCACCGTCTCGGTCGCCGCGGCCGGCGACGCGCTCTTCAGCTTCCTGCCCCTCGGCCTGGCGGGCTTCAAGATGCCGGTCGAGGTCTTCTTCATCTTCGGGCTGACCACGCTGAACCTGCGCGGCGCGCGCGAGTCGGCGATCGCCCTGGCGCCGGTCTTCCTGCTGTTCGTCTTCACCCACCTGGCGCTGATCGTCGGTGGCGTGCTGATGCGCGCGCCGGCGCTCCCCGCCACGGCGGTCGAGATGGGTGCCGGTTTCCACAAGGGGCTGACGACGCTGGGCCTCGGCGGGATGATCCTGCTGTTCATCCACGCCTACTCGCTGGGCGGCGGTACCTACACCGGGATCGAGGCGGTCTCGAACGGCCTGCCGATCATGCGCGAGCCGCGCGTGCAGACCGCCAAGCGGACGATGGTCTACATGGCCACCTCGCTGGCCTTCACCGCCGCCGGCCTGCTGGTCTGTTACCTGCTCTGGAGGGTGACGCCCGAGAACGGCAAGACCATGAACGCGGTCTTGGCCGAGCGGGTGACGAACGGGATGCCGCTCGGCAGGGTGCTGGTCGTCATCACGCTGTTCTCCGAGTCGATCCTGCTCGTCGTCGCCGCGCAGGCCGGCTTCATCGACGGCCCGCGCGTCCTCGCCAACATGGCGGTCGACTCCTGGGTGCCGCGGCGGTTCGCCGCGCTGTCGGATCGGCTGACCACCCACAACGGAATCTTCTTGATGGGGGCGACGTCGCTGGCGGCGCTGGTCTACACCCACGGCGACGTCGGGCAGCTGGTGGTCATGTACAGCATCAACGTCTTCCTGACCTTCTCGCTCTCGATGTTCGGGATGATGCGCCACACCTGGCAGGAGCGCGGCAAGGGTCGAGCACTGGCACCGCAAGGCGCTGCTGTTCTCCACCGGGTTCATCCTCTGCGCGACCATCCTGGTCATCACCATCCTCGAGAAGTTCAAGGAGGGCGGCTGGATCACGCTGGGGGTGACCGGCCTGGTGATTGCGCTCTGCTTCGTGATCCGCGCGCATTACCGGACCGGTCCGCATGAAGCTGGCGCAGCTTTACCAGGACGTGCGGCACATCGGCGCCGACGGGGGCGACCTGCCTGGCGATCACCGATCCCAAGGCGCCCACGGCCGCGGTGCTGGTCCCCAGCTTCGGCGGCATCGGCATCCACACCGTGCTCAACATCTTCCGGGCCTTCCCCAACCACTTCAAGAACCTGGTCTTCATCTCGGTCGGCGTCATCGACTCGGGCGGGTTCAAGGGGGCGGACGCGGTCGACGCGCTCGAAGCCTCGACGCGCCTGATGCTGCAGAAGTACTGCGCGGTCGCCGCCGAGCTGGGTGTCCCGGCCGCCGTGCGCTCGGCGATAGCCACCGACGCGGTCGCCGAGGCCGAGCGGCTCTGCCTGGCGGTCATGAAGGAGTTCCCGGTGGTGACCTTCTTCGGCGGCAAGGTGGTGTTCGAGCGCGAGCGCTGGTACCAGCGCCTGCTGCACAACGAGACGGCGATGGCCATCCAGAAGCGGCTCTACTGGGCGGGCGCGACGATGGTCGTCCTCCCGGCGCGCGTGACCTGACGTTTTGACGCGCTGGTCGTGATAAAGTAAGGCTTTTCCGAGGAGGCTCGTTGTGAATCACCTTGCTTATCGCGGGCGCGGGCGCGCGCCATTTCTGGTCGCCGGTCTGGTTGCCGCCTCGGCGCCGGGCCTGTTGCTGGGAGCTTTCGGCTGCACGGCCGGCGTCAAGATGAGCTCCGCCGGGACCGGCGGCAACGGCAACACGATCGGCCAGGGTGGCTCGGGCGGCAGCCTCGGCACCGGCGGCCGCTTCGTCGTCACGGGTGAGGGTGGCGGCGGCGGCGACGTGGTCATCGAACCGGACGCCGGCTTCAACCCGGACGCGATGGCCTGTCAGACGAAGAGCGTCGCGTTTACGCCGACGCAACCGACCGTCTTCGTCCTGGTGGACCAATCGGGCAGCGAGTTCACGAATGCCACCATGGGGACCTTCTTCACGTTGCGTACGGCGGTCCTGCAGGTCATCCAGAACCTTCAGGGAACGGTGAGGTTCGGCGTGGGGGCGTTCACGGGCAATCAGGGGACGTCGCCAAAAATGTGTCCGATCTGGACCACGGTCGCCCCTGCGCTCAACAATTACGCTGCGATCAACACCGTCTACTCCGGGCTCGGACAGCCCTCGTTCAAAGCCGAAACGCCCGCTGTCCAGGTCATCCCTCTCATCCAACAGACGTTGGCGAGCGACACGACGAATGGGCCGAAGTTCATCCTCTTTGCCACCGACAGCGAGACCGATTTCTGCGACGACGGCGATCCTGACTGTCCCGCCGACGCCGTCACCTACGAGCTTCAGAGCCTGTACCAGGGGACGCCTCTGCAGGCTCTCCCCGCGGCGCCGCCGAGCATCGGCACGCTGGTCATCGGTCTGGCTTATACCGGCAACAACATCGCGGGCGCCGTGCTGCAAAACTTCGCGAACGCGGGCGCGGGGATGCCGGTGGCGCTGCCGACGGGCAACGGCACGACGACGACGATGCAGCTTTACTACGCCTGTAATGGGCAGGGGATGAACGCGGGGAGCTACTCCTGGCCAAACCTCTATACGGCGGCGGGGCACGCCGCCGCGGATCTCACCTCGATTGCTACCTACGCGGCGGCGGGCGGGACGGCGCCCGTTTACACTCCCACTGGCGCTGACACCCAGTCGCTGATCACTCAGATCTCAGCAGCCTTGGACACGATTCCGCCGAGCTGCACCTTTGATCTGTCTACCTTCAAGATCGATCTGACCAAGTTGAGCGAGGCGGGGGTTCTCATCAACGGGGCGGTCATTCCTCTCGATCCCAGCAACACCAACGGATGGGACATGACGAGCCCGACGGAGCTTCAACTCTTTGGATCGGCCTGCCAGACGCTGCAGACTCCGAACGCGGACGAGAAAATAACGTTCGACTTCCCCTGCGACATCGTCATCGATCTCGGCTGGTCTGCCGGAGTCTGCCGGTCGGGTTCGGTGTTCGATTCCAGCGGCTACACTCCGCTTGACATGACCGAATCCCGTTTTCTCGAGGTCCTCGACTGGGCTCCGCTGCTCGAGCGGCTGGCGGCCGAGGCGCAGTCGGCGGCCGGGCGGGCGCTCTGTCTCGGGCTGACGCTGGCGGCGGACGCGGGCGAGGCGGCGCGGCGGATGGCGGCGGTGGCGGAGCTGGCGGCCTGGCTGCGGGCCGGCGAGCCGTTGCCGTCGCTGGCGGCGCCCGAGATCGAGGCGGCCCTGGCGGCGGCGGAGAAGGGGATTGTCCTGGGGGCCGACGAGCTCCGACCGATCGCCGTTCTGAGCGACATCGCCGAGGGGGCGCGGCGGGCGTTTCTGGCGCCGCCGCGTGACGCGCGGGCCGACGCCGGAGATCGCTACGCTGGCGGAGCGGCTCGATCCGCCGCGCGGGCTGGCGCGGACGATCGGGACGACGTTCGACGCTTCGGGGGAGATCAGCGACGCCGCCTCACCGGAGCTGGCGCGGCTGCGCGAGGAGCGCAAGGGGCTGGCCGAGAACGCCCGGGTGGCCATCGAGCGGCTGATGCGGTCAGAGGAGTACGAGTCGGTTCTGCAGGACCAGTTCTTCACCGTCCGCGCGGAGCGGTTCGTGTTGCCGCTTAGGGCGAGCGCGAAGTCGCTCGGGCTCGGCATCGTCCACGACACCTCGCGCACGGGCGAGACGGTGTTCGTCGAGCCGACGGCGCTGGTGGCGGCCAACAACCGGCTCAAGGTGGTGGAGCTCGACATCCGCCGCGAGTCCCGACGGATCCTCGAGGCGCTCACGGCCGACGTGGCGGTGGTGGCGCCCGCGTTGCGCAAGAGCGCGCTGGCGCTGGCCGCGCTCGATGCCCTGGCGGCGTCAGCCCGCTTGGGCCTGGCGTACGACGGAACGGCGATCGCCATCGTCGACGAGCCGATCGTCGATCTGCGCCAGGCGCGTCACCCACTGCTGGCGCTCGCGCATGCCGCGGCGAACGCTGGGGGCGCGGCTTTGGCCCGTTCGGCGGCCAAGGGCAGCGGCGCGGTCGTCGCCAACGACGTCGCGCTCGGGGGCCCGGCGGCGGCGATCCTCATCGTGAGCGGCCCCAACGCCGGCGGCAAGACGGTGCTCATGAAGACCGTCGGCCTGGCGGCGCTGATGGCGCGCGCCGGGCTGCTGGTCCCGGCGGCGCCCGGGAGCCGGATTGGTTTCTTCGACGCCGTGCGGGCCGACATCGGTGATCGGCAATCGGTGCTCGGTGATCTGTCCACCTTCTCGGGGCACCTGGCCAACGTGGCCGAGATTCTGAACACGCCCGTTGCCGGTCCGGCGCTGGTGCTGCTCGACGAGCTGATGGCCGGCACCAACCCCGAGCAGGGGGCCGCGCTGGCCCGCGCGACGGCGGAGACGCTGGCGGAGCGGCCGGTGCTGGCGGTGATCACCACCCACTACGACAGCCTGAAGGCGCTCGGCGAGAGCGATGGGCGGTTCGCCAACGCGGGGATGGAGTACGACCTCGAGCGGCTGCGCCCGACCTTTCGGCTGGCGGTCGGTGCGCCGGGCCGGGCCTACGCGTTCGACATCGCCGCGCGCATGGGGCTTCCGGCGCCGCTGCTCGAGCGGGCGCGGACGTTGGCGGGGGGCTCCAGCGTCGGCCTCGAGTCGGCGATCGCGCGGCTCGAAGAGCGCGAGGCGGCCCTGGGGCGCGACGCCGAGCGGCTTGCCGAGGCGGAGGCGTCGGCGCGCACGACCGCCGAGGCGCAGCAGGCCGCCGCCGAGGCGCTCACCCGACGCGAGCGCGAGCTTGGGCACAAGGCCCGCGAGGCAGTCGAGGCGGCGGTGGCGGAGGCGCGCGAGGAGATCCGCGGTGTGGTCCGCCGCGCCCAGGAGCGCGGCACCGGGCGGGCCGCCGAGGCTGGCCGCGAGGAGCTCGGCCGGGTTGCCGAGGCGGCGCTGGCGAAGCTCCCCCGCCCCGACGCGCGCCCGGTCGTCGAAACGCCGCCGTTGGCGCTGGGTGCGCGCGTGCGCGTGGAGCGATTGCGGGCCGACGGCGTTCTGGCGCAGCTCCCGGATGCGCGCGGGCGGGCCAAGGTGACCGTCGGCAAGATGACCGTGGAGGTGGGCGCCGACGAGCTGCGGCCGATCGCCGGCCCGAGCCGCCACGCGGCGCGCGCGGCGGGCGCGACCGCGCCCGGGGCGAAGGCGCGCGAGGCCGGTCCGTCCGAGGAGGCGCTGGCGCTCGTCTCGCAGGGGAGCTCACCCACCGTCGACCTGCGCGGTCAGACCGGCGACGACGCGCTCGCCGCCGTCGAGGCGGCGCTCGATCGCGCGGCGCTCTCCGGCCAGAGTAACCTGGTCGTGGTGCACGGCCACGGCACCGGTGCGCTCCGCAAGCGGGTCCGCGCCTACCTGGGCGACTCTCCCTACGTCGCCCGCTGGGCGCCCGGCACGTCTCGGCAGGGGGGCGACGGCGTCAGCATCGTCGAGCTCCGCTGAACCGCTCGGAACCCGTCACCGCGGGCCGAAGACGCCGACCGCCAGGTTGATCGCCGTGGCCAGGATCGCCGTGTTGTAGAGAAACGACAGCACGCTCTGCCCCAGCACCGCGCGGCGGATCTGACGGCTCGGCACCGACACATCGGAGACCTGAAAGCACATGCCGATGGTGAAGGCGAAGTAGGCGAAGTCGAGATAGCTCGGGGCGCCGCCGCCAGGGAAGTCGAGGCCGCCGACCCCCTCCTGGTCGTCGCGGTAGTAAAGGTGCGCGTAGCGCAGGGCGTACGCGCTGTGGGTGAGGACCCAGGCGCTGGCCACTGCCAAGACGCAGAGCATGACGAACAGATCGCGCACGCCGGGCGGTTGGCCCTGCGCCTGCCGAAGGATCACCGCGGTGGCGAGCAGGGAGACGGCGCTGGCCAGGATCACCAGGATGTTGACGGCCCGCCGCCCCGGATCGTCGCTGCCGGCGTGCCGGTGCGTCTCGGCGGGGCCGGCGTGCAGGATGATCATCCAGGCGAAGGTGGTCATCACCAGCGCGGCGACGTCCCAGGCGGCGAGGAGGCGGACGGCCAATCCGAGGCGGGCGGGGATGAGGAACGCGGTGGCGACGCCCACCACGACGGCGGTGGCCAGCCGCCCGTGCGCGTGGGGCGGGACGTGGCGCGGGAAGGCGGTCGAGCGCGTGCTCATCCCGGTCGAGCTTCGCCGACCGGGGGCGCGGCGTCCAGCGACCGGCGGGCGGGACTAGGGGATGGTGACGGTCTGGTCGGTGTAGTCCGATTGCCAGTTGTCGACGGGGTCATTCGCCGCGCGGGCCGTCACGCGCCAGTAGTAGGTGCCGGTGGTCAGCGTGGTGAGCGTCGCTTCGGTGGTGGTGAGGCCGGTCTGCGAGAGGACAGCGCTGCTCGGATCGAACGTTGCGGCGGTGTTGACGTCGAGGTCGTAGGTGAACGGGATCTGGTGCAGCTGGAAAGAGGCGCCCCAGGAGAGGGTCACCGACGCGGGGTTGGTCGGATCGTCGAAGGCAGGCGTGTAGAGGTAAAACGGCATCGGCCGGTCGAGCGTCGACTGGTAGGTGGCGAACGCGGCGCTGGCGGCGCTGCCGATGCGGGTGTACTCCGTCTGCCAGTCGACGACGGCCTGGGGCGTGCCTCCGTCGGGGCAGGGGAGGTTGTCGAGGTCGGGCTCGACGCTGATGAACGACTGGACGAGATCGTGGTAGCCCGCCATCAGCGCGGTGGTCGCGCTGTCGCTGATCGTCGCCGTGAGCGCCTTGATGCGCGCGTCGACCTCGGCGAGGTTGTTGGGATCGGAGAGAAAGCGCGAGTGCAGCATGACCGACCACCAGTTGGAGAGGCCCTGGCGGTAGCGGGGGAGGGTGAACTCGGTCGGCTGACTGTACCAGTCCCAGGCGCCGTCGTAGTCCCAGGGCAGGAAGTACCAGCCCGCATAGCCGGCGGGGCTGTAGAGGATGAAGTTCTGCGTGTCGGTGTCGTAGTTGGTCATCAACATGTTGACAGCCAGCCAGGTGACGTAGTTGGCGCGGTTGAAATACCTGGCGACCACGTCGTTGATGTCCTGGGTCATGTCGTTGACGGCGGCGGCCATCTGCTGCAGCTTGGCGACGGCCGGCGTCCCCTTGGCCTCCACCAGCAGGGCGAACTGATCCGGATCGTCCGCCACCGCCGCAGCGATCGGCTGGAAGGCGAAGGTCTCGGACTTGTAGAGCGTTCCGTGGGGATCGAGGCCGTGGGCGGTCAGGAAGTCGGTGTCCGGCTCCTCCAGCCACTGATAGAGGCCCTGATCGACGCCGTTGATGGTGAGGTGGACGAACCCCTGCCGCAGGCTGGTGAAGTCGGAGATGGAGCGGAACTCGTCGAAGCTGATGCTGCTGCGCACGCGCGTCAGGTCGAAGGGGTGTTTGAGCAGGTTGACGGTGTGTGATCCGCGCCAGGCGGCGCCGGTGTTGGCCAGGTGGATCTGGAACGACTTCTGGATCGCGGTGCGGCTGGTGCTGCCGTGAAGCTGAATCGTCCCGTTGGGAGTCGACCCGTCGGAGGCATAGTCGGCCGCGCTGAACACCACCGGCGTCGTGTCATTCGACATCGTGCTCTCGATGGTGGCCAGCGTGGCGGCGTCGGGGACGGTCAGGTTCACGGTGACGAGAGCGAGATCGCCCGGGTTGTAGACGGCGGCGTTGTCCACCAGCGGTGGCAGCGGGCCGCCGTCGGGGACCCCGCCGTCCGGATCGGGCATGACCTGCGAGACGGTGCCGCCGCCTCCGTGACCGGGATCGCCGCCGCATCCCTCGACGAGGAGAAAGGCGGACCCCGCGAAGACCAGGAGGAGTGGACGACATTGGTGGAGCGACATACCGACGCCGTTGAATCAAGGATCGTGCCGGCGAGGATTCTCGACAGATACGCCGTCACGGTGAGCTCAGCCGCCGCTGCGCTCTGTCACCGGTCTGATTGTGACGTTACGGAAACGGGATCCTACGCCCGCCGGCAAGGCGCCTCCCTTGGCGCGTCGGTTGCTGTGATGGGCAGAGACAATTTTTCTTCGCGGCGTTTTTCTTCGTGGCGATTTTCTTCGTGGCGAGGTGTCTCATGCGCGGGATGGCGGGGTGGAGCGCTTGGGTGGGGATGGCGACGTGGGCCTTGGCCGCCGGGTGCGGAGACAACACGGCGGCCTCCCGCCCCGGCGACGGAGGACCGGCTCCGCGCCGGGGGACCGACAGCGGTGTGACCGACACCGCGGCGACGGGGAGCGGTGGTGGCGGCTCCACCGGCGGCGCCTCGGGCAGTTCGGCGGGCGGGGCGGGGACTGTCGGGGGGCCGCTCGCCTGCGCCGATCTGTTCGACCCCACGGTGGTGACCAGCTACGAGGTCGACATGACCGCCGACGACTGGAACGCGATGTCGTACGAGTTCTTCAACTACGCCGCGCTCGAAGCCGCCGGCCAGCCCTTCGACACCTATCACCCGATCGTCTTTCACTACGGCAGCGAGACGGTGACCGACGCGATGATCCGCCTCAAGGGACAGTCGTCGTGGCGGCACACCGTGGCGCTCGACGGCGCCAACGCCAAGATGCAGTTCGTGATCGCCTTCGACCAGGTGGACACCAACGCCAAGTTCCACGGCGTCGGCAAGATCGTCCTCGACATGCCCCGTGACGACGAGACGTTCCTGCAGGAGCGGCTGGCCTACAACGTTCTGCCGGCGATGCTCGGCCAGCCGGCGCCGTGCGCCAACAACGGGACGATAGCCATCAACGGCGCGCTCTACGGCCTCTACAGCAACGAGGAGCACGCCGGCCACGACTACCTGAAGCGCATCTATCCCGGGTTCTCGGGCGGCGATCTCTTCAAGGGGGGCGAGACGCCGGAGACGAACACCCTCGATCCCGACCTTGCGCGGCTGCAGACCTTCTGGGACGCGCACGATATTGCCTCGATGTCGGCGGTGGTCGACATGAACGAGGCGATCGCCGAGTGGTCGGCGGAGATGTTGATCAACGACGCCGACGGCTATTACGGCGGCAGCCACAACTTCTACCTCTACGACTACCCCACCAAGGGATACCAGTGGCTGGTCCACGACGCCGATTCCAGCTTCGACTGGCTGGGGCAATATGACGCCAACCCGATCTACTGGTGGATCACGCGCAGCACGCTGCAGAAGCCAGGGCAGCACTACCTGATCGTCATGAACGATCCGACCTGGCGCGCCAACTACATCGCCGAGATCGCCGCGATGCTCCCCCACTGGGACGTGGCGATGATCCAGTCCTGGATCGACAGCTGGTCGGCGCAGATCGCCGACGATGTGGCGGCCGATCCGCACAAGGCGGTCACCGTCGCCGATCACAACGACGCCATCGCGGACATGCGGCAGGAGGTGAGCGATCGCGCGGCGTTCGTGACCAGATTCCTGGGTTGTGAGAACGGCACCGGCGACGTCACCGATGCCGACGGGGACGGAACGCCCTGGTGCAACGACTGCAACGACAACGACGCCGCCGTTCACCCGGGCGCGGCCGAGATCTGCGGCAACGGAATCGACGACAACTGCAACGGCCTCGTCGACGAAGGCTGTCCGGCCGCGGATGCCGGGGCCCCCCAGCCCGCCGACGGGGGCTCCCCGACGATGTGATCGGGACCGACCGGCGTTATCTTGCCAGCATGAGCTGGCATCTCGACCGCGGCGCGCGGGTCGCCTTCGACGGCACGGTGACGTTTTCTGTCTGGGCGCCGCGCGCGGAATCGCTGGCGGTGTGCCTCCTCGGCCCCGACGGGAGCATCCGTGGCGAGCTGCCGATGGCGCGAGAAACGGGCGGCGCCTTCACCGCGCGCGTCGCCGCCGACCGCGCCCCCGCCGGCAGCGACTACGTCTATCTGCTGCCCGGGGTGGGGACCCGTCCCGATCCGGTCTCGCGCCGCCAGCCGTTCGGAGTGCACGGACCGTCGCGCATCGTCGCGGCCGACGACTTTCGTTGGACCGACGGCGCCTGGCGCGGGCTCCCGCTGGCCGACCTCATCTTCTACGAACTGCACGTGGGGACCTTCACGCCCGAGGGGACGTTCGCCGGCGTGGCCGCCAAGCTCCCCTATCTACGCGATCTCGGCGTCACGGCGCTGGAGCTGATGCCGGTGGCCACCTTCCCCGGCGACCGCAACTGGGGGTACGACGGCGCGTCGCTGTTCGCGCCCCATGAGGCCTACGGCGGAGCGTACGGGGGACCGGAAGGATTGCGCCGTCTGGTGGACGCCTGCCACGCGCACGGGTTGGCGCTCTTCCTCGACGTCGTCTACAACCACCTCGGGCCGGAGGGGAACTACCTCCAGGACTTCGGCCCGTACTTTACCGACCGTTACCGGACCCCCTGGGGCGCGGCGCTCAACTTCGACGGGCCGGACAGCGACGAGGTTCGGCGTTTTTTCGTCGACAACGCCCTCCACTGGCTGACCGAGTATCACGTCGACGGGCTCCGGCTCGACGCCATCCACGGCATTTTCGACGTCGGCGCGCGGCCGATCTTGGGCGAGATGGCCGACGCCTTTCACGCCCAGGCGGCGGGTCTCGGCCGCCGCGCCTGGCTGGTCGCCGAGAGCGATCTCAACGACCCGCGGGTCATTCGGCCGACCGACGCGGGTGGGCTCGGGCTCGACGCCCAGTGGAGCGACGACCTCCATCACGCGCAGCACGCGCTCTTGACCGGAAAACGGCGCGGCTACTTCGTCGACTTCGGCCGCGCCGCCCAGCTGGCCAAGGCGATCTCGGACGGCTTCGTGTACGACGGGCAACCGTCGGCGTTCCGGCGGCGCCGCCACGGCGCGCCGGCGACCGGTGAGCCCGGGGAGCGGTTGGTCGCCTTCAACCAGAACCATGATCAAATCGCCAACGCCTGTCAGGG
Source organism: uncultured Pseudomonadota bacterium (assembly GCA_963723305.1). Lineage (GTDB taxonomy): Bacteria > Myxococcota_A > Polyangia > Fen-1088 > Fen-1088 > JADGRB01. The sequence goes on from CAVRRT010000055.1 coordinate 13,965, forward strand.
GCGGCGCCTCGGTCAGATCGTCGGCCCGGCGCGGCAGAAGGTGGCCGCCATGGTGCTGTTCTCGACGCCGTCGCTGCCGCTCCTGTTTCAAGGCGAAGAGTACGGCGAGGAGGCGCCGTTCGACTACTTCACCAGTCACGGCGATCCCCTGCTGGCCGAGGCGGTGCGCCAGGGGCGGCATCAGGAGTACCTGCACCTGCTCGAGGAGGGGGCCGAGTCGGGGATCTGGGCGGATCCCCAGGCCGAGGAGACCTTCCTGCGCGCGAAGCTGCGCTGGGACTCGATCCCGCGCCCTC
>CAVRRT010000056.1:0-29112 GCA_963723305.1 uncultured Pseudomonadota bacterium
CACGTTGAACAGCTTCTCGAGACGGGTCTCGGGAAAGAACGGATCGACCAGATAAAGCCGCCCCTCGGGGTGCATCGAACGGCAGAAGAGCTCGCTGGTCACGCCTTCGTAGACGCCAACCTCGACGATGCAGCGCTTGCCGTCCGAGAGATTGGTCAGCAGCTGGTGCTCGACGGCCGAGACCGATGTTGACGCCTTCCTGAGACCGGCGAAGAACTGGATCGTCCGCGTGGTGTGGTTGTTGGTCAGGGATCTCAGGTTGATCATGTCGTTCACGGCTTCAGCGCAATGCGGCCGGTGTAGTCGATTCGATTGAGAAGGATCGGGATCTGGTTCTGCGAGAAATACTCGTCGCACGCCTTGCGCGCTCCCAGCCAGTGACCGTAGTCGTCGATGATGATGACCCCCGCCTTGGACACGCGCGGGAAGAGGTGAATCAGCTCGTGTCTCGTGGACTCGTACCAATCGGTGTCCAGCCGCAAGAGTGCGATCGAGTCTGGAGCGGAGCCTGGGAGCGTCTCCTCGACCTTGCCGGGGACGAGGTGGATCTTCTGTTCGGGGTATCCGGTTGCCTGCATGACGCCGCGTACCTGCTCGAGCGGTGCGTCGCCGCATCGCGCGGCGGGATTGTCCTCGATGACCTTGGCGGCGTGCACCCCGCGGTACTCGACGTCCTCCGCCTTCGGATCGGGAAGGCCCTCGAACGTGTCGAACAGATAGAGGTCCCGGCTGACGTCGCCCTTTTGCAACAGCGTACGCGCGACCGTGGCCATACTCCCGCCACGCCAGACCCCGCACTCCACGATCGCCCCCGGGATGTTGTGATTGCTCACATAACGCGCCGCCTGCATGAGCGCGTAGATTCGCTCGGGACCGGTCATGGTCCACGGGCGGACCGCGTTGATGATCTCCTTCTCCTGTTCGAAGAAATCCGGGAAGGTCGCCGCCTCCGTGACGGGAAAGCGAATCAGATCGAATCCCAGCCGTCTCAGGGATTTGCGAATCGTCGCCTTGATCATTGGGGTGTTTGGCCTTCCTGCTCGCTATGCGAGATGTGCGTCATTTGGAGAAACGGCAGCCAGGTGGTGCGAAATCGGCGATAGAGCCGGTTCTGCGCCAGCCACGTCCGGGTGCTGTAGAACCGCTTCGGCGTCAAGAAAAGCGCCGACAGCAGCGTCAGAGACTTGAACGCTTGATGACGCGCGGGTGCGTCCGGATGAATCGCCTGGTAGAGCCTCCACTCCGTTTGAATGGTCTCCCAAGGCCATCCGCCGTCCAACGTCAGCCGCAGTTGCTCGGCCGTCGCCTCGGTGTACGCGAGCAGCGCATGCCGGAGCTCGGGGCTCATCCCGACGCCGGCCAGCTTCTCCGTCAGAGTTCGCGCGAGGGCGGCCAGCGACCTCTGTTTGTTGCGCAACCTCTCCGGGTTGGCGTCCGCCAGAATGAATCCGTTCGTTTCGTGCAACCGGTAATAGGTGAGAAGGTCGGGGAGGATGCGGACCGGCGTCAGGACCGCCGCGAGCGTATAGATGAACTCGTCTGCCTGGATGCGGATCTCCTCGGGGACCTTTCCGATCCTTTGCAGCAGGGCCTTTCGGACGGTCATCCGGCTGGTGCCCATGAAGGCGCCGCGACGGCGGAACAGCGACGCGCCGGCCTCATCGTCGGCCTGAAAGCGGTTCCCTTCGCGGAGACTCTCCGACATCCGCGTCCCATCTTGGTACACGGTGGTGACCCCGTTGCCGACGAAACCAACCTCCGGTTCGTTGGTCATGGCGGCGACGACGCGGCTCAGCTTGTTCGGTGCCCACCAATCATCAGCGTCCAGGAAGGCGACGATCTCGCCCGTGCACTCCGAAATTCCCAGATTGAACGCGCTGGCCTGGCCGCCGTTCTGCTTACGCAGGACGCGAATTCTCGGTTCGAACTTGCGCAACAGATCGCGAGTTCCATCCGTTGACCCGTCGTCGACGACCAGGATCTCGAAGTCGGAAGCGGGAAAATCCTGCGCGAGGACGCTTGCGAGCGCCTCTTCGATGAAGCGTTCGTGGTTGTACGTATCGACGAGGACGCTGACCAGCGGCATCGTGTTACGGCCGTGTCAAAAGGGTAATGCCGCTCGTCCCCGAACCGGTCCCCTGCGGGCCCTTCTGGCGTGTCACGTCGTCTTGCTCCAGCGGGGAAACTAGCATAGCTTCGCGGCCCACGACATGCGGATCGCCATCGCCGCACCCGTCCCGAACCGTCCGGAAGGGGGAGTCGCCAACGTCGTTTACAACACCGCTGTCGCGTTGCGCGCGCGCGGCCATCAGGTTGAGTGCCTGTTTCTGGAGGACGTGAGCCCCGAGCCGGCGCCCATCGCCCGGTTCCAGGCGCTTCACTTCGCCGCCCGCCTGGCGAGCTACCTTCGCCGGCGTCGCGACGAGTTCGACGTGGTGAACGTGCACGCGCCGGCCGGGCTGGCCTACGGCCTCATCCGGCGCCTCGGGCTGGGGGGAAGCTCCCCCCTTACGTGATGCTGCTGCATGGGATAGAGGAGCGGCGCAACCGGGTGATGCGGCAGGAGGCCGCGAAGGGGCGCGCCCCGCATTTCCTGCTGAAGAATCGGCTCTGGCAGTACGCCTATTACATGCCGCTCTACGCCGCCGCGATCCTCACCGCGGACCAATCGGTCGTCATCAATCGTGAGACCGGGACGGTGCTCCAGCTCAAGTATCGCCGGGACAACGACCGCGTCTGGTACGTCCCGAACGGGGTGGAGCCGCACTTCTTTCTACCGCGGGAGCCGACGCGGTCGGCGAACCGTCGCCTCCTTTTCGTCGGCAGCTGGCTCGAACACAAAGGGACCCATTATCTCCGCGAGGGATTCGAAATCCTGGCCCGGCGAGACCCGCGGGCGCTCTTGACGATCGCCGGTTGCGGGCCCGACGCGCAGGCGATCAAGGGGTCGTTCGCAACGCTCGTTCGAGATCGCGTGGAGGTCATACCCTTCGTCTCTCGCGCCGAGATGCCCGAGCTTTACGCCCGCCACGATCTGTTCGTGTTTCCTTCCCTGTTCGAAGGACTTCCCATCGTGCTGCTGGAGGCAATGGCCAGCGGGATGGCGATCGTCACCACCGAGACCTGCGGAATGAAGGACGTGGTCGAAGACGGCTATAGCGGGCTGCTGGTCAAGCCCGCCGACACTGGCGATCTGGTCGCCGCGCTCGAGCGGCTGATCGCCTCCCCCGACCTCGCGGCACGCCTCGGCGAAGCGGCGCGGGATTCCGCGAAGCGCTACAGTTGGGCGCGCGTGGGCGAGCAACTCGAGAAGGTCTTCACGCGGGCCGTGGCCGCGGCCTGATTCAGTTTCGGACGACGTCGTTTCACTTCCGGACGACGTAGTTGCCGATCACCAGCGCGTCCATGCCGGAGCTGAAGAAGGTCCGAATGGCGTCGGTCGGCGTACAGACGATCGGCTCGCCGCGTAAATTGAACGATGTGTTCATCACGACGTTGACGCCGGTGCGCAGGCCAAACTCGTGAATCAGGCGCCAGTAGACCGGGTTCACGTCCTTCTCGACCGTCTGCGGCCGGGCGCTGCCGTCGACGTGCGTCACCGCGGGGATCACGCTGCGCTTCTCCGGCCGCACCTGCGCCGTGAGAACCATGAACGGCGAGTCGGTCGCCGACTCGATGTACTCGCCGGCGGTCTCGGCGAGCAGCGACGGCGCGAACGGGCGCCACGACTCGCGAAACTTCACCGCGTTGTTCACCTTGGCATTCATCTCGGGATCGCGCGGGTCGGCCAAGATCGAGCGGGCGCCGAGCGCGCGCGGCCCGAACTCCATCCGCCCCTGGAACCACCCCAGGATCTTCCCCTCGGCCAGCATGGCCGCCGCCACCGCCGCGGGATCGTCGACCCGCTCGGCGCGCAGCTTGTACGTCTCGACGGCGTGGCCAATCTCCTCGTCCGTGGCCGCGGGGCCGAGATAGGCATGACGCATCCTCTTGACCGGGAGTGCACCACGGTCGAGGTAGGGCGCCAGCACCGCACCCAGGCAGACGCCGTCGTCGCCTGCCGCCGGCTGGACGAAGATCCAATCGACGGTCCCGGTCGAGAGCATCTTGCCGTTGGCCTTGGAGTTGAGCGCCACGCCCCCTGCCAGGCAGAGGTTGCGGCTTCCGGCCTTCGCCGCGACGGTGGCTGCCAGTGACAGCATCGCCTGCTCGCAGAGGTCCTGGACCGCAAAGGCGATGTTCTTGTGCGCCTGAGTGAGCTCCGATTCCGGAACCCGCTTGGGACCGAGGCGCGCCGCCAGCACGGCCCCGTAGTCCTTGTCGAGGAGCACCCGGGACGCGACGCGATAGGAGCCATCGCCAATCTGCATGAACTCGTTGAGATCGACGCCCGGCTCTCCGTAGGGCGCGAGGCCCATGACCTTCCACTCGTCAGAGTAGGGCACGAAGCCGAGGTGCTCCGTCATCTTGGCGTAGAAAAGCCCCAGTGAATTGGGCCAGGGGATGGTCGTGAGGTGCTCGATCCGGCCTCCCCGACCGGACCAGAGCGAGGTCGCCTCCCAGGCACCGCGGCCGTCGAGCACCAAGATCGCCGACTCGTCGAACCCGGAGTAGGAGTAGGTGCTGATGGCGTGCGCCAGATGGTGAGGGACGAACTTGAACTCAGCCTTGGGCGCGCGAAAGTATCGACGGAAGGTCTTGGCGCCGTCCCCCTGGTACCACATGCTCGCCGCGCCTCGGAGCGCGTTCAGCAGGATGTCGGGATCGACCGGCTGACGGCCGAGCGCGTAGTTCTTGAGATCGTGGCGGAACGCGCTCCCCGAGTGCGGCCACCCAAAACAGACGAAGTCGAGGTCCTCCGACCCGACCTTGGCGAAGTCGAGGCAAGCGCCGATCGCCTGGCGTGGGAATCGGGCGTCCTGTTTGAGGCGACTCAATCGTTCCTCGGCGATTGCGAACAAGACCTCTCCGTCGCGCGCGATACAGGCCGATGAGTCGTGCATTTGGGAATAGTTGATCCCGAGCGAGATCATCGGTCGCGGCCCCTTTTCCGTTTGGTGTGTCGTCATTGGTGAATTGGTGGGTCATCTCGGCGAGCGGCGACGCTCAGTTCATCTGCTCTTTGATCGCCACAGCTGCCGCGAGAGCCCGAACGCTTTGCGGAAGCGGGCCGTCCGCCTGACGAAGACGTCCCACAAGATCTCACGCGCGCGCGCCCGCTCCTTCCGGAACCGTACCGGCCGCACCTTGCCGTCGCGGCCGAGCTCGTGCGTGCAGCTCAGCAGCGTGTAGGAATGGGGACGGCCGTAGATCGCCAGGTTGCGCTCCGCCTCCACGCCCTGGTACACCGTGGCGCGGCCTCCGCCCACGTGCGCGTATCCGTGGTTCTGGTGGACGATCGGCCCGAGCGGCGTCGCATCGACCACCATCCCCCGCTCGGCGGCGGCCTTGATCATCCATTGATCGAACCAGGCGCGACCGATCGCCAGCGGCGGGATGTCCCGGTAAAGGCCCTTGGAAAACAGGAAGAAATCGATGCTGGTGTGATCGCCCGCGGTGCCCTGGTTCTGGCAGCGGATCCGGAGTTGTTGGCGCCAATCGGTGTCGAACAGAATTGGCACCTCCACATCCAGGTTGATTCGCGCGCTGACCATGAGAAACGACGGCGGCAGCGCCGGCGTGTACTGGACGGCTCGCTCCAGTCCGGCGGTCAGGATGATATCGCCGTTGACGTAGCAGATGAGATCGTGGCGCGCGCGCCGCTCGCCGGTCGAGATGAGGGCGCTCAGGTACGGGGTTCCGAGCTCGTTCGTCTGCACCGATGGGACGTGCTCCAGACCGAACTCGGCGGCGACATCCCGCGCGCCGGCGGAGTCACCGAAGAGGATGATCTGAGGCCGGGGCGAGAGCCGGACCCAGCTGCCGATGGCGTTGCGCTGAATCAGCCCGATGTGTCCCTCGAAGGGCTTCGGGCTGGAGAGGATCGTGAGCATGCCGGGAGAGATCGATCCTTCGCTCAGGCAGCCGAGGCGATGCGCGGGACCGGCGAGCGACAAGTTGGTCGGAGCGAGCGCCGCCCGCGCTCTGTCTCGCCGCAAGGATCTCCGCCAGGATGAAGCCACACCCCAGGAAGTAGAGAGCCTGCCAATTGTGATCGAAGGTGAGGTTGCCGAACATGGTGAGCGCGGAGAAGGAGAGCGCGGCGCCCGCCGAGCCGCGGCGTCCGGCTCTCTTCAAGATTCCATAGCCACGTATGAGGGCGACCATCAGACCGAGCTTGCTGATCCAGACCAGCAGATAGCCGATCGGACCGAGCTCCATCAGGTACCGCCCGTTCTCCGATTCCACGTCCCAGGGGATCTGGACGCCGAACGACACGCGCGCGTTCTGCTCCATCCCCGTGCCGATCCCACCCGCGGGATAATCGAAGACAGCCAGGGCGACCGGGGGAAGGATGGAGGCCAGATCCATGAACCGTCCGGTCGTCTCGTCGGTGTCCTCGAACCGGCTCTGCACACCGAGGATGGCGTCCGGAAAGGCCGCAGTGGCGACGAACGCTGCCACCACCGCCCCCACCAGAACCCGGCGGCCGACCCGGGTGAAGAACAGGCCCGACGCCCACATCGTAATGACCAAGACCGCGACCCCTTCGACGACCGAGCTGCGTGAGCCTGTCATCGGCACCACGGAGGCGGTAACCAACGTCCCGATCAACGCCGCGGTCCGCGCGCGCCGCGACTTGGAGTCGAGACCAAACGACAGAAGCAAGGTCGGGACGAGGACGGCGAAGTCGCCAAACCCCGAGGGAAACGCGAAGGTCGAGGCGACACGCGCCCGGCCGGTGCTGGCCACGACCGCGACGTCCGAGGAGTGGACCTCCTCGCCGTTCCGGACCGAGTACATATTGAGGTTGGAGTCGGCGGGCGAAGCGAACTGCACGGCCGCCAGCCCGGCGACAATCAGCGAGACCGCCACCAAGACGTAGATGGCCCGCTCTCGAAACTTCGGCCGTCGCAGCGCACCGGCGATGATCGGAGGGGCGAGCCACCAGAGCCAGTACGAGCGAAGCCCGATGGCGCTCAGAGCGGGGGCCGGTTTGCTCGGGATTGAACATCTCGGCGATCGTCCAGCCGATGGCCACGGCCAGGACGACGCCGAACCCCCGGTAAAGGTACCTGGCCAGGCGCCCGACGTCGGCGGACGGGCGAAACAGCAGGTAGCCGAGCAGCAGGATGACGTCTTTGAGGAAGTAGAACCCCGCCGCGGGGATGAACGGGAGATACCGGCGGCCAAGCCCCTCCAGGCAGATCGCAGAAACGAGAGCGACGAACCAGGCTGTCTCCATGGACTTGCGGGATTATATCAGGGGTGTCCGGGCGGCTTGGCCGTCTATCGTCAGCGCCCCGCAGCTCGGCGCGCCGCTGTTCGAGGGCGCGCTGCGCGTTCAAGATGTCCGGGCTGTTCGGGCTCAGGCGGGCCGCTTCGGCATAGGCCTCGCGGGCCGTCGCCACGTGTCCGCCGGCGTCGGCGGTCCGCCCGTACTCGAGCCAGAGCGAGACGTTTCCCGGTTGGTCCGCGAGCGCAATCCGGTACTCATCGAGCGCGGCGTTCAACCGCCCCATCTCCGCCTTGATTCGCGCATCGGCGATGTGCGCAGGAGTCGGTGAGGTCCCACTTCCGTAGAGCGCCAGCTTGTACCCCTCGATCGCGCGGCTGGCGGCGTTCCATTTCTTGAAACCGGTCACCAGCTCGACGCGCTCCGTCTGGACGCCCAAGTTGGCGGGCGTTCGGGTCGCCGCCTCGTCCAGCACCGCGAGCGCGGCGTCGGCCCCGTTGGCACCTTGCTGCGCGATGAGGATCCGCGACCGGAAGACGGCCAGCCGAGGGTCCCGGATGCCCGCGGCTTCGGCTTCGCTCACCGTCACGGCCGCCGCCGCCGTCTGTCGGGTCGCGAGCTGCAGGCCGGCGCGCACGACGAGGCTCTCGGAGCGCGGCGCGCCGAGCGCGTCTGCCTGGTCCAAGACCACGAATGCATCTGCGATGCGCGAGCGCTCGTTCAGGAAGGCGACGAGGTCGAGCAGACGCGCCGTGCTCGACGAGGCGACGGCGGCCAGCTCTTGCGGCTTCGCCCCGCTGGCGAACAGCTCGCCGAGCATGGGGGAGAAAAGCCTCGGTTGCAGATCGACGGCCGTACGCCACTCGAGCAGCGCTTGCGACCGCAGCCCCATGGTCCAGAGGTTCCGCGCCACCTCGACGTGCACCGCCTCGCACGTCGGACAGAGCAGCATGGCGCGATTGAGGCCGTGCAGGCGCGGTGAAGGGGAACCGGGCGGTCCCTTGAGCGGCTCCGCGCGGGCGTCCTCGAGCGCGTAGAAGTAGTCGAGAGGATGAGTCTTCTGCGCGCGGGCGAGAAGGGCGTGCCGCGCGGCGGGGGTCATTCGCTTCTTGAGCAGGGCGTCGAAGTCATCGTAGCTGGCGTGCGCGACCGAGGCGATTCCGAACGTCAGCCCGAGGCACGCAAAACCGACGATGCGCCCATTTGGCCGTCGCTCCTCGAAGCCATCCCTCGTCCAGCGACTGCGGCCGGCCGAGGGTCGCGCCACAGATGGCCGCGAAGGGGAGCAGCACCCCCAGCGTCTCCAGGCCAAAGTCGAGCGTGCTGTGCACGGCCACCGCGAACAGCCCGGCCAGCAGCGCCGACTCCACCCGATCGTGGCGCCCATGCCGCGCGATCCGCCAGACGACGAAAACGGCGCCCGCGGACAGCAGCAGAAAGAAGAACCAACCGCAGTCAATCAGCAGCTGCAGCGGCTCGCTCTCGATGAACGCGAACCGAACCGCTATCGGTATCTTGAGGGTCCGGTAGATCGGGAAGATGCGATCGAACGCGCCGCGGCCGATCCCGAAGGGGTGGGCCGCGAGGACGCGCAACGAATCTCGCCAGAGCCGGAGCCGCGTGTCGGTGGTCACCGCGTCGGTCTTGAACCGTTCGACCAGCTGATCGGCCCCCAGCGCCGCCGCGCCGAGGACGAGCAGCACCACCACCAGCGCCCCCCAGGCCAGCGAGGCCCGACGTTGCCGCGACGACTCGGCCCCGTCCTTCGCGACGTAGCGCAGGAAGGCAAACATCAGCACCGCCATCGCGATGGCCAGCACCGCTCCCCGGGAGAGCGTGGCGGCCGCCCCGCCGGCGCACAACAGCGCTCCCACCAGCCAGCCGATCCGGTTGAGCGCCGTCGGCCGCTGAAAGGAGCAGGCCAGACAGACACCGGCCGCGAGCTCGAGAAACTCCGCCGTGTGGTTGCTGTTGACGAACGGGCCGATCAACAACGAGCGGTGGGACGGCGTGAGGAAGCCGTAGAGCTGGCTGAACCCCAGGATCCGGTGGCCAAGGCCGATCGCCACGCCGACGACGCCGGCGATCCCGATCGCGCGCGTCACCAGATGGCGCCGGCTCTGGCCGGAGGCGAGATGGTAGGCGACGAGGAAGGCGCAGAGCGCCAGCGCCGCGCGGCCGACGTCCACCCGGGTGTTCGGCGGATCGAGGCTGAGCGGCCAGACCTGGGTGTGCACGAGCTGGTTGTCGCGCAGGAGCTCCGTGCCGGCGCGATCGAGGCCACCCCGCAGCGCGAGCGGGAGAGGCACCGACTGCAGCAACGGAACGAGCACGAAGGCCAAGGGAGCGAGCGCGACGATCCCCATTCTCGGGACGCGCCCCTGCAGCGCCAGTCCACCGGTCCAGGCGACGAGGCCGGCGAGACCGGCCGCCATCAACCCGATCATCAAGCCACGATGGACGCCGCCTGCCAGCAGCGGGGCCCCCGCGATCACCGCCACGCAGACCGAGAGGCCAGCCCCGGTCAGCGCGCTGGCGCCGAAGGACGCCCGCCGTCGGCGGCCCAGGCGGCGAGGGCCCGATTGACCGCCGCCGCGCGCCGCGGTGGGCGGAAGCGACGTCTCAGAAAACCCGTTCGTCGACGACGAGGACGTCACCGGGGAGAACCATGACATTGGGTGAGCGCCCTTCGCTGATGTCGGCGACCGGGAAGAGATGCATCTCGATCTTGCCGGACACCGCGCGACGCAGGTTGACCGAGTTCTTGGCCGCGATCCCGGTGAATCCGCCCGCGCTCGCGATCGCATCGACGATCGTCATGTTGGGGTAGTAGCCGACCTGGCCCGGCTTCGAGACCTGACCGAGAACGGTGATCTTCTGGCTGTTCCGATCCTTGATGGTGACGACGACCTGAGGTTCCTTGAGATACCTGTCCTTGAGCTTGTCGACCAGCAGTTGTTGGATCTCGCCGGTGCGCAGCCCGGCCACCTGGAGACGACCGGCCAGCGGATAGTCGACGGTTCCGTCGGTGGCGACGCGAAACATGCCCGACAGCTCGCTCTCGCCGTAGACGCGTACGTCGAAGGTGTCGTCGATGCCGATACGATCCTCGGCCGTGCTGACCTCGTCGCCCGCCATGGTGACGTGTTGCGCTCGTGGGGTAACAGGCCGACCAGACCCATCGAACAGGCCGACGACTGCGAGCCAGCCCGGACGACACCACGCCGACATAGACGGGCTACGTTAGTACGTGACGCCCAGGCGCGCAAACACCTGCTGCTTGAGGTAGTCGTTGCTGGCGATGTTGCTGTGGTTGTCGAGGACCGAGTAGCCGACGCCCAGGTAGGCCCAGTTGCGCAGGAAGTAATCGAGCGTGGCGCCGATCTGGAAGAAGTTGTCGACGCGTCCCGCCTGCGTCGGGTCGCCCGTCTGCCCCTGGTACGACAGGTAGGCGTACCGGCCCGAAACATCGAGCCCGAGACGCCCGGCGATCTGCTGGACATACGAGGCGTAGACGGTCTCCTCGTACGCGAAGTTGGAGATCACCGCATTGATGAAGTCGTGACGATACCCGACCACCGCCCGGCTCAGCTGCGTGAGGCGGGCCGTGAACGCAAGGTCGAGGTAGGTGCTCCCCAGAAAACCCCCTGTGCTGGTGCCGTTGGAATAGAAGCCGTTGACGTAGCCGAGCGTGAGGACGGCGGAGGTCTTCTCCGTCAAAAGCCCCCGGAGGCCGGTGGTCACGTAGAGCGGAAACGAGCTGCTGAGGAAGGCGGCATTCGCAGCGCCGCTGTTGAGGTAATTGACGTAGCTCTGCTGGACATCGAGGAAGATGGCCGTCTTGGGGAGCCACTTCCAGGCGACGTCCAGCATCAGCGTGTTGGTCATCGCGTTCGCATACGCGTAACTGCCCGCGCCGTTGTTGTCATAGATGTTCACCATGTTGGTGAAGCGCAGCGTCGTGGTGAGGCGCCCACCCCCGGGGGACCAGCGGCCTTCGATCGACGCCTGATTGTTGGTGCGCTCGATGGCAGGCGCCCCGTTGGGAATCTCCGTTGGCGTTGAGATTCCCCGGGTTGGCGTAGGGCGGATCCTCGATGCGGGCGAAGACGTCCGCCACGCCGAAGCCGAACTGCGCGCCCCCCAAGGAGAGCGAGAGCCCCGCGTTGGGGTTCCAAGCGTCCGAATATTGCGATGAGACCTCGGAGTTGCCGTAGTGCCGGTACTGCAGGCCCGCGTGCGCGTCGAAGGTCAGCTCTTTTGAGACCGGCCCCGTCCGGGTCGCGTTGGTGAGCTCGAGGTACGGCATGACGCGGAAGATCGACGAGCCGACCCGTTGTTCGGAGCGTAGAAGACGTTGGTGTCGTAGCCGGCCTCGGCGCCGATCCCGCTGTGCAGGAGAACGCCGTCGGTGATCTGGATCCCGGTGTTGTTCTCGCCGCTCGCCTTGTAGGGGAGCCCCTGGTAGCCGATCGTTACGTCCTGCGCGGAGGCAATTCGTCCCACGAGCAGCGCGCCCAGACCGATCGATAGAGCAAGACGGCGATTCATAGAGGTATCTTTATCTCGACGAGGGAAGTAACCGGCGCGGAGGGGGGCGCGCGCTGCGGTCAGTTAATCGGACTCGCCTCAGGGGGGCGTTGGATGTCGATGAAGGGGCTGCCCGGTTGGGTGGGGTCGTACTGAGGAATGTTCGGGTCGACCTCGACGTCGACGCGGGTCGCGCCGACGAAGCTGAGGTCCTCACCGATGCAGTTCTCCGCCTCGGCGCCCAGCACGGTGACCTTTTGGTTCACGATGGTGAGGCGGGTGAATTCGTGCGTCTCTTCTCCTTCGTCGTTGCGAGCGATGCTCTCCTGCATGGTGGCCATCGACTGCTCGGCGATATTCACGTTGACGCGCGCCTGGACCAGCTTGTCCGTCACGCAGTTGAGCCGGATGATGTCCTTCTCGCGCTTGGCCTGGTCCTGCAGGGTCTGGATGCGCTTGATGACGTCACCCATCCCCCGGAAGTAGTCCCTCGACTGGTTGACCATGTCGGCGGGCGTCAGCGTGGGGCGCTGTTTGACGGAGAGGTCGACCGATCCACTTGCCGGCGGCGTCCCGGGCGCCGGCGCCGGCGCGGGCGCAGGACCTTGCGCAAAAACAGTGCTCCCGATGAAGATTGTCCCGAGTAAGAGCTTTGCTTTCACCACAGCGCCAGTCCTTTCGCCCTGCAACCACCAAGATCGCTGATTAAACGCAAGAAAATCAGATACTTATATTAACGGTAGAGATTATAGGCACGGTAGGAAGGTGTGTCAACGGCCGAGATATCCTCTGTAAGTGCTTCTGCGCCTTTCTCTCCTTCAATTTCAGTCGCTCTCGTCTGACCTCTCGATTCTCTCGTCCGAGCTGTCGTGCGACAGCCCCTCCAACTACTGTGAGGCTTGGAAGACGAACGGGAATGAGACCTCGACCGAGCCGCCGGCGGGCGCCGGGAAGCGCCAGTGGGAGACCAGCAGCTTGATGCAGCTCGCCACCTCGGCGTCGCCGAGCGTGTCGGTCTCGACGTCGACGCCCGACACGGTGCCGGCTTGGGTGATCGTCCAGTGGATGATGATCTTGCCGGAGAGGTTCGGGTTGCGCTTGAGCGCGCGCTCGTAACAGGCTTTGACCGCGCCGAGGCGCGAGCGCACCTCTTTGGCGACCATTGCCGGGTCGAGCTCGCCGTCAACCGCCGGCGCTTCGCTCTTCACGACGCCGGAGACCTTCTTCTCCGTCGCCGCCGCGCCGGTGCCGCCGCCGGCGATCGAGCCGCCGCCGCGCAGGCCGCCGACGCTCGCCACGCGCCCCGAGCCGCTGCCGCCCGACTTGATGCCGCGCAGCTGGTCGTTGTTCTGGGCCACGCCGACACCGCCCACGCCCTGGAACGCCTTCTCCTGGTCGCGGTCGACGTCGCCCTTGCCGAGGACGTCGGCGATCGACCCGTCGCCGTCGGCCTTGGCGCCGAGCAGCTTGAGGAGCCCCGTCGACTTCACCTGCTCCGCCAGACGGGCACGGCGCTCGGCGTCGGCGCGGGCCTTGTCCTCGGCCGCCTTCGCCTTCTCTTCCTCGGTCAGCTCGTGCTTGGGCGCGGCTTTCTTCTCTTCGTCAGCGCCCTTCTTCTTTTCCGGCTTCTTCTCCTCGGCCTTCTTCTCCTCGGTCGGCTTCTTCTCCTCGGCCTTCTTCTCCTCCGGCTTCTTGACCACCATCTGCACGAAGCGATCGGGGATCGCCTCGATGTCAGGCTTGCGCGGCCAGTCGACGTTGCGGAGGTAGATGATGAGGGTGAGGTGCAGCAGGAAGGAGATCGCGGCGATGGTGGTGAAGAACCAGTCGACGCCCGTCAGCGGCGAGCCACGCACCGAGGCGGGGAGCTGCGGCCGCGGCTGCGGGGGGGGCGGCGTGACGAACTGGAACAGGATCGTCATGTCGGCCAGCGAGATCTTCCCGCGCGAGCGCTCGTCGAGCGGGAGCGGCCAGCTGGTCCCCTTCTTCTGAATCTTGCCGGTCTGCTTGAGCTGCGACAGCGAGATGATCTCGTTGCCGACGGCGATGCGCGCGTCCATGCCGTCCGAGAAGTGCGCCACGTATTGGCTGCCGCTCGCCTCGAACAGCAGCCAGTTGCGCGGCAGCGCCTCCGACGGCACGACGAACATGTTCTTGGCCGACTGGCCGATGGTGATGTTTTCGCGCTTGCGGACCAACCGTTCCTCGACGATTCGTCCGCCTTGAATGATCCCGATCCGGAGGATCTTGGGCTTGGGAGCCGATCCAACCTGCGCTTGTCGAGCCGCTGCCTGGGTCGCCATTCGTCAGTTCCCTTCTCTTCTTCCGACTTTTCTTCCGACTTTTCCGACTTTTCCGACTTTTCCCACTTTGTTCCTAGAACGGTGAGCGCGAGACGCTGTCCAGGATCTTCGGGATGAAGTCCTGCTTCAGCTCTTGCCAGTCATAGTTGATGCTCGACTTCTGGTAGAAAAAGAAAGCCTCGGGCTTCTGGATCTTGCCCTCGATCCGGATCTCGTCCGTGATCCTGTAGATCTTCTTGCCGCCCGCACCGTGCTCGATCTTCACCTTGGGAGCGCCGGGCGCAGCGGGCGCGGCCGCCGGGGCCGCGGCGGGGGGCGCAGGAGGGGTTCGCGGCGAGGGGGGCGTCTGCGCGCGCACGGCGGCCGGGGCCAGCAGTGCGGCCAGCGCGAACGCTGAAAGGATGGTGGTGGGTCGTCGCATCAGGTCGTCCCTCGATTCCAACTACTGGGGTGGCGCAGCGGGCGCGGCAGGCGCAACGGGGGGGGCGGCGGGCGCCGGGCCCGGTGCCGCTCCGGCGGGAGCGGGGGCGGGAGCGGGGGCGGCGGGAGCGCCCGGTTGGCCAGCAGCCGCGCCCGCCTTCTTGGCGTCGTCGGCCGCCTTCTTGGCTGCGCGTGCGGCCTCCCGTTCCTGCTGTTTCTTGATCCGGTCGAGCCGTTTTTCCTCTTTCTTTATCTTGTCTTGTGCCTCCGTGATGTAGCTGTCCGCGGGGTCGGACGCAGCGAGCGTTCCGCCCATCATCTGCTTGTACTTCTCGAGGTACTGAATCGCGGTGTTCTCTTTGGCGAAGAGATCCATGTTCGGAATCTTGTCCGCGTCCAGGTAGAGGATCCCAAGGTTGAACACCGCGTCGGCATAATTTGGAAAGAGCTGTAGGGCGTGCTGATACTCCGCCTGAGCTTTTTCGTAGTCCTTGTTCCCCCGGTAGGCGTCACCCAGGTTCAGATGAGCCTTGGCGAATCCCGGTTGAAGGCTGACCGCCTTTTCCAGGACCGGGGTCGCCTCGCCGTAGTTTTTGGCCGTCAGGTACTGCGCTCCGAGGTTGGTCCAGAGCATGGCGTCGTCCGGCTTGGCCTCGGTCGCCTGCTTGAACAGGACGATGGCCCCGGGGACGTTCTTCTGGTCGACCTCGAGAAAGGCCAGAAGCTGATAGATCTCGGCCTTCTCGGCGCTGGAGGCGCCGTTGGCCTGCATCATCTCCCAGAGCTTCTTCATCCACTCGTACTTGTGGAGCTTGTAGAAGGACTTCGCCATGATCAGCATGGCGGGGGTGTAACGCTCGTTCTTGGTGAGCGCGAGCTTGGCCTGGGCGACGGCGTCGGGGTAGCGGCCCTGTTTGAAGAGCTGCTCGGCCTGCGCCGTCTCTTCCGTGGGGATGACGGCAGGCGGCGGCTCGCGCCGCGCCTGCGCCACGTTCGGCGCCGCGAGACCCGCTGTCGCCAGGACCACAGCATAGAGACAGCGGCGAAGCAGACTCGGTTCCCTTCTCACGGGTACTCCAGACCGATGCGCTCGTCTTTGATGAACGGGAACTCGTCGGGCAGGTACTTGGAGAGGTTCTCGCGCGCCTTCTTGACGTAGTCGTTGGTGACGCCGAGCTGCGAGGCGCGCGAGAGGGTGTCCTTCCAGCGCTTCTTGGCCTCGTCCTCGATCGGCGTGACGAACTGGTAGATGGCGTCTTTGTACTGCCCCTCGACGACGCCGCAGTCGTCCGGATTCAGCTTGCACGCCTGGCGGGCCAGCTTCTTCAGATCGTCGGGCGGGTTGTCGGCGGCCTTGATCAACTTCTGCGCGAACTCGTAGTAGACGTCGCCGGTCCGCAGGAACGAGGCCAGCGTCCAGGTCGCGTCCTTGTAGTTCCAGATCTTCTGGTAGTCCTCGTTGAGCTGCTTGGCCTCATTGGTGAAGGAGTCGAAGGTCTTCTTGATCTGATCCGGCTTGCTGCCGAACTTCAGCTCCTGCTTCTGGAAGGCCTTGAACTTCTCCTCCATGATCATGAAGTCGGCCTTGGCGGCGAACCCGGCGGCCGGCGTGGCGGCCGGCAGCTTGCGGTTGATGAACTCGTCGCGCACCCGCTTGTAGGCGGCCAGGACGTCGTTCTTGTTCTTCGCGCTCGTCTCGGCCACCACCGCCAGCTTCATGTAAGCCTGCACGACGTATTCGCCGGCGGCCTGCTGCCGGTCGAACCGCTTGATGAAGTCCTTGAGGCAGGTGACCTGGCGCCCGGTGTCCTTGGCCTTCTCGTAGGCGTTGCAGGCAAAGAAGTAGGCCTGCGCGCTGTCCGTTGGCTTGTCCGCGAGCGTGTCGGAGTACTTCTTGTACATTTCGGCGGCCCGCCCGTACTGCTGGTCGTTGTCCAGCAGCGAAGCGGTGAGGCCGAGCGCCTCTTTGCGGTGCTCCGACCCGGCGAACTTGGGATCCTGGGCGACCGTCAGGTAGCCCTTGACCGCCTGGTCGAACTCGAAGAAGCGGTAGTGGTTGCGCGAGGAGTTCCAGAGCGCCTCCTTGCCCCACTCGGAGTCCGGGTAGTCCTTGTAGAGCCGCTCGTAACACTTCGTCGCCTGCCCGAACTGGAACAGCTTCTCGTAGATGACGCAGGCGTTGTTGAGCGCGGTCGGGGCGCCCGGGTCCTTGGGGTTGGCGTTCACGATGTCGATGAGGTCGAGCGCCAGCCCGGCGTCGAGCTCGGTAGAAATCTTGCTCGGGCCCGTCGGTGTCGTCGGTTTCTCGCCCGGCTTTCCGCCCTGGGCCGTGGGCGACGGGCCGGCGATGCCGGTCACGAGCGCGATGCCGCCCGGCCCCGACTGGCACATCACCAATTCCTTGTGCGTCCCCTTCTCCTCGTTCTCCATCGACAGCTGGAGGCGCTTGGTGATGATGGTGGTCTTCACCGACGACTTGATCTGCGAGATGCGGGCCAGATACGACTTCGCCTCGGGCGCCTTGCCACAGGCCGACTCGCTGAACTGGTCGGCGACGGTGAGCAGCTTGCCGAGCGCGCAGTCCTTCTGCTCCTCGTCCTCGACGCTGTAGTCGATGAAGTAGGTCTGCAGGATGGCGTCGTAGGCCTTGAAGCCGACGTCCGACTTGGTGCCGCAGTACTGCTCGGTGAGCGCCGTGAGGCGGTCGCGCGCGCCCGGCCAGTCGCGGTAGCGCAGCACGATGACCGCCGCCGCGTACTTGAGGTCGGGGATCCGATCGTTCTTGACGTTGGTGACGTACCAATCGATGGCGTCGAGGTACTTCTTGTAGATCTCCGGCATCGGCAGGGCGACCACCGGCGGCTTGGTGTTCTTCTCGTCGGGGATGGGCGGATCTTCGATCTTCTTCTGCTGCTTCATGTCCGCGATGATCTCTTCGTAGGCCTTGATCATCCGGAAGGCGGCGTCTTCCTGGTACTTGTTGTCGAGGATCGAGTCACGCACCGTCTTGTAGGCGGCGATGGCCTGCGGGAGCTGACCGGAGTAGTAGAGCGCGTCGGCGTAGAAGGCGGAGAACTCGTAGACGCGCTTCGAGTTGGGGTAGGCCGCCAGGTACTTCTCGTAGAGATCGGCCGCCGTGGCGTAGAGCTTCTTGCACTCCTCCAGCTTGCCGGTGTCCTTCTGATTCTCCTGCCACTTGTTCTTGCAGGCCTGCGCGGCGGCGTGGACGTTGGTGGCCGCCGTGAGCAGCGCATCCTCGGCCAGCTCCTGGGCGGCCGCCAGCGCGTCTGGGTTGTCGCGGTTGTGCTGGTACCAGTCGCTCCCCTTGGTGTAGTTCCGTCCCAGCGCCTCACGCTCCTTGGCGGCCGCCACGAGGTTGCGGTCCTTCTCGTAGGCGTGGACGATCCGATCCTGAACCTTGGGCGCGTCGACGTAGTACGGCCACTTCGACAGCAGCGTCTTGTAGACCGCGATCGCGTCGGCGTACTTCGTCTGATCGAAGTAGATGTCGCCCAGGCGCTGGAAAACCTCCCGCACGTGCGGCTCGTTCTCGCGTCCCTTGTAGAAGTCGAGCGCGCGCTGAAGGCCGGTGATGGAGTCGGGGAGGGTGTCGCCATCCCAGTCGGGCTCGGCGAAGCTGACGCCCAGGTACTGGACGGCCTCGGGACGTAGGTCGGAGCCGACCTTCTGCCCGGCGGCCGTGCGCGCGTCGGCGAACCTCACCAGGTTGTCGAACTCGCGCACCGCCTCCGGGAAGCGGTTGTCGCGGTAGTACGACCAGGCGAGCTTGTAAAGGGCGCGATCGTAGTAGGGGGAGTCCTTGAAGGTGAGGACCTTGCGGAAGGCGGCGATGGCCAGCTTGAGCTCGCTCGGGCTGTCGAAGTGGAACTCCCCGACGCGCGTCCAGGCCTCGGGAAGGAACTTCGAGTCCTTGCGCACCGCGACGCAGCCTTTGTAAGCCTCGTCGTCACTGGCGCCGTTGCCGGTCGTGGACCCCTTGGAGACAATCTTCACCGGCGGCGGCGGGGCTGGCGGGTCGAGCGGCTTGTACTTGTTCGAGCAGACCAGCGCCAGCAGCGCCTGCTTGGCCTGCTCGTCCTCGCCCATCTCGCCCAGGCAGAAGCCGAGCAGGTAGTAGGTGGCGTCGAGAAACCGGTAGTTGGGGAACTCGGTCAGGAGGCGGCGGTAGAGATTGATCGTCGGCGTGTAGTCGACGCGCGGCGGCGGCGTGGTGGGGGGATTCGGGCTGTCGATCGCCTTCTTGTACGCCTCGTCAGCGTCGAGGTACTCCTCGGCCGACTTCTCGTAGTAGAGCTCGGCCAGGCGGAACATGGCGTCCGGCGTCCAGCGCTTGTCGTTGGGGTACTTGAGCAGGAACGCCTCGAACATGGCGATCGCGTCGCGCCTGCGGTCGCGGGCCTCGCGGTCGTCGAGATCGATCTGGGTGTCGTACTTGGCGTTGATCTCTTTGATCTTCTCCTGATAGGTGCGCTTCAGGATCTCCCGCGCGGTCCCCCGGTACTCGGTGACCATCTCGGCGAAGTGCTGGACGTCCTTGGCCATGTCGTCGAGCAAACGCGGATCGACGGTGGTCGGCGTGGCGGGCGGTGCAGCGCTCGCGGCGCGGGCCG
Organism: uncultured Pseudomonadota bacterium; assembly: GCA_963723305.1. Classification (GTDB taxonomy): domain Bacteria; phylum Myxococcota_A; class Polyangia; order Fen-1088; family Fen-1088; genus JADGRB01. The sequence continues at coordinate 19,221 of CAVRRT010000056.1, forward strand.
CGCGTGACGCGCCAGTGACCCCCGTCAGTAGGCAGCAGGCGAGGGCGAGCGCCACCGGGCGCAGCGACATCGACCGCGGCTTGGCGGCCCGCGGCTCGGCGGTCCGCGGCTCGGCGGCCCGGGGGCTCGCCGAGACCGGCTTCGCCGAGACTCGCTTCGCCGAGACCGGCTTCGCCGAGACCGGCTTCGCGGACCTCACTTGTCCTCCTCCAGCACCTTGCGGAAGTCCTCATCGAGCGCTTTGAGCTCGAGATTCTTGAGGTTGGTGAGCTTGGTGACCGCCTGGGTCTTCTGGTCCTTGAGACCCCAGGAGACGTCGATGATGCCGACGTCCGAGCGGACCACCAGGTCGTAAAACTTGTCGGCCACCTTGGTGAACATCGCCTGAGCGAGGCCACCGCCGAGCGTCTTCGACTCGTCGAGGATCGAGCCCAGCTTGTCGCCCGCCTGCGCCAGCTCCTCTTTCTCGGCGGTCAGGTAGCGGGTCACCGTCGCCAGCCGGACCGTGGCTTGGCCATCCACGCGCTGGTCGAAGCCGTCGAGCTGCGTCTGAATGGCGTCGCAGCGCGAGAGCACGTCGTTGACCCGATCGACCTGCGCGCGGTCGGCCCCGCTGAGACGCGCCGCCGCCAGCCGTTCAATCGCCAGCTCCTGGCCGAGCACGCCGGCCAGCTTCTGCGCCGCCTCACGATCAGCCTCCCCGGTCGATCCGGCCGCGCCGGCGTCGCGGGTGGCGTCGGCGATCTCCTCGCGCAACTTGTCGTGCATCGTCCGCAGGTCTTCGATCGTGGCGCGCATGTCACGCACCGGCGCCTCGATGTCCTCGGGGCGGATCTTCTGCTCCGAGCGCGACACCCGGTAGTACTGCTCGAGCGCGACCAGCTGCGCCTCCAGCGCCTGGATCTCGACGTTCATCTCCGAGACCTGCTTGTCGAGATCCCCAAAGCGATCCTTCATCGAGTGCTCCTCCTGCTGGAGCCCCTCGTCGGTCGTGGGGAGGTTGTTGGTCTGCCGGCTGTAACCGTCGCGGAGGATGGCCAGCTGGTCGAGCTGCCTGCGCTCGTCCGGCGTCAACACCGGATCGATGATGGCCCGGATCTTCTGCTCGAACTTCTCACGCGTGCCGACCAGCTGGTTCATCGCCTCGACCGACCTGCTGCGCGCGGCCGCCAGGTCGGGGAAGATTCCCACCCGCCCCGTCCCCTGCATGACGTGCTCGATTCGTTCCACCAGCTTCTGGCTGTCGACGAGATCGCGCTGCATCTCGCCGACGTCGCTGGCCAGCGACATCATGCGGGCCACGTCCGGCTCCGCCTTCACCCACTTGGCGGCCGTCGGCGGGACGAACACGCCAATGTCGAACTTGTCGAGGCTCTTGCCGACCAGCGAGTCGAAGTAGGCCGGATCGGTCTGCGACTTGACGATGACCTGCTGGAGCTGCCGGTGGATCGGCTCGAACTCGTCGCGGACCTTGCTGAACTCGTCGCTGGCCAGATAGAAGTTGTTCATCCGCAGCTCGAGGTTCCCCTCGAGCAGACGCAGATCGGGCGCGTCGGCGGTATCCGGATCGTAAAGCAGCAAGAGGTTCACCGACCGGTAGGCCCGCTGCCAGTCCTTGGCCTTGATGTAGGTCCAGGCCTGCTCGCGCAGCGCCTCCGACCAGTAGCGCGACTGGCGCGGCACCGCCAGGTAGACCTCGATCGCCTTGTCGAACTGCGACCGCTCGTAAAAGATTCGGGCGATCGCCAGCCGCGCCAGATCCTGAATGTCCTTGGCGGTGTCGTCGGGCGGCTGCTGCTTGAGCAGATCATCGAAGGCGGTCGAGGCGCCCGCGAGATCGCCGCGCTTGACCAGGATCGTCGCCAGAAAATAGCGCGCCTGAAAGTAGTAGGGGTTGGTGGCGGGGATCGAGGCGAACACCGCCGCCGCGTCGTCGGGCCGCTCGCGGAAGTAGAGATATTTGCCGCGAACGTAGGGGACGCTCGGCTCCACCGCCGACGGCGGCAGGTTCTCCAGGCGCTTGAGATAGATGTCGACGTTCTCGTAGTCGCCCGTCCGCAGCGCGACCTCCACCAACCGCTGCAGCGCCTGCTGCTCGGCCTTGGATCCGTTGTTCTTGGCCACCGCCTCCTGGAGGTAGTGGCGCGCCGAGTAGTAGTCGCGTCCCTGGAACAGCGCCTCGCCCAGCAGATAGAGCGCGTCGTCATAGGCGCGCGTCTTGGGGTACTTCTCGACGACGTCGAGCGCGATCGTCGCCGCCTCGTCGTAGTTCTTCACGGAGAGCTGCACCTGCGCGTCCAGCACGCGGCGATCCGCCGCGTCGGGCGCCGGCGGCGGCGCCTCCTTGAACTCCAGCAGCATCAAGTGGACGCGCTGGTCGAGGTCGATCAGCTTCTTGACGGTGTCGTCGACCTCGTCGGCGCGCGCGACGCGGCCGCCAAGCCCGCCGGCGCCCACGATGCCCAGCGCGAATGCCGCGGCGAGGCCCCAATTGGCTCCGATCGCTGAACGCGAGCGGCGGTTACTGCAATATGAAGCCTCCCCTTGTCTCATCCACCCACGCGCTGAGCTATTTCTTGGCCGGCGCAGCCGCCGCCGTCGCCCCGCCCTCGCCAGCTGAGATGACGTTCACGCGAAAGTCGACGGCCGGCTTGTCCGAAAGTTGCGTGGTGATGTTCCCCTTCTCGTACCCGACCACCGTGATGTTGGTGGTCTTCGAGTCGCCTGCCACGAACGTGTGGCTCGACTTGACGTTGAACTTGTACCCCTTGAGGTAGCTGAACACGCCGAAGCCGTTCCCCTGGTAGGTGAGCGCGACCGAGAGGGTGTGCGACCCGGGCTGAATCGCCCCGTTGTAGATGTCGAAGTCCGTCATCTCGGCCAGCGCGCCGCTGTCGTCGGCCTTGGCGTAGATCTGTACGCCGTCGAGGGCGTAGGCCGCCTTCACCAGCCGGAAGGAGCTCCCCATCTCGTTCTTGTGGTGGATGATCGCGCGCGAGGCGCCGATGACGCCGCCGAGCACGGTCTCCTTGAGCAGGTTGAGCCGCGCCTTGGTGCGGAAGATCTGCTCCTTGAGCTCGTTGACGTTCTTCTCCAGCGAGCGGAGCCGCACGGTGTACGCCCCCTGGTCGGCGCCGGCGCCACCGGCCGCTGGCGCGGCGGTCGCCTCAGCCGGCGCGGGCGGCGCGCCCGTCGGTGTCGGCGCCACGGGTGCGGCGGGCGCGGCCGGTGCCGGATCTGCTGCCTGCGCGGTCGAGCCCAGTACACACGAAAGCACCAATACCCCCAGGGCGCGGTACGCCCCACGCGAAAAAACGGTCCGCAGCGATGTCATGTCGTAACTCCGTCAGGCGTTGGAAGGGGCGTATTGGGGAGACCCGAAGAGCGGAGCAGCTTTGAAGCCGCATTTCTATATCAGGAGCCGCAAGTGCGGTCAATCTTCGGCTTTTCTGCGTTTTCCACAACCTCGGTCCGACTCGGTCCTAATCTCGACTCACCTCCCCGTTCCGGTGCCTCCGCGCGCAGGGCCCACCCCTTGAAAAGGCCCGCGCGGACGCCTTTGGAACCTAAGTCTCGACCGTCGCCGGTCGAGGCGGGTCGAGCTCGGAAGCGGCAGCCCTGCGCGACGGCAGCGCTCGCCAGATGGCCTCCAGGAGCTCCCCCACCCCCTCGCCGGTGGCGGCGCTGATGGCGTGCACCGCGATCCCGCGACGTTCGAACGGGCGCCCGATCGCGGCCAGCTTCTTGCGGACGTCGGGGAGATCGATCTTGTTGACGGCCACGATCTGCTGCCGCGCGGCGAGCGCGGGATCGTAGAGCATGAGCTCGCGGTTGGTCGACTCGAAGTCCCGGAGCGGCGTTCGTTCCGTCCCTTCGCCCGCGCTCGGGTCGAGGAGGTGGACGAGGAGGCGCGTCCGCTCGAGGTGCCGCAGGAACCGGTCGCCGAGCCCGGCCCCCGCGTGCGCCCCCTCGATGAGGCCCGGGATGTCGGCGACGACGAAGCTCCGCTCGTTGGAGAGCCCGACCGTGCCCAGGTTGGGGACCAGCGTGGTGAAGGGGTAGTCGGCGATCTTCGGCCGCGCGGCCGAGATGCGCGCGATGAGCGACGACTTGCCGACGTTGGGGAACCCCAGCAACCCGACGTCGGCCAAAAGCTTGAGCTCGAGCCGGATCTGGCGCTCCTCGGCCGGCGTCCCCGGCTCCGAGCGGCGGGGCGCGCGATCGGTCGAGGTGGCGAAGTGCATGTTCCCGCGCCCCCCTTTGCCCCCCTGCGCGGCGACGAAGCGCTGGCCGTTCGTCTGCAGGTCGCAGATGAGCGCGCCGGTCGCGGCGTCGAACACTTGCGTGCCGGGCGGGACGCGCAGGATCACGTCCTCGCCGGCGCGCCCGTAGCGGTCCTTGTTGGCCCCCGACTGGCCGGTGGGGGCCTGGAACTCGCTCTTGTAGCGAAAGTCGAGCAGCGTCGACAGGCCCTCGTCGACGACCAGCACGACGCTGCCGCCGTCGCCACCATCGCCGCCGGAGGGCCCGCCCTTGGGGACGAACTTCTCGCGCCGGAAGGCGACCGCGCCCTTGCCGCCGTCGCCCGCGCGCACGCGGATGACGACCTCGTCGATGAAGTGCACGGGCGCTTTTTCCTACTGCGCCCTTGGCGAACCCGCGCCCGCGCTCAGGCGGTCGCTGCAGCCGCCGCGGCCGCCGCGGCCGCGACGATGCTGACGACCGTGCGCTTGCCGGACTTGACGTACTTCACCTGGCCGGTCTTGAGCGCGAACAGCGTGAAGTCACGGCCCATCCCGACGTTCGGGCCGGCGTGGATGACGGTGCCGACCTGGCGAACCAGGATGTTGCCGGCGAGGACTTCCTGCCCAGCGTGACGCTTGATGCCCCGGCGCTGCGACTGCGAGTCGCGACCGTTGCGGGAGCTGCCCTGACCTTTTTTGTGCGCCATGACTAGGCCTTTGCCTCGGCAGTGCCGGCGGCGCCCGCGCGAATGGCGGTGATCTTGAGCGAGGTGAACGGCTGGCGGTGCCCCGTCTTGCGACGATAGCTCTTGCGCCGCTTGTACTTGAAGATGACGATCTTCTTGCCAAGCCCCTGCTCGACGATCTCCGCCTCGACGGTGACGCCGGCGACGGTCGGCTTGCCGACCTCGACCCCGCCGCCGTCGTCGGCGAAGAGAAGTGGCCCGAAGGTCACCTTGGTGCCGGCCGGACCGACGAGTTTCTCCACGCGCAGGGTTTCACCCTCGGCGACGCGGTACTGTTTTCCACCTGAAGCAATGACGGCGTACATCTGACTGGACCCTCCGGGAGCGGCGTAGTCTAGAGATCGGCGGCCGTCTGTCAAGCAGAGGTATACTGGCGACGTGGACTATTTTAGGGCGATGCGGGCGGACGTCGACGCGCTTCCGGTCGTGGGCCGTTCGGCTTGGTCTCTAGGCGTGCGCGTGCCCGCTGACATCCAACCGTCGTCCGATGGCTTGGTGCATCCTGCGACCGGCGGGATGTCCGTCGCGCCTGGAACAGTTTGGAACGTTCCTAATCATCGCCGTCCGCGTGGACTAGCCGGCGGTTCAACGGGTCCGAGTGGGGATAGGATCTACTCGATCGAGGAGGCGCCGATCCACCTAAACGACCTCTCGATTAGGCCGGACCCGGCCAGACCAGATCGGCACGCATTCGTGGAGCCCGCTCGCGATGTCTCCTTGGAGATCTATGAGAGCTCGCTTGCCGCCACAAGGCCCTCTTGGAAACAGGTCTGGCCCGAATGAAAACGCTAGATCTGTACCTCGCCCTCGAACGGCTGATGCTCGAACTCGACGCGGACTCGAACCCCATGGCTGACCAGATCCGCGACTTGATGGATCCGCTGTGGCTCCGCCTATCTTCAGAAGAGCTCGCGCGCCTCGACGCTCGGGGGCACGTGGACCCGAGGGCTCTCTTCCCCGTCCAGTTACCCCTACCCCCTCGACCCCAGCGTCGGGCGCCGACGGTCGGGAATCAAACCTTCGAACAGGTGGGTTGGCAGGCTCCAGCTAACTGGCAAGGGAAGGCTGCGTGACTGTCTTCTGGGGCAGCAATCGAATGGTCGATTGTGTCGCGCTTCTTTCGTGGGCTGACCAGCTCGTTCTTGCCGTCAGCGGTTCACCCATCAAGATCGACCTAACAGCTCAACCGCCGCTGGCTTCAGTCGGCATCAACATTCGCCACAACCAATATCTCGGAACCCAATCTGGTTTTCTTCGAATCGTCACTACCCCGGACGCCGCACGACCGAATGCTGTCACCATGTTGGCCGACGACGATCGTCTCGTTCTCTTCGCCCACGAGCGTGTCGCGAGTGAAATTGTGCTGCACGTCGATCTGCGGCCGATCGGCATGAACATTTTCGACGACGCCAACGGAATCCACATCGGCGATAGCACTCTCGCGGGAAATACCTTTCAAGGCGTTTCCACCGCGATCACCCTTCGCTAATCAGGGCCAGCAAGGATTTCGCTAGCCGAGCAGTCGGCGCAGGATCTCGTTGACGGTCTTGGGGTTGCCCTTGCCGCCGGTCTCTTTCATGACGGCGCCCACGAAGAATCCCATCAGCTTGGGGTTCGACTTGAAGCGACCGGCTTCGTCGGGGTGGGCAGCCACGACCCGCTGGCAGGCCTCTTCCAGCGCGCCGCCGTCGGAGACCTGGGCCAGCCCTTCGGCGGCGACGATCTCCTTGGCTGCGCGTCGCTCGGCCCACATCTTGGCGAAGACCTCCTTGCCGAGCTTGCCCGAAAGCGTCCCGTCCTCGACCAACCTCACCAGCTCGGCGAGCGCCGCCGGCGGCACCGGACAGTCGGCTTCCCCCAGCTTGCGCGGATCGTCGACGCGCGCGAGCAGCTCATTGATCAGCCAGTTGGCGGCGCGCTTGGCCGGCGCGCCGGCGGCAACCGTGGCGTCGAAGTAGGCGGCGGTCTCGCGATCGGCGACCAGCACCCCCGCGTCCTGCGGCGAGAGCCCCTCGCTGACGTAGCGGGCGAAGCGGTCTTCCGGCAGCTCGGGGAGACTGGCCCGCAGCACGACCTGTTCGAGCTCGGTCACCACCAGGGGCGGCAGATCCGGCTCGGGGAAGTAGCGGTAGTCGTGCGCCTGCTCCTTGGAGCGCATCGCCTGCGTCACGCCGCGCGCCGCGTCCCACAGGCGCGTCTCTTGAATGATCCGCTCGCCCCGATCGAGAGCCGCCGCCTGCCGCTTGACCTCGTGCTCGATGGCGTCGCGCACGTTCTTGAACGAGTTCATGTTCTTGATCTCGGTCTTGGTGCCGTACTTCTCCGAGCCGCGCGGCCGCAGCGAGACGTTGGCGTCGCAGCGGAGCGACCCCTCTTCCATGTTGCCGTCGCCGATGCCGAGGTAGCGGACCAGCGTCCGCACCGCCCGCACGTACTCCGCGGCCTCCTCGGCCGAGCGCACGTCGGGCTCGCTCACGATCTCGCACAGCGGAACGCCGGCCCGGTTGTAGTCGACGAAGCTGACGCCGGCCGCCGCGTGCAGGTTCTTTCCGGCGTCCTCTTCCATGTGGATGCGCACCAGGCGGATGGCGCGCGCTTCGCCCCGCAGGCGGAACCTGATCTCGCCCCCCTCGCAGATCGGCTCGTCGAACTGCGAGATCTGAAACCCCTTGGGGAGATCGGGATAAAAGTAGTGCTTGCGCGCGAACCGGCAGCGCGTGCGGATCTTGCAACCGGCCGCCATCCCCAGGCGCACCGCCGACTCGACGGCGGAGCGGTTGAGCACCGGCAGTGTCCCCGGCATGCCGAGGCAGACCGGATCGGTCGCCGAGTTCGGTTCGGCGCCGAAGGCCGCCGACGACCAGGAGAAGATCTTCGACCGCGTCGCCAGCTGGACGTGAACCTCGAGGCCGATGACCGTCTCCCAGTCCGTCTTGCCGATCGGCTCGCCCATCACATCACCTCCGGCGGAAGGCGCGTGTGCCAGTCGGTGCGCGACTCGTAGGCGCCGCCGACCCGGAAGCAGATCTCCTCGCCCAGCGCGGGGCCGATGATCTGCAGGCCGATGGGCAACCCGGACCTGGTGAAGCCGCAGGGCTGCGACAGCGCCGGGATGCCGGCCAGGTTCGGCGCCACCGTCAGGATGTCGGCCAGGTACATCTGCAGCGGATCGCCGATCCGCTCGCCGAACTTGAACGCCGGCACCGGCGAAGTGGGCGTGACGATGGCGTCGCAGGCCGAGAACGCCGCCGCGAAGTCGTCGGCGATCTTGCGGCGCGCGCGCAGCGCCTTGCCGTAGTAGGCCTCGTAGTAGCCGGCGCGCAGCACGTAGGCGCCGAGCATGATGCGCCGCTTGGGCTCGGTGCCGAACCCTTCGCCACGCGTCTTGGTGTAGAGCTCCTCGAGCGACTTCACGCCCGCCGCGCGGTGGCCGAAGCGGACGCCGTCATAGCGCGCCAGGTTCGACGAGGCCTCGGCGGTGCAGATGAGGTAGTAGGTGGCGATGGCGTACTTGGTGTGCGGCAACGAGACGGGGACGATCTTGGCCCCCGCCCGGCCGAGCTCGTCGAGCGCGGCGCGCACCGCGGCCTCGATCTCGGGGTCCATGCCGGGCTGGAAGTATTCGTTCGGCACGCCGAGCAGCACGCCGGCGAGACCCTCCTTGCCCGCGCGCGCCGCGTGCCGGTAGGCGCCGACCGCCGCCGGAATCGAGGTGGCGTCGAGCGGATCGACGCCGGCCATGACCTCCAGCAGCGCCGCCGCATCCTCGACGGTGCGGCCGAACGGCCCCGGGTGATCGAGCGAGGAGGCGAAGGCGACCACCCCGTAACGGGAGACGCGCCCGTAGGTCGGCTTCATCCCCACCACGCCGCAGAGCGCGGCCGGCTGTCTTATCGAGCCGCCGGTGTCGGTTCCGGTCGCGCCCGCGCAGAGCGAGGCCGCCACCGCCGCCGCCGAGCCGCCCGACGACCCGCCCGGCACGTGCGCCGTCGACCAGGGGTTGCGCGTCGGCTTGAAGGCGCTGTTCTCGGTCGAGGAGCCCATGGCGAACTCGTCCATGTTCAGCTTGCCGAGCGCGACCGCGCCGGCCGCCTCCAGCCGCGCCGTCACCGTCGACTCGTAGGGGGGGATGAACCCGCGCAAGATCTTGGAGGCGCAGGTGGTCTCGATCCCGCGCGTGCAAAAGATGTCCTTGATCCCGATCGGCGCGCCGGCCAGCGGCCCCGGATCGCGCCCCGCCTTGCGCGCGGCGTCGACCGCGTCGGCCCGGCGGCGCGCACCCTCGACGTCGACCTTCAGGAAGCAACCGAGCGGACCGTCCAACCGGGAAACCCGATCGAGGAACTGCTCGGTCACCTCGCGCGCCCCCAGGGCCCCGGCGCGGACCCCGTCGGCGATCGCCACCAGGCTCGCGCCCCGCACGTCGATCACGACTCGTCGTCCCTCTCGCCGCCCGAGGCGCCGCCCGGCCCGGGGACGATGCGCGGCACCTGAAAGAAGCTGGCCTCGCGCCGGGGGGCGTTGGCCAGCGCCTCTTCGACGGAGAGCGAGGGCGCCGTCTGGTCGGCCCGCAGCGGGCAGTCGAAGGGAACCGCGTGCGTCATCGGCTCGACGCCCGTGGTGTCGAGCTCACGCATCGCATCGACGTAATCCAGGATGGCGTCCAGATCGCCGGTCATCCGCGCGATCTCCGGCTCGGTGAGCGCCAACCGCGCCAGGGTCGCCAACTCGCGAACTTCTTCGGGAGTGATCCGAGACATTTGAAGCCTGGGTTCATAGCACGGCGCGCGCCAGAATTGGCGGGTTGCGGCGGCAGAAGTTATAGTGTTGAGTCCCCGGTTCGACGTTCATGCCTCGTCTCGTCGCTGAAATCCGCGCTCGTGCCACGGCCGCTGTTTTGGC